>JAFTVD010000001.1 GCA_017465945.1 Alphaproteobacteria bacterium | reverse complement strand
GGATTTAAATGACCCGTTTACGGGTAAGTAGTAACATATTGCGTCTGGCAGACGCTTGGTAGCCCCGTTCAGGGGCTGCCAGTGCTAAAGGCTTATAGCCGTTAAAGAAGAACCGCCGGCTAGGCCGGCGGGTTTCTTTTTAGTGTTTTTATAACTCTGGAACAGAAGATTTTGTTTTCTTTTCTTCTGGTACAGGAGCGTCTTTGGATTTATCTATGAGTTTTCCTTTGATAACATCCTTTATTTCATCACCTGTAAGAGTTTCGTATTCCATAAGAGCTAAAGCTAATGTTTCCCAATCTTTTTTGTGTTTGGTTAGGATTTTTTTAGCTTCTTCATAACCTTCTGTTACTAGGCGTTTTATTTCTGCATCTACAAGACGAGCTGTCTCTTCACTCATATTTTGATTTTGAGTTACAGAACGTCCTAAAAATACTTCATTTGAGTTTTCAGAATAACGAATCGGTCCGAGAATATCGCTCATTCCCCATTCAGTTACCATAGCTCGAGCAAGGTTGGTTGCTGCATTTATATCAGAAGAAGCACCTGATGTTACAGCATCATATCCGAATTTTAATTCTTCGGCAACTCGTCCACCCATGAGAATCGCTAAGCGAGATAACATTTGTACACGAGTATATGAGTATTTATCTTTTTCTGGAAGCTGTTGAACCATACCAAGTGCACGTCCTCTTGGGATAATAGTAGCCTTGTGAATAGGGTCTGTATCTTTTACGTTTAGAGAACAGATTGCATGACCTGCTTCGTGATAGGCTGTAAGAGTTTTTTCTTTTTCATCCATTGCCATGGATTTACGTTCATTTCCCATTAAGACTTTGTCTTTTGCTGCGTCAAAATCTAAAGATGATACCTTTAATTTGTTTTTACGTGCAGCAAGAAGAGCCGCTTCATTTACAAGGTTAGCTAAATCTGCTCCAGAGAATCCAGGGGTGCCTCTTGCAACAATGCTTAAGTCTACATCTTTTCCTAAAGGTACTTTTCTTGTATGTACTTTTAGGATTTCTTCTCGACCTTTTACATCTGGGTTTGTTACTGTTACTTGCCTATCAAAACGTCCAGGACGAAGAAGGGCAGGGTCTAAAACATCAGGACGGTTAGTTGCGGCAATTAAAATAATATTTTCATTTGCATCGAATCCATCCATTTCAACAAGAAGTTGGTTTAATGTTTGTTCACGTTCATCGTTTCCACCACCAAGTCCTGCACCACGATGACGACCAACAGCATCTATTTCATCAATAAATAATAGGCATGGAGCGTTCTTTTTAGCTTGAGCAAACATATCACGAACACGAGAAGCTCCAACACCAACAAACATTTCAACAAAGTCTGAACCAGAGATAGAAAAAAATGGTACGTTTGCTTCACCTGCTACGGCTTTAGCAAGTAATGTTTTACCTGTTCCTGGAGGGCCTACTAATAAAACACCCTTTGGTATTTTTCCGCCTAAACGCTGAAACTTTTGTGGGTCTTTTAAGAAATCTATTATTTCTTCTAGTTCTTGTTTACTTTCATCAGCGCCCGCAACATCTTTAAATGTTACTTTTTTAGTGTTTTCTATTAGTTTTGCGCGTGATTTACCAAAACTCATAGCTTTGTTGTTGCCAGAATTGGCTTGACGCATAAAAAATATCCATACACCAATTAATAAGAGCATTGGGAACCAAGATATTACTATACCCCAGAAAGTGCTTTCTGATGTATCTATTGGTTTTGCTTCTATTTGAATATTTTGTTTTCTTAGGGTTTCAACCATGCTAGGGTCAAAAGGTGCATAAGTTTTGAATTTTGCACCATTTGTATATGTACCATATATGTCATTACCAATAATGGTAACATTACTTATTTGTCCTTCTTCAGCACTATTCATAAATTCAGAAAAGGCTATTTTATTGGACGAAGATTGTCTAGCGTCTGGATTAAAACCATTTAATAAGATGCTTAAAGCAAGAAATGTTATAAGCCAAAAAATAATACTCTTTGTTTGTTTCATTAATCAATACATCCTAACAGATAATAAAATTAAATTATGTGGTAATATATATAGAGTACTTATACTCAAAACTCAATAGCAATTTTGATTTTTTGGATATTAAAATATTTGAAGGGAATAAAAAAGGCGGACGGATGTTCAGAAACCGCAAGCAATATCGGCTCGACTTATTTGAGTTACCTCTTATTCGTCGACATCCGTCCAACATATAAAAGTTAGACCTGCAATTTTAGCGTCTTAGCTTGACGATTGCTTGCAAGATTTCTGACGTCTTGACTCGTAGTTTTTTTAGCTACTATATATTGTATATACTCAGTTATATATTTTTGCAATACATTTTTTTAATTTTTTTAAAATTTTTAAAAAATTGTAGTAAAAATCGGTAGTTAACTGTCGTTTTTTTAATATTTTTTTATGAAAATTACTGTTTTTTGTATATAGAATCGTAATAATCCGAAATATTTATTGTTTTAATTAGTGTTTTAAACGGCTTGTTAAGTTTTTAAATGATACTATTATGCTCAATAGTGATTAATTGTTATGGAGTGAAAAATACTATGGCAAAAGATAACAAGGTAGTTGTTACCGAAGATGAAGAGAAAAAATATATTGATGAGCTTGTTGCTAGGGTTTCTGAGGCACAGAAAAAGTTTGCGGAGTTTACTCAAGAGCAAGTAGATTATATTTTTAGAAGAGTATCTTTGAAGTTGAGTTCTTTGAGAATTCCTTTAGCTGAAATGGCTGTTAAAGAAACAGGTATGGGAATCGTTGAAGATAAAGTGATTAAGAACCATTTTGCGTCTGAATACATTTATAATAAATTTAAAAATGTTAAGACTTGTGGTGTTGTAGATGAAGATAAAGAAAATGGTTTAATTAAGATTGCTGAGCCAGTTGGTGTTGTTGCTGGTGTTATTCCTACAACGAATCCGACATCAACAACAATATTTAAATCTTTAATAGCATTAAAGACTCGTAACGGTATTATCTTTTCGCCACACCCAAGAGCTAAAGGGTGTACTATTGAGACAGCTCGTATTATACTTGAAGAAGCTGTTAAAGCAGGGGCTCCAAAAGATATTATTGGTTGGATTGAAGAGCCAAGTATTTTAAAAACTCAATATTTAATGCAAAGTGCTGACTTGATTTTAGCAACAGGTGGTCCTGGTATGGTTAAATCTGCATATAGTTCTGGAAAACCAGCACTTGGTGTTGGAGCTGGAAATACTCCTGCATTAATTGATGAAACTGCAGATATTGAAATGGCTGTTTCTTCTATTTTGATGAGTAAGACATTTGATAATGGTATGATTTGTGCATCAGAGCAATCTGTAATTGCTGTTAAAGATGTTTATGAAGCTGTTAAAGCAGAATTTATTAAACGTGGCGCATATTTCTTGACATCAAAAGAGAAAGAAAAGCTTTCTAAAGTTATTATGGTGGACGGACATTTAAATGCTCAAATAGTTGGTCAGAGTGCATATAAAATTGCAGAGATGGCTGGAGTTAAAGTTCCTCAAGAGACTAAGGCTTTGATTGCAGAGTGTTCTAAGGTTGGAGTTGAAGAGCCATTTTCTGCTGAAAAATTATCTCCAGTACTTGCAATGTATGAAGCAAAAGATTTTGAAACAGGTGCTAATAAGGCAAAAGATCTTGTTTCTTTTGGCGGTCGTGGTCATACATCTGTACTTTACACAAATCAGCAAAATGATGATAGAATTAAATATTATGGTCACTTGATGATTACAGGTCGTGTTATGATTAACTGTCCATCATCACAAGGTGCTATTGGTGATATTTATAACTTTAGATTAGAGCCATCACTTACTTTAGGTTGTGGTTCTTGGGGCGGTAACTCAGTTAGTGAAAACGTAGGAGTAAAACATCTGATGAATATTAAAAGTGTAGCAAAACGCGAAGAAAATATGTTATGGTTTAGAGTTCCACCAAAAATTTATTTCAAACCAGGATGTTTAAGTTTAGCGTTAAAAGAATTAAAGGGTAAAAAACGTGCATTTATTGTAACAGATAAGCCTTTGTTTGATTTAGGATATACTAAGAGAGTTACTGATGTTTTAGATGAAATTGGTATTACTTATAAGATTTTCTCAGATGTTCATCCTGATCCTGATTTAACAACAGTTAATATGGCGATTGAAAACTTATCGTCATTTGAGCCTGATATTATTATTGCTCTTGGTGGTGGTTCACCGATTGATGCTGCTAAAATTTTGTGGTTAATGTATGAACATCCAGAGCTTAAGTTTGAAGATTTGGCTATGAGATTCATGGATATTCGTAAACGTATATTTGAATTCCCTCAATTAGGAGAGAAAGCATATATGGTTGCTATTCCAACAACCTCTGGTACAGGTTCTGAAGTTACACCTTTCTCTATTATTACTGATGATAATGAAGGGGTTAAATATGCGATTGCAGATTATGCTTTAACACCAAATATGGCGATTGTTGATAGTCAATTAGTATTATCTATGCCAAAGGGATTGTGTGCTGCTTCTGGTATTGACGTATTTACTCATGCAATAGAGTCATATGTGTCATCAATGGCTACAGAATATACAAGAGGTTTATCTGTTGAAGCAGGTAAGTTGGTATTTGATTATTTACCAACATCATATGCAACAGCAGATGCCTATGCTAGAGAAAGAATGCACGCTGCATCTACAATAGCTGGTATGGCATTTGCAAATGCGTTTTTAGGAGTGTGCCATTCTATGGCTCACAAATTGGGTGTTGCATTTAATATTCCTCATGGTGTGGCTAATGCGCTTCTTATCTCTCAAGTTATACGTTATAATGCGACAGATAAACCAACTAAACAATGTGCATTTCCTCAATATAAATTCCCAAATGCAAAAGCTATGTATGCTGAATATGCTTTGGCGATGGGTTTCAAAGGAAAAACAGATGATGATAAAGTTACAGCTTTAATCAAAGGTGTTGAAGAGTTGAAGAAAAAAGTTGGTATTCCTTCTTCTATTAGAGAATGGTTTGCTATTCGTGGTGAATATACTGAAGCAGACTTTAAGAAAGCTATGGAAACATTACCAGCTCTTGCTTTTGATGACCAATGTACAGGTAGTAACCCAAGATATCCATTGATTAAAGAAATTAAAAAACTTTATGAATTGGCATTTGAAGGTGTTACAGATTTTGATTTGTAATTATTGGTAAAAATAGCTAAGTATGGGGTAGTTTTCCTGCCCCATATTTTTTTTAATTAACTATATTTTTACATGTTTTTACTACTATTAACTCATAATTTTAGATTTAGGAGTTTATTATGAAAGATAAAGGAATGAAATGGGTGATTGTAGCTGATGTTATGATTGCTATTGTTGTTGGTTTATTAGTTTTGGCTTCATATATTGAAAAACAAGAAGCAAATAAACAAAGTCAAATGTACGCTCAAGATATTAAAACGCATAATGAAGCAAGAACTCAACAGAAAGAGTATGATTTTGATTTGCCATTAACACCTCAAAATTGTGAAGGGGTTAATGGTGAAGTTGATGTTGTATTGATTACAGATGCTAATTATATGGATTTTACTAGGGTTGCAATTAATTCAGCTAAAGAAACAAAGTGTAAAGAGAGTAAATATAACTTTCATGTTATGACATTAGATGTTTCTGAAAATGATGTTAGTGCGTTAAAAGCATTAGAAGGTGAGAATGTTAGTGTATCTGTTTTACCTCAAAAAGAAATTGATTTATTCTATATCAGGGATACACACGTATCTAAAACATCTTTATTAAAATATTACATTGCAGAAGTTTTGAAAAATAAAGATAAAGTATTATATGTTGATAGTGATATTTTGATTTTGCATGATTTGAATAGTTTGTATCAAACAAATATTGATGATAAGTATTTGGCAGCAGTAAAAGATCCATCTTGGTTTTTTGAAAATGGTCATGTTGTTGAGTTAAATCTTGAAGAAAGAGGATTTTATTTTAACTCTGGTGTGATGCTTATGAACTTAGCAAAAATTAGAAATGATGGATTACTTCTTAAGTTAGAAGAATATACAAATAATAATTTCCGTACATATATGGATCAAGATGCTTTTAATGTTGTGGTTGGGAATGATGTGAGTTTACTTGATGTTGAGAATAACACTATGAATTTCTTTTTTGACCATAATGAGTTAAAAGTTTTAGCAGAATTTTACGGTAGAAATTGGGAATCGTATGAAGATGTTTTTGATGGAGCAACAATTATTCATTTTGCATCATCTAAAAAACCATTGGGTACAGTTGTTCCAAAAACAGAAATGTTCTACATGTTGCAAAGGTTGTGGTATAAATATTATAAACCATTACCAGCTCTTGCAGATTAATGTAAAAAAAGCTCTCTTTTTAAGAGAGCTTTTTTTTTTACTTGGTATTATTTAGAATAAATTTTGCAACTTCATCGGCTGCTTTTATTGGGTCTTTGAAGTCTATTTGCAGACCAGAATTTAATTCACAAACACCGTTATTTATATCGTATTTACAATAGGGGGTTACAAAGTATTTACCATATATGTTAGAATCGTCTATATGAAACTCTATATTTTCTTTTGCACAATATTCGGCTTTTGCTCTATTCCATAATTCTGTTGCAACTTGAAAACTTCCATCATCAAAATATGACACATGACCTTTTTGTTCATAATAATCTAGTATTCCCCATACATGGTCGTATTCTATGTGATGTTGGTGTAGATATGAGATTATCTTTTTTTCTGGACCTCCGCTTATTATATAAACTTGTATTCCACATTTTCTTATTTCCTTACAAAATTCTTTAAATATTTCTGGAAAGCTTGAAATAACTCCATGAAAGTCGATTCCTATTTTGTTTAACATTATTGTTCTCCTGTAGAAAAAAGTTCTTTTACTGAATTTGGTGCTAATGTAGAAAGCGGATTAATAGTAATGACAGGTTTTTCGGTATTTCCGCTTACACTATAATTGGTGGCAAATACTGAGCCGTCTTTTCCTGCTAGTATTTTACCAACGATAGGTATGTTTCCTATAAATGTATTTAGACCATATGCCGGAATAACCATTCCTGTGGCATCTATCAATTCATCAACAAGGTTATATGTTCCGCTTAAATTTATACCTAATACAGGACCAAACATTCTTGCGTCTTTTGTTTCTAAATTTTTAGTTGAAAAAGTATAACTAAAGGGTGCATTTAGGTGGGTAAATCTTAAACCTTCTCCAGTTAACATATCAACAATACCCGTAAGTGATGCGACACTTAATAGTTTTGCAAAAATTGGAGTGTTTGATAGTGAGAAATCTCGCATTTTTGCGTGCCCTTTGAAGTTTTTATATTTATCTCTTTTGGCTTCAATTTTTAAGTTTCCGCCTTTCATATTTTCGTATAATCGCAATACTTTTAGGGTTGCGCCTGCATTATTCGAATCGATGGTTAGAACATATTCTTGTCCTCTTGGCTCGAAGTCTAATTTCATTTTTACGTCACGGCTGTGTGCGTAATTGCCAATCATGTTTATGCGATGTACGCCAATACCATTTCTTAATTCTGCTTTTCCGGCAAAATTTGTTATAGGTGTTGTTTCATTGGTCCATAATTTATTCACCCCTATTACTATATCTGTATCCATAACGTCTTCTAATGGGTCTTTTAGGCTTTTTTCTTTCTTTTTTAATGTCTCTTTGGTTGATGTTTTTTTCTTGTCAAAGAAGTCTGTTAAATCAAATGAATCCCCGTTAACAGTTGCTTTTAGTTTTAGGTTTGGTTGGTAGAAAAATTCAACTTTAGCTTTAGCAAATGTTTTGGGTGATTTTATTTGTGTTACGTCTATAAGTTTTATTAATCCTTTTTCGTTCATTTTTATATTGCCGGAAGCTTTAAATTCTGACTTTATTAGTGAAAAATCAGGTATATTTATTATCTTGTTATCGTTAATTATTAGTTTTGCTTTGGCATGGCATGGTTCCCCTTTGCTTTTAGCAAATCCTAAAAATGCGTAATCGATAGCTGTGTCTTTTAGAGAGCCATCAACAAAAAGTTCTATTTGTCCGTTATTTAAAAATGTTATTGTGGCTTTTATTTCAGATGATCCTGTGAAATAAGGGGCTGATAAAATGCTTGCATCTATGCCTAATTTTTTTAATATGCTATCATCTAGTTTTATTTCGGCAGTTATTTTGCTTTTATGTTTCTTTTCATTGAAATCTTCATTTAAGGCTAGGTTTAATGGAATATCTTGATATTTTGCTATGCCTTTTAGCTCAAATCCTTTATCTGTTACGTGTAATGTTAATTCATCAGCTGTGAAAGTTTTGTTATCGTTTAAACCTAGATATTCTACTTGTTTTAGGTTGCCATTAACTTCTACTTTTATCTCCTCTGGTGATAAATTTGATTTTAATTCAAAATCTAATTTTAGGTCTATATCAACATCACCGCTTACTAATTCTGGATTTACGCCCATTTCTTTGGTAAAACCTAATGGTTCGTTGTCTATGAGTTTTAGTGCATCTGTGATTGTTGAATTGCCTTTTAAGTCAATTTTTATAAAGTTATCATATTTATCTAAATCATAGAGAATAATGTTTCCATCAGTTAGAATTACATTATCTGATACACCTTTATCTACTAAAATCTCTATTCTATTTGGGGAAAATATAGCTGTTCCGTATACATTTTTGATGATTGGCATTCCCTCTAGATAGTGAATGTTAGCATCATTTATTTCTGCTTTTCCGGTAAGATTTAGTAATGTGAAAGAGTTTTTGTTTTCATCAAATCCAAATTCAAAGATAAAATCTCCATTAGATATTGAACCACCATATAAACTTTCTTTGCACCAAGACCAAGCTTTTTCACCTAAGTATTTTGGCCATAAGTGGGATAATTCATTCATATCAAAAGCGCCAAGTTTTGCGCCAAATTTTAATTTAAAATCTTTTAAGTTATTTTTTAGGAAATATTCTTTAAATCCTGTGGCAGAAAGGCTTAGAATTGCTTTTTTGCCATTAAAATCAAATGAGGCATCTTTAATATCTACTTTATCAAACTGGCCATGCAAACTACCATTTAGATTAAATGATGATACATTGTAATCAAAACTTTTATCATCTGAAAAGCCAATTTTACCATTTCCACCTTCAATAGAAAAATTGATTTCCTTTATGTTGGAGCCGATATTATCAGCAAATGAATCTTTATTTTTTAATACGTTACCAAAATCAATAACAGCACCAATTTGTCCGTTTATGGGAATATCTACAAATTGTAAATCTTTTTTTATGGGAACAATTAGATTATATAAATCTGTTATAACAAGGTCTGAAAAATTTAGTTTATATGTTATTTCATCGTCTAATAATCTATATTTTAAACTTGTATCAAAACCTGATACTCGGTCTAAAAATTTAACAGCGCTGTCTGCTTTTATTTTTATATCTGTAAGACCTCTTGTGAATGATAAGTTAGCATTGATAAAAGTAAATTGGCGACCAATTTCTGCTTCTGTCATTGATATTTCTGCATTAGAAATATTTATTTGGTTGATAAAGCTTTCTAGGTATAATTTTTCGGGTGAATTAAAGCGCTCCATAAAGTCTTCAAATTGTTCAAAATAGAATTCTAATTTTTTTAGATTAATTTCGTTTAAATCTTGCGAAGGTGTTGATGTGTCTTTTTTTATATTATAAAAAGTTGTAATTTTTATTTTAGGATTTTCAATATTTATTGAGCTTGGGGCTAATAATCCTTTTAATAGAGCTCTTGTGGAGAAAGATAATGCTAATCTTGGGGCATTAATGTCATAATTATCATTTTTATCTTTGAATGATACATCTTTTGCAATAATTTTAATTGGTTGTACAGAGTGTACTAGTTCAAGATTAACCGATTTAACATTAAGGTCATATGATGATGTGTCGTTGGTGAGGGCTTGAATTATGTATGGGCGTAAAAAGTTTACTTCTATTGGGCCTTTTCCCAGTTTCCAAAAAAGCATTAAAAGTAGAATGAGGGATAATGCGCTAACATAATCCCAAAATAATGAAATAAAACGTAATTTTTTAGTTTTTTTGCTCAATAATTTATCCTTTTTTTGCTATAAGGAATGTATCATTAGTATCTTATAATGTAAATATTTTTTTATTAATAAATAGATGCTTTTTTGTAAAATACAGTGCTTTTTGTTTAAAATTTTGATTTTTCGAGTCTATTTGGCAAATTTTGACAAAAAAAGCTTGTAAAATAAAAAAAAACATGCTATAGTTGGAATGTTAAAATATAAAACATGTTTAATTATTTTAGAGTTATTATGGAAAGTTGGTCTTATAGCCCTTGTTACATAGTATCTTTGAAATAATTTAACATGTTTTTTGTGTGAAATTAATATTGTAAAACATAAAAAACAAGAAAAAGATTATGAAAAAGATTAAAAGACTAGCCGTAATGGCTGTTGTGTGCTTTGTGACAGTAGCAATGAATGCACAGGTAGTTAAGAGAGACATTGTTGTAGTTAACCAGAAAGAGTATGTCTTTATAACGGACAGCTTGAGCAATAAAGAAATTGTCAGGATGTTAGAAACTGAAGACAGTATCATGCTTTTAACGAACGAAAGCTCGTTAAATGATACAATCTGTTACGTGTACGACCTTTACGCCAAAGAAGGTAGTAAAATAACTCGTTATAAAAATAACGAGTTAAGAGTAGCTTCATCTTCTCATAAACCTGAGGTATTGTCCGATGTTTTGAAGGATAGTTCTTGGCGAACTCATAAGCCTCTTGGTTTATCGGATAATCTCTATGTGAATAGTTTGAAGACTATGAATATAGCAAAGAAGAATTCCGATCAAGACCGTGATGCTTATGTGGCGGTGGTGAATGGCATGCCTGTTGACCTTTGTAGTCGTAATCGCTATGGATTTTCGTTTGGAGTGTATGGTGGCTATAAATTGTCTGATAACCTAGCATCACCTGTTGTAGGTTTAAGAGCAGAATATTCTCAACGTTGGGGGTACCTTGCAGCTCAGGCAGAGTATGGAACATCTAAATTTTCTAAATTTTCTCAGCATCCTGACAAGGAGTATGGGACATTTAGTTCTCAATTCGAGGCTGCTTACAAGCCTTTCGAGTTTGACAGGTTTGACTGCCACCGTCTGATGGTATTTGCAGGATTTGGGTTCGAATACTATGGTACTGATAGTCCTATTCATGATGGTGGCTGGATACAGTCTTGGGGTAATGTTCTGTATCCCACTCTTGGTATTCATTACGAGAATCGAGGTTTCTGTAGAAATTATTCTTGGTATCTTCGTGCAGAATATAGAGCATTAAATTCTGTTGTACAGAATGACGAACTTGTAACCAGACATACATTGGTTGCTAGTTTGGGTGTTACGTTAGATGCGTTTAGGGAAATGGTAAAAAATTTTCCTAAGAAGGTAATCAAGAGACTACAGCGGGAATACTAAGGCTAACTAAAATTAAAGCAGAGAAAGATGAGGGGTATACCTTCAAGCTTTCTCTGCTTTTTTTGTGGTTAAATAAAGTTTTATTTGTACTTTATTTTAATGAATTAATTTTATTTTGTAAATCTTGGTATGATCTACCATAGAATGGTTCGCCGTTAATGATTAGCATTGGTACTCCATTAATTCCTAGTACTTGAGATAGAGCATCTACATCTTGTACACCACGACGAATTGTTTTTTCTTCTGTCATTGTTTTGATTTCATCTACATTTAGACCTTCGTCAACCAAAATTTGATTAATATCTTCTTCAGTTAGGTTTGGTAATGTCATTACGCCTTCAAATACTTCAAGGAATTTGCCTTTTTGAAATGCTGCAAAAGATACTCTTGATGCGTAATTAGAATGATCACTCATGAAATAAAGTGGTTGAAATACAAACTTAACATCAGGGTTGTTTTTTGCAAGTTCTGCAATGACTGGGGCTAAAGATTTACAATGTCCGCATGCAAAATCAAAAAATTCTACAACTGTTACTTTTGCATCTTTGGGGCCGATATATGGAGTAATATCATTTTGGCTTAATTTTTCCCAGTTATCACGATATATTTTGTTTTCATCATTTTGAGATTCGGTTGTTGCTTCTTCATTAGATGTTTGAGTATTTGAAGGAGCATAGTTTTTAAATTCTTCTGTTTCTAATATAGAACTAGCAATGTGAGAGGCATTGTTTCTGATGTATTCGCCAAGTAATTCTGGATTTTTTTGTATGTAAGATGTAACAATATTAGCTACTTCTTCTTCGCTTGATGTTGAAAAACTTTTGATTGTGTTTCCAAAATTTTCTGATTTAGCTATTTTTTCTAATATTATGTGTGGATTTTTTTCAATATATTGAGCTATTTGAGTGTTAATTGTTTCTTGGAGTTTGGCACTCTTTTTTGGGCAGTTATTGCTTAAATATGCAACACCACCAGCGGTTAAAGCTGAAAGAGCAATAACAGATAATGCTTTTAATGCTGTATTCATAATATATATCCCCTTAATTAAAGATTACGTATTTAAATTACTAATTAAAAACTTTTTTGCAATGCTTTTCATTTAAGATTAAACAAAAAACTCTATTCATCCCAAGGGAAAACAATCCAAGTGTTTCCTTTGATACCTTTTTTGATACAAATATCTGGAGTAGCATTACAACAATCTTTAGTTAGCAATGTGCAGATATTTGCATTTGGGAAATTTTGCCTTATGTAAGTGATTGTTTGTCCGCTATCTGCAAGGTCATCTATTACATAAACATTGTCGCCATCAAAAAGGCGGTCTGTTGAGATGTCTTTAATTTTTTCTTGAGAATTATCAGAGTTATATGAAATTAATTTCATAATTCTAACATCTCTTATATTTAACTTATATGCAATTAATTGAGCAGGTATTAATCCTCCACGAGATACAGCTACAATGGTGGCTGTTTCTAAATCTTGACAATGTGATTTGATTTTATCAGCTAATGTATCGCTTAATTGTTTGATTTCTTCCCAAGTAATATATTGTTTATCCATTTTATTTTACCTTTTATAAAATCCTTTCAAGCACATTTTTTCTCATAAATTTCGTCTATTTGAGATTTTGATATTATACCATCAACAAGTTTAGGTTCAAACCAAGTTGATTTTGGTGGCATAAGCATATTATTATCAGCAACATTTAAAAGTTCATTAACAGATGTTGGGTAAATCATAAATCCTACACCATTGTGGGTATTTGTCATTTCTTCTATGGCTGTGTGTCCTCTAATACCGCCAATAAAATCTATACGTTCTGAATTACGTAGGTCTTTTATATCTAATATTTCATCTAATACTAGTTTTGATAAAATACTTACATCAAGTTTAGATACAGGGTCAGAATCTATAGATGGTCCGATATAATTTAATTTGTACCATGTTTGATTTAGGTACATAGTAAATTCTCTTTTTTTAGTTGGTTTTTGAGAAGTGGCTAAAGTTACTTCAAAATTGGTTTTTAATTTATTTAAGAATTCATCTATTGATAGACCATTTAAGTCAAAAACAACACGATTATAGTCAAGAATTTCCATTTCATCTTCAAAAAAAGTAATAGCAAGAAAACGTGCTGTGTCTGTGGTATTATTTTCAATAGCAAGTTTTGATGCGGCAGCAGAGCGATGATGTCCGTCGGCAATATAGGCTAAATTTTGTTTTTGGAATTCATTTTGAATTAGGGTTATCTTTTCTTCATTATCTATTATCCACAAACTATGGATATTATTGTTATTATCTTTTACTGATAGGTTAGGATTTGAAGTGGAAGTTATGCCTTTTAGTAGTTCTTTTATTATAGGGATTTCTTTGTTTATTAAAAGCGCAGGTCCTGTTTGTGCACCTACTGTTTTTATTTGTTTTATACGGTCATTTTCTTTTATGGTACGAGTTAATTCGTGACGTTTTATTCTACCATCAAGGTATGCTTTTACAGAAGCAGAGACTGCAAGCCCTGTTTGAATATGATTATCGTTTTTTATCTGATATATATAAAAACAAGGTTTTCCTGTTGTGTGGAGAATAGAATTAGTTAGCAATGTTTGATAATTTTCATATGCTTTTTGATATACTTTTTCGTCATAAGGAGATATGTTATCATCAAAATCAATTTCTGCTTTGGAGATATGCAAAAAACTATATGGGTTATTTTGTGCAAGTTGTTTTGCTTCTTTTGATGATAATACATCATAGGGAGGAGCAACAACAAGATTTGCAAAAATAGTTGATGGTAAAATTCCCTCAAAAGGGGCATAAATTAAATTATCAGTCATTTTATATCCTTAAAAAATACGTACTCGGATAAAATGACTAATCTTTGTTTAAATGTCTAGTGATAATTTATTATATTCCTATTTATTCTTTTGTGGCTACTATGTAATTACCATAAATAAAGGTTGTATATGTATTGAAGTAATCTTTTTGATTAGTGTGGGTTATATATATTTGATTATCAGGAATTTCGCTTGGTGTGTTTATAAAATGATAATAGGTAAATGACTTTGCTTGCATAAAGGCGCTTGGGTAATTATACCAAGTTACTGTTTTTTGGTATATATATGGTGGTATTTTATTTAAGAATAGTACTTTAGGGTATATATATGGTTCGCCTAATATGTATATAGATTTGTTTGTTTTGTGATGCCATTCTTCTGCTTTTTGTAGAGCATCTTTTATACCATATGAAAAACTAAATAAATAGTTTTGGGCTAGTTTTTGATTATAATGGGTGAAATAGTTATGAATAAAAAATATGAAGTGTAAAATATAAATTGCGATTATTGTGTAAAATACTCGTTTATATGTTACGAGTTTTTGTATGGTGATAGTTAAAGATATTAAGAAAGGAATATAAAGGAAATTTATGCGATTTGAAAATGAATATAAAAATAGAGAATATATTATTCCAACAATTATTTGTGTTAATACTATAAAAGAAAAAGAGAATTTTTTATTTTTATAATCAGATTTGGTGTTGTTAAATAAAAAATATAGCCCTGTAATGATGAAAATTGGTGAAAATAGGTAGAATAATCCATAGTTTGGTAACATATTTGATGGCCAGCCATCATTTTGCTTTATTAATATATTAAATAACATTAATGCTTTGGTTTTTATGTCAGTTATTCCGAGCTCATCTATACGCCATGCTGGAAGTTTTGGGATGGTTATCCATGATAATTTTACTTCATTTAGTATGTTATAGTTTACTAGGATAAAATATAGTATTGGGGATATAAGAAGTATAAATAAGGCGAAACTATATAAAATATTTTGTGTTGTTTGGTTGGTTTTAGATGTTTTATATAAGTAAATTAGTTGTATAGGATAAATGATTGCAAGATAGGGCCAATAGGTGGCGTATGAATATATTGTTAATGCGTAAAAAATAGATGACAAATATAAGTATTGAGATTTTTTTGTAGATTTACAATAAAAATAAAAACTTATTAAGTTGATGCTTGGAGCTATGTTGGCATCTAATCCCCAGCGTGATGTCATAATATTCCATGGGGAGATTACTATAAGAAAAAGTCCTATAAGAGCTGTTTGTTTGTTATAAAATAATCTTAATAGTCGATAAAAAACGTAGCAACTAATGGTGCCCATAATAGCATTAGGTAAACGAGCGGTATAAATGCTAATATCAAAAAGGAAAAAACATAATTTTGTTAGCAAAGCATATAGGATACTTGTTCCACTTCCCCAACCAATTAAATATATGGGATTTGTATTGTTGAAAGCACTTTTTCCTGTAGTTAATAAACTAAAAGCATTGTATGCTGTTAGTGCTTCATCTTGATTTATATCGGAAGGAATGCTACCAAGTTTATAAAAATGCAATATAGCGGAAGTTATAAGTAAAATCCATATAATATATTGAGAAATATAGGTCTGTTGTTTTTTATGCATAATCGTTTCCATCTATTTGTTTTTATTCTAGTTATATAAAATTAAATTCATAACTATTTTTTATCTTATCCAATATATTTTGTTTTAGGTTATCTTGACTTTTTTTAGGAAGTTGGAATATATTTATAAACTATGAGTAATGAATTTAAAGTTGTAAGTCCTTTTAAACCATCGGGGGATCAACCAGAGGCAATAAAACAGCTTTGTGATGGATTAAGGAATGGTGTGAAAAATCAGGTATTGTTAGGTGTTACCGGAAGCGGTAAAACTTTTACTATGGCTAAAATTATTGAAGAAATGAAAAAGCCAACTTTGATTATGGCGCCAAATAAAATTTTGGCAGCACAGCTTTATGCAGAAATGAAAGAGTTTTTTCCTAATAATCATGTGGAGTATTTTGTTTCATATTATGATTATTATCAGCCAGAGGCTTATATTCCTAAAACGGATACATATATCGAAAAAGATTCATCTATTAATGAACAAATTGATAGAATGAGACATGGTGCGACAAGAAATGTGTTAGAAGAAAAAGATGTGATAATTGTGGCTTCGGTTTCTTGTATATATGGTTTAGGTAGTATGGAATCGTATTCTTCTATGGCTTTTTCTATTAGTGTAGGTGATGTGATAGAGCAGGGGGAAATTCATAAAAATTTAGCAAGTCTTCAATATGAGCGTAATCAAGTTAATTTTGTTCGCTCTACTTTTAGAGTTAAGGGTGATACTTTAGATATTTTTCCAGCGCATTATGAAGATAGAGGGTGGAGGATTTCTTTTTTTGGTGATGAGGTTGAGAAAATTGTAGAGTTTGATGTGTTAACAGGTAAAAAAACTGCAGATTTAGAAGCAATTACAGTATATCCTGCAAATCATTATGTAACACCAAGACCAGCTCTTTCTCAAGCTATGACACACATAAGAGAAGATTTGAAAATTCGTTTAGATGAATTTAAGAATAATAATCAACTTTTGGAAGCACAACGTTTAGAGCAACGTACAAATTTTGATTTAGAAATGTTAGAGACGACAGGACATTGCAAAGGAATTGAAAATTATTCTAGGTATTTAACAGGGCGTAATCCTGGTGAACCTCCTCCAACATTGTTTGAGTATTTCCCAAAAGATAGTTTGATATTTATTGATGAAAGTCATATTTCGGTGCCACAAATTGGAGCTATGTATAGGGGAGATAGAAATAGAAAAACTACGCTTTCTGATTATGGTTTTAGATTGCCTTCTTGTGTTGATAATAGACCTTTGAAATTTGAAGAGTGGGATAAATTTAGGGGACAGACTATTTTTGTTTCTGCAACTCCTGGAGATTGGGAATTAGAGCAAAGTAAAGGTGTTTTTGCAGAACAAGTGATTAGACCTACGGGATTAACAGACCCTGAATGCGTTGTTAAACCGGTTGAAACTCAGGTTGATGATTTAATGGCAGAATGTCAAAGAGTTATAAAAAAAGGAGAGAGAGCGCTTGTTACTACATTAACAAAGAAAATGGCTGAAGATTTGACAGATTATCTAAGAGATAATGGAATTAAAGTTAGATATCTTCATTCTGATATTGATACGATAGAACGTATAGAAATTATTAGAGATTTAAGACAAGGTGTGTTTGATGTGTTGGTTGGAATTAACCTTTTAAGGGAAGGTCTTGATATTCCAGAATGTTCATTGGTGGCTATTTTAGATGCTGATAAGGAAGGTTTTTTACGTTCATATCGATCATTGATACAAACAATTGGTCGTGCTGCTCGTAATGCGGAGGGGAGAGTTGTTTTATATGCAGATAAAATAACAGATTCAATAAAAATGGCATTAGATGAAACGAATCGACGTCGTAAGAAGCAAGAAGAGTATAATTTGGCTAATGGTATTATTCCTCAAACCGTTAAAAAGTCTATTTCAAATACTTTAATGACGATGACTGAAGTAGATGATGATAATAGGAAGACAAAGAAAAAATCATCTCTTGATATTGATTTTTCTAAAATTAAAAATATTGAAACTGAAATTAAGAAGCTTCAAAAAGAAATGCGTGCATGGGCAGAAGATTTGGAATTTGAAAAGGCTATGGAATGTAGAGATAAAATTCGCAAACTTGAATTATTAAAACTCGAGATGTAAATATATATTATCTTAAAACATACCTTTTTTTCTGAAATAAATTATGGTAGCAATGGTGGCTATTGCAGACATACCTATAACAACCCAAAAACCATTTGGGTTACCACTAAATGCCACAGGGACGTTCATTCCCCAAAAGCTTGCGAGCATAGTTGGTATGGATAAAATAATGGTTATGGCCGCTAAAAATTTCATTACTAAATTTACATTGTTATTAATGATACTTGCAAAACCATCCATCATTCCCTCTAAAATAGAGCGGTGCATATCTACCATTTCGATAGCTTGTTTGTTTTCAATTATAACATCATCTAGTAACTCTTCATCATCTGTGTTAAACTTTACGAGTTTTGCAAGGTTTGGACCTTTTAGCATTCTTAATAATTTTAAGAGAACTAGGTGATTGTCTTTTAGAGCTGTTGTGAAATATACTAATGATTTTTGTATTTCCATTAATTCAAAAAGCTCTTTATTTGATGTTGTTTTTCGAAGAGCGTATTCTATATCTTCGGTTCTTTTATTAATTATAGTTAAATATCTTAAATAAAATTGTGTGCAACGATATAATATATTTAATAAAAATTGGGTTCTGTTACGAGTATTAAATGTATTGGCTGTTGAGCGATTAAAAGAATTTAATACACGATTATCTCTTGCACAAATTGTAATTAAGTTTTTAGGAGTTATTACTAAACCACATGGTAGTGTGTCAAAGTTGTTTTCATCATCTAATAGAGGTAAATTTATGATTATTGCTAATGATTTAGAATCTGTTTCTATGCGTGAGCGTTCATCTGCGTCTAAGCAGTTATTTAATAAATCATAGTCAATGTGCAAATTGGTTGAAACTTGTAATAGCTCTTCTTCATTAGGATTTACAAGAGAGCACCAAGTCATTGGTAGGATTTTATTCTTTTTTAATTTAGTTAATTTGCCGTTATCTTCGGTTCTGTAAATTCTTAGCATAAATTGAACCTCCATAAATAATATTCAACGACTCTTTATAGATGGTGCGGCCAAGAAGACTTGAACTTCCACGAGCTTAGCTCATAACGACCTCAACGTTACGCGTCTACCAATTCCGCCATGGCCGCACATTGAATATTGAGATATAGCATAATAAAATAAGAATCAAGAGTTTTTTTAATTTTTTATGATGAATTGTTGCATTTGATATAAAGCTTTTTCATCTAATACAAATACAATATAATCATCTGTAATGAAGATACTTTCTTTTGCTGGCCATGGGCGAGCATTGTTTAATATGTATTCTCTTATTTTGTAGTTGTTTATAGCCTCTTTAAGGTTGGCATTAGCAGAAACAAAATCTGCTTGATAGAAAAAGTTGTATGCGTCTTTTGCGTTATTTGATTTATAATATGCAAAATTAAGTAATTCATTACTTGGTGCTTCATTGTTTTTTGATATGTAGTATTTACTACGTAAGCTTGTTTCACCAATTTGAAGTAGTTTATACTGGCGAGAAATATCAAACTCTGGCATTTTTTCCATACGAGTGATAATACGTTCGGCTAATTTAGTTTCTGCGTCCCATCCAAATTTCCATACTTTAAGAGCATATGATATTCTAACAAAACTCATAAAGATGATTAAGCAAGCAAGAGTGTATGTTATGCGCTTTAGGTATTCCGTATTGATTTTTACAAGTGTTGCAAACATTAGGGTATAAAATAAAGGTATGCTATAAAAATCTATACGAGCAATATGTGGAGTTGTTGGATTATTATAAAACAAAACTGCTATTTTAGAAAATATAAGAATTATTGGTATTAAGCAAAGACCTATGATTGCTGATTTCGTTGTAGTTTTGTTTATCAAACTAAAAATTGCTATTAATACCAACAATAAATTAAATAATTTATAACTTATATCAATGAAAGGTAATGGTGTTGTAAATTGGGTAAATGTTGAAGATATTAATAATGGAATATTCATTATTATATCGTAAAAAGAAACATTTCCCATAATAGGGTTATTGTTATTATTTTTTAATAAGATAATAACAAAAATATATATTAATAATGCAGCCATGAGGTTAGCACAACATTGTAATTCTTTTGCAAATGTTTCTTTTAGAGATGTTTGGTCTAATGAAGCTGTTAGAAAGATTTTTCCAAGGATAGCTATTGCGATAAAGCTAATGGATGGAAAATATGTTCCTAAAGCAATAATAAACAAGCCGATTGAAAAGAGATTATTTATATAATTTTTGTTAAGAGATGAGTTTTCTTTTTGGCTTAATATTAAGGCAGATAAAATGATTGCTGGCAACCATAAGTTTCCTAAAGTGTTTTGTGCAAAATATAACCATCCTAATGTATATGGGGTTATTGAAAAAAACAGTGTTGTTATTACGAAAACATGGGTTTTTTGTGGCATTTTCCAATATATACATAAAAGAATACCGCCTAAGCTTAAACCAACAAAGGACCATAAGTTATTTATTATTGGTAATATTTTTCCATCAAATAATATATTTTGTAATAAAAATGAAGCAAAATTACCTTCTTTTATGCTAGCAGAAGTATCTACTGTTGTTCTGATAGCGCCCCAATCATATGCACCCCACATAAAGTTGATAGTATGAAATAAAAAGGCAAGATTTATAAAAATAAAAGATATCCAAAAACTTTTACGATATATAGAAGGGATTGAGTGATAATAATTAATAGTTGCTTCAGCCCAATCAATATCGGCAAAATAATGTTTTAATTTTTGTCGTATGGATGGGTGTAATAAACTATAGCAAAGGATTGCACATAGAAATGAAAAACAAGTAATATTAGCCATGCTTAAATTGATGTTAGTTTTTTGGATTGTTAAACCTATTAGAAAAATAATAGCACCAACTAAAATCGAGCATATAAAATAAGCTATAGTGTTTTTCACGTTTTTACCCTCCGGATCACTTTATTTTGTGATGATAAAAGGAAAGTTTTAAGATGTAAAGTATATTTTTTTTATCCGTTGATAAGGTGTTTAAAATAATGGTTATTTTTTTAAGATGTTTCTAATTGAAGTTGTTGAACGAATAGGTAATAGTTCTTTAGGTATTCTATTTGAAACAATGTATCTGATACCTAAGTTTTCTATAAAATTCCTTTTCTCTTTACTGTCGCCATCGGAATTTACAAAAAATATATCTGGTTTAATTTGTTTTAGCTCTTCCATAAAATCTAAAATGCCTGAACCTTTGGCTATAAAGGATTTATGAACATACTTTATAGATGAAACCATATATAGACGCTCATTTTCATTATATAATGTTTCTCTATTTTTTAGTTTTTTTATGGTTTCATCAGAACCGATAGAAACGTATAAATCTCCGTATTGGGAAGCTTCTTCAAAAAAACGAATATGACCGCTATGTAATACATCAAAGCAACCTGATACAAATACTTTTGGAGGCATTAAAATTCTCCTTTCTTTTCTAAAAAAGGTATAAATCCAAATAAGTAATGTTTATTACGCTTTATTTTGTAAATAGGCAATATATTAAAAATTTTTATACGTAATTTATTTGGGTTATGGATTATTTTTAGTAAAGGTATGATCTTAAACAGAGTTATTTTTTCAATTTTATTTGTTGATGAGTATTCTTCTAATTTATTATATTGTGTTTGCCATAATAAGCGGTTGCAATCAACAAATGATATGTTGTTTTCTGGCATTATTAAACGTAAAAACCAACTTGGGTTTGATACTCTTGTGCCAATGAAATGAGAGGAATTTTTGCATATTTCTATATTGGCTAAAATTTTTAATATATCATTTTGACGATTAGCATTTGATTGTACAATAAAATGCTCGTAATTAAATCCTTTTTCTTTTGGTGAACATAGGGTGTAAATATTATAATTTTTTAATTTTCTTTTTAATTTTTTTACATGGCGGTAATCATCGGTAAAGATAAAAATGTTTTTAGTTTCTAGATTTAAGTCTTTAATTTTTTTTATGTAGTGCGAAACAGTTAATAAAGATTGGCGACGCCATGAGCATTCTTTTTTTATATCTCCTGCCCTTATTTGCATGGAAATATAATTTTTAGGTATGTTTAGATTTGATATTATTTTATTTATACTTTCAGATGTTTTAGGGGTTAATTTATAAATCATTTGGGCTATTTTTTTTGCAATGGCAAAAGAATTTCCTGAAATTTCTAATTGCTTTATATCAAATGTTTTATTGATAAATTTTTGATTTTCAAAAAAATGTTCAAAAATATCTTGTGTTAAAAAATTAATTTTATTTTTTTGTTTGTATTCGCTGATTATTTCATTATTTGTAGTTTCGTTTTGATAGCGATGATTATGTTGATTTAAGAAATTGTTGGATGTCTCATTTGTAAAGGGGAGAAAAAGATTGTTCCATCCTTGATTGCCTATGTTTGATTCTAAAGAATTTAGTTCAAATTTTATGTTTTTATCAAGAGACCAAATCATAGCAAAAATCATATTGTTGATTTCTGAAAAGAGGCCTGCATTGTCTCCTAAACGATAAATTAGGCGTTTTTGAAAGCTTTGATTTATTTCTTGATATGATGATAGGGAAATTTTAGTCAAACTATCTATATGTTGAATTTTAGGAAATTGTGATAAGGGTATAGAATTGTAATTTTTCCATATTTTATTTAATAATTTTGCGTCTTTTGCTTGCTTTTGTGAGTATTTGGGATTTGAAGATAATCCACCTTCATAAAAATTACAAATTGGTATATTTATATGGTATGGAGTAATTTTATTTTTATAAATTAGGCGTAAATTGAAATCATAATCTCCAACTATTTTGAAAGAAGTGTTGTATTTACCATATTTATCAAATAATTCTTTTTTATAAAAAATACTTTGATGGCAAATATTTGATTTACTTAAAGGTTCACAATATTCTCTAAAAGTTGAAGTGTTGTTTTCATGTATTATATTGGCATCGCCATATAAAAATTGACATTGGGGATTATTTATTAGTGCTATTGTTACTTCTTTTAGCACAAATGAATTAAAAAACGTATCTCCAGCGTTCATAAAAATAAGAAAATCTCCACTACATAATTGTATTCCTTTGTTCATTGCATCATAAACACCATTATCTGGTTCTGATATGTATTTAGTTATAGCAGGGTGTTGTTTTATTAGTTCGATGGAATCATCTTCTGATGCGCCATCTATAACAATACATTCATAATTTTTATAAGTTTGGGTAATTATACTATTTAAGGTTCTATTTAATTCTTCTTTTGCGTTATAGCAAATGGTAATAATTGAAAATTTAATGTTTTCAAACATTCTTTTCTCCTAAATATAAGTGGTTTTGGTGCGTGTTGTATAAAAAGGGATGAAACCTAAAAGATAATATTTTTTTAGATTTGCTTTTTCTTTAGTTGTTATTGTGGGTATTATATTAAATAATTTAGAGCGAGTTATTGTGGTTTTGTTTACTTCTATTTCTTGCCAGAGTTTATTGTGTTTTTGGCGTAATATTTTTTTTATAGCTAAATCTTGTGTGCGCATTAATTCAGAATTTTTTGAACTAGTGTTTTGTTTGTGATTTCGATATTTAACAAGTACTTCAGGTATATTATGGAATGTTGTTTTATCTATCAAATCTCCACAAAAAGCATAGTCTTCTGCTGGAAAAAATTGTTGTTTGTAAGATATGTTATGTTTTGTTAATATCGATTTTCGTATCATTAAAGATGTATGCAGAACGGACATTCCACTTAACATAGCTTTTTTTATTTCATCATGATTTATTGGATATGTTTTTATTTGGTTTTTGTTTTTGGAGATTGTTGTATAAAAGCTACCAACAACTCCACAGTCTTTGTGAGTGTCAAGATATTCATTTTGTGTGGCTAATCTTAAAGGTAGGCTTATATCATCATGATCAAATATTGCTAAGTATTTGCCTTTTGCTAATGATATTAGTTTGTTTCTACTTGCAGATATGCCTAAATTTTGTTCGTTTTTTAGGTAGATTATTCTTTCATCTTTATAAGAATATACAATGCTTTCAGATTTAATATCTTCAGGGCAGTCATTTAGTATTATAAACTCAAAGTCTTTAAATGTTTGATTTAAAATACTCTCTATAGCTATTCTTAAATGAAGTTCTTGAGGGCTGTATATGGGAGTTAAAACAGATATTTTGGGCATAACCATCTCCTCTAAATTAAACTTTGGGTTATATATAATATACGAAAAGTCTATTTAAAGGGGGACGCGGTTGTTTTTTTAGCTGTTTATAATTAATCATTACATTATATCTCCATTATAGGTTTGTATAAAAAAATGGCTATCTTGATTAGAGATAGCAGGAAGTTAGAACCTATTTATGGAATAGTGTAGTATATTAGTTATAAAACCTATTTTACTACCTTCCTGCCGTAGGCAAAAAGGTAGTTTTACATCTTTGTAGACAACCATAAGAGGGTTCTAAACCTCATATCAGAAATCAACTGATACAAAGACAAGTTATTTTATAAAAAAACAGAAGTCAAATGAAAAATATTTATTTTTTTAATTTACGATAAGATGCAACATTTTTGTTATGTTCTGATAATGTTGATGCAAAACGATGTCCGCCTGTAATACCATCAGCTACAAAATATAAAAAGTTTGTTTCAGCAGGGGTGATTACAGCATTTATAGCATCTTTTCCTGGACTACAAATAGGGGTGGGGGGAAGCCCTTGATATACATAAGTATTATAAGGAGAATCGTATGCCAAATCTTTTTTATATATTGGACGATTAAGGTTCATTTGACCATTGGTTACAGCATAAATTACTGTTGGGTCTGTTTGTAGGCGCATACCTATATTTAGGCGATTTATGAATACTGATGCAACAAGGTTGCGCTCGCTAGGTATGCCCGTTTCTTTTTCAACGATACTAGCTAATGTTAGGATATCTTTTTTACTTTTTAGTGGGCTGTTTGGAGAAAGTTTAGCGTGTGCTTCATTTAGTTTTTCATCCATAGCCTTTTTAGCTTTTAGTATTATGTCATTTCTTGTGGTGCCACGGTTAAAATGATAGGTCTCTGGTAATATTTCACCTTCTTGTATGTCTATGGTTATATCATCTTTTAAGAAAGGATTTTCTTGAATGATTTTTTTTATTTCTACAAGGGCTTTTCCTTCAGGGATAGTTATACTTCTTACAATAGTGTCACCTTTTACAAGGCGGTGGGCGATATTTTGTATTGATGTTGTATTGTTAAAATAGTATTCACCTGCTTTTAGTTGTGATGATATTTTTTTCATCCTTGCGTATAAAATAAACCATCTTGCATCATCTATTAATTTATTGGTTGCTAGAATTTGTGCTGTTTTATTTAAACCTGTTCCTTTAGGAATGGTTATTTCTATTGGCGTTTTTATAGTAATTGGGGTTTCAAATTTTTGTTTTATGCAATAAAAAAGAGCGCCTCCTAAAAGTAATGCTATTAAAATTACAAAAAGGAGGCGCCCTAATATTTTCATTTTATAACCTTGAAATGTTAGCCATTATATTTTTTGAAAATAACAGACGAGTTTGTTCCGCCGAATCCAAACGAGTTAGACATAGCAGCTTTTATTTCTCTTTTTTTCGCCTTTAATGGAACCAAGTCAAAGTCTTCTAGCTCATCAGCTGGATTTTCTAAGTTCAAAGTTGGTGGGCATGTTTGATTTTGTATTGCCATAATTGTAAATACAGCCTCAACAGCGCCAGCAGCTCCTAAAAGGTGCCCAATTGCAGATTTTGTTGATGACATTGATACATTTTTAATACCTTCATCACCAAATAAACGTTTAACAGCAAGAGCTTCGCCAACGTCACCTGCAGGAGTAGATGTTCCGTGAGCATTGATATAGCCAATGTCAGATAATTCGACTCCGTTTTCTTTAGCGTGGTCTGTTGCCATTTTCATTGCTCTGTATGCCCCATCACCAGAAGGTGCAGTAATGTGATATGCGTCACCTGACATGCCATATCCAACAACTTCGGCATAGATTTTAGCGCCACGTTTAATTGCATGCTCAAGTTCTTCAAGAACAACAGCTCCACCACCTTCACCCATTACAAAACCGCTACGTCCTTTATCCCATGGACGAGAAGCTTTTTCTGGTGTGTCATTGAAGTCTGATGTGATAGCTTTCATGCGAGCAAAACCTGAAATACCCAAAACGTTTACTGCAGATTCTGCACCACCTGCAACCATCATATCAGCATCGCCACGAGCAATCATTGCGGCAGCATCACCAATAGCATGAGTTCCTGTTGAACAAGCTGTTACGCATGCGTGGTTTGGACCTTTTAAGCCATGTTTTATTGAAACATTACCTGAAATTAAGTTAATGAGAACAGAAGGGATGAAAAATGGTGAAATTTTCTTCATTCCAAATTCATTAAAAGATATTGCATTTTCGTAAATGCCTTGGAGGCCACCAATTCCGGCACCCATCATTACGCCTGCACGTTCTTTTTCTTCTTCTGTTGCTGTTTCTTTATCCCAACCCGCATCTTTTAATGCATCATCTGCTGCAGCCATTCCAAATAAAATGAACTTATCATTCTTTTTTTGATCTTTAGGGGCAATAACAGTATCTGGATTAAAATCAGGTTCGTTTTCACCAAAAGGAACTTGGCCTGAAATGGTAACAGGAATATCTTTTAAATCCATACCTTGTGTTGGGCGGATACCAGATTTTCCAGCTACTAAAGATTCCCAGTTATGCTTAACACCTCTACCAAGAGGAGAAACAACTCCTAGTCCTGTAACAACAACTCTTCTCATTAAATAACCTCTTTTTTTATATCTGTATTTTTGTGTTAACAGATAAATTTATATGAAAAAACTCGCTTAAAACTTTTTAGCGAGTTCTAACTTAGATAATTCCAAAGACTTACGCAGCTTTTGAAAGATAGTCAATAGCATCTTTAACTGTAAGAATTTTTTCTGCTGCTTCATCAGGAATTTCGCAACCGAATTCTTCTTCGAATGCCATAACCAACTCAACAGTATCTAAGCTGTCAGCACCCAAATCATCAATAAAGTTTGCATTATCTGTTACTTTTGTTTCTTCAACACCTAAATGTTCAGCAACAATTTTCTTAACACGATCAGCGGTATCAGTCATTAAATTCAACCTCTAAAAAATATTAAAACAAATCTTAGACTAAATGTCTGAGGCAACGCTACACATAATTTATTTATTTGACAAGCTTTTTTTTTAACTTTTCAACTTTTTAAGATGGTTTTAGTGTGAGTTTTTAAATATTTCAAATACTTAAGTTTTGTAAAAAATATTAAAAATTATGTTGAATAGGGGTTATTTTATGGATTTTAGCTATTATATTTGGTGTGAATTTCATAAAATAACATAGGAGGTATGATGCAAATAGGTGTTGTTGGAGCTGGTTTTGTTGGAAGTGTGATTTCTTATGCACTAACAATAGGAGGGGTTGCAGAAAAAATAATATTGATTGATGTCGATAAAGAACGAGCAAGGGCTGAGGCTATGGATATATCACACGCTTTGCCTTTTTGTGATGGTGGAGATGTGGTTGCTGGAGAATATGAGGATTTGAAGGATTCAGATGTTATTATAATTACGGCAGGTGATAATCAAAAAAAAGGTGAAACAAGGATAGATTTATTGGATAAGAATGTTAAAATATTTAAAGATATTATTCCTAAAATTGCAAAAAATGCTCCAAATTCTATATTAATTATAGCAACAAATCCGGTTGATATTATGACAGAGGTTGCTTTAAGACTTTCTTTTTTTCCTAAAAATAGAGTCTTTGGAACAGGGACGGTGCTCGACTCGGCAAGATTTAGGAGTATTTTAGGTAAGCAATTAGGGATTTCTTCAAAATCTATTCATGCAAATGTTATTGGTGAACATGGGGATAGTGAGGTTTTACTATGGAGTGGTGCTGTTGCGGGTACATCATGTGTTGAGCGTATAGCAAAAGAAACAAATGTTGTTTTAGATAGTAGTATAAAGCAAAAAATTGATAATGATGTTAGAAATTCTGCTTATGAAATTATAAAAGGGAAAGGGGCTACTTATTTTGGTATAGCTTCAGCTGTTTTGCATATTGTTAGAGCTATATTAAATGATAGTCATGCAATATTGAATATAAGTTCTCATCATGATAGTTATATTGATGGGGTTAATGATATATGCTATGCAATGCCTTCAATTATTGGAAAGAATGGTGTTGAAAAAATATTAATGCCGACAATTTCGGAATATGAAAAAAATGAGCTTATAAAAAGTGCAAAAGTGTTAAAAGAATATATGGATAAAACGTTAGAAATGATGTAGGTGATGGCTAATGTTTTGATTTTGCGCTGTTTATTTTATTTGACAGAGAGGTGTTTTTATGGTATTATATTGATAAATATAGGTAATTAGCATAGAGGAGAAGTGCTATGAGTAATACAGATAAAGATGCTAAAAAGAAATTATTAGAAGAAATAAAGGCAGATTATAAAAAATCTAAAGCGGAAAATAACTCTAAGAGAGCAAAGGCTCCTCGTGTATCAAAATATGATATTAAAAGGGCTTTGAAAATAGCAACGATTGCGGCGATGGGACTATTTGTTACTCCTAAAATATCGGGGCAAAATAGATATGGCTCAACTGGTCAAGTGAGAGAGATTTCACTTGAACAACTAATGCAATTAAATGGTAGAGAGACTAATAATACTAGAGCCTATAATATGAGCAGTCGTGTTGTTAGAAATCCATGGGAATATGCAAACGCCAATGAGTATGCAAGAGCATCAAATTTAGAATTGGATTTAGATTTGACAAAAGGTTTGAATCGTGTAGGCGATGGTGTTAGTTTTGATGGATATGCCGGTGCTTATAAAGACATAGATGATCCAAATAGAGTTGTGATTTTGCCTAATAATATGCGAGATGATTTTAATGCAATAAGAGAATATGAATTAAAAGATGTAGTAAAATTGCAAAGAGTTGGTAATAATGATGGAGATAGTCCATATAATCATTTAGACCATGCTTATAATGGGCGTTGTGCATGTCCTAAGGCTACAACATATAGTAGAAGAGGGGTTCATCCTAGACATGGACATGTAACTCCTCCTAGAAATAAAAAGACAGAAAGAATTGTCAGAGGTATTGCGGGTGGTTTACTTTTACTTGATGCTGTCAGGAATAGTGGCCGTTAAGATATATTTACTCGAATACGACTTCAAGCTCCTTTTTTACGAGGATGATGTAGCCAATCACGTCTTTTGCACCTTCACGACGTAGTACTTTTTCTTCAGTTTTAATAACCTCAAAACCACAATGTTTAAGCTGACGCATTACATATGATATATTGTGAACAAAACGTCCCGATGGTGTTAAAAAATACTCGTTTTTATTATAGGTGTTTTTAGATATAGAAAAACATAAATACCCATTAAAAGATATTGATTTGGCTAATAATCTTGTGAGTGGTTTTAAATCGCCCATATAGGTTAAAACATCGCCAGCAATTATTGTTTGATATTTAGTGGTGTTTTTGGTTAAAAAGTTTGATATATCGTCTTGATATAGTTCTTTATATATATTTTTTTTGCCTGCTTCATTTAGCATTTTTTCAGATATATCTACACCGTAATATTCTTCATTAGGGAATATTTTTTTTAATTCTTCTGAACATAGTCCTGTTCCGCATCCAATATCTAATATTTGTTGTTTTTTGAATAACTTAGTTTTTAAGTTTTCTTTTAAAAATTCTGCAATACTTTGTGGTACACTATAATCAAGTTCAGTTAATATATTGTCAAAAGAAGGTGCGAAACCATCAAATAATGTTTTTACATATTCGAGATCCGAGGTTTGGACTTCTTGCACATTACGAAGGGCACAACAAATATGATGAACGATAGGATTTTGAGGATATTTTTCTTCCCATAGAGTTAAGTAGTGGTCAACTAATTGGGTTTGCTTTTCATCATGAGCTTCGTATAGTATGTACCCAAAATTAATATGGTCATCTGCGGTTATATTATTTTTTAGAGAAAATAGTCTCCACGCATAACCAAGACCTTGTTTATAGTTACCCATTTTCATAAATAAACTTGCAATAGAATTGCAAACCCATTCAGAATTAGGGGCTATTGAGGCTGCTTTTTTTAGTAATATGGCTGCGTCATCTTTTTTTAATAGTTCAGCATACGAGTTTCCGGCAACAATATATGGTTCAACACTATTGGGACGCATTTCTATAGCCATTTTAGAAAATTCTATAGCCCTAATAAATTGATTTAGGTTATAGCAAGTGTTAGCAATATTTGCAATAGCATTATATGAATTTGGGTTTAGCTCATACAATTTTTCATAAAATTTGAGTGCTTCATTGTACTCTTTGTTTGCATAATAGGTGTTAGCAATATTTAATAATGCAGAAAAATTATCAGGCTTTGTTTCTAGAACTTTGTTTGAAAATTTTAATGCTTTTTCATATTTTTTTATTTCATAATATATTGTAGAAATATTTAATAATGCGGTGGTAGAATCTGGATTAATTTCTAATGCTTTTTTATATAAACTTAAAGCTGTTTTTTTATCGCCAATTGCGTCATAGCAATTAGCTGCGGTGATAAAATATTTTTCTGTTGAAGGATATTTTAATGCAAGTTTTAAGTATAAATTTGCAGCTTTATCGTATTCTTTGTTTTTTAAGAAATTGAGGGCATTTAATTCTATTTCGTCCACGATTGTTATCCTTACAATAAGAAGTTTTTATATTTATAGCATATAATTTTCAAATCTTCTATTTATTTATAATAAAAAAAATAAAAAAAACTATTGACTGTTATTAAAATTTGTTCTAAACGTTTCTAACATGTGACACGGGGGTGTGGCGGAACTGGTAGACGCGCTAGACTCAAAATCTTGTGACCACAAGTCGTGTCGGTTCGAGTCCGACCACCCCTACCATTATTTGATATAGCCTCCATGTTGGAGGCTTTTGTTTTATGTAAATGTTTACAGGTTATTAATTATATTATGTTATAGAGGTTTCTAGTTGGTGTTATGGGGACCGTAAATGGTAAAAAATAAAAGAAAATTTAGCTTTATAAAGAAAAAAAATAAAAAAGAAGATGCTGTTGAAAGTAAAATTGCTAAGAAAATGGTAAATGCTTTTGACGATTGGGCTAGAAAAAATAAAAAATTAGTTTTGAAAAAAGATAAAATCTCTGAGATATATTGGTATGATGAGCTAGTTAATGTTGTTAAGAAAAAAAGTAGTATTCGAGCTTTTTTAAATAGCAAAAATAGGAAATTAAGGCAGGAATTTATTGATGATGCAACATCTGTTCATATAGAGATTATGGTTAATTGTTATGAGGAAATAAATAAATATGAAAATGTGATTTGTTTGAGTGAAGAAATTATCGAGTTGATGGCTAAATTTGAAAGTCATATTTTAAAACTGATAAAATATTATCCTAAGAAAAAAGAAGATGATATAAGAGAACTTCTTTTAGATTATGTAAATTCAGGCTCGTTTAAAAAAGAAAATATAGAAAAATTAAGGTTTGAAGTTGATGGGTGGTGGAAAAATATAATTTATTTTATAAAAAGAATTGTTATAAATTCTACTCTTTATGGAATGGTTGATGAGTATAATGAAAATAATTTATATTTTAAAATTTGGGAATTGTATAGAAAACCTTATGGGATAGATTTTTGGTATATGTTGAGCTCTAAATTAGGTGTGATATGTAATTTAGATTTTAATAGCAGTGCTAAGTGGGGAGTTAAGCTTGATAAAAAAATAGCAAAAATAAATAGATTTATTGCAAGTGAAGAAAAAAATGCTGAAAAGAAAAAGCTTGTTATTGAAGAAATTGAGAAATCATTTGATAGGTCTGAATTGATTGAGGTTGAAAAAGAAATAGTATTTGGTTATGTTGAAAATAATTTAAAATTATTAACTAATTGTTGATTAAAGATTGTTTTTATAAGAAAAGGGGAGGTTGCCCTCCCCTTTTTTATTTACGAGTAACTTCTTCCATTACTTCTGGAGCTTTAGTTTCTACCTTAACTTTTTCTGTTATAGGTTTGTAAACTGTTTTCTCCCATGGGCTTTTCTTTTCGTAAACTTTTTCACAAATTGATAAGCCTACACTTCTGATAGCTGTTTCTGTTGGAATGAACAAATCCATACCATCGTCAGTTTGTTTTGCAGAACTTGATATACCATTGATTGTACCTAGTTTATCTATCAAGATGCTTCCTGGAGATACTTTTTGTACTAAAGTATCAACGATTATTTCTGTTCCTAAGTTATCAGAGTAACGATAACCATATATTTTACCATTATCATCCATATAATTTTGTGGAGTTTGATTTTCTCCTAATAAACCAAGAGAGATAAATCCTTCTTGATCAATAGCAGGTAACTCTAAATTGAGTGATAATGGAGTGTAGGTTACTGGTTTTTCAAGATGCAATAATGCTATGTTTTTGCTAGGGTTAACTCTAACAGCTTTAGCTTTATATGTATCTTTGTTGATTGTTTTTACATCATAAGTATTTTTGAGCTTATTTACTAATGATGCAGAGCTTAAGATAAATGAGTCTGAGATAATTAATCCCATTCCCTTTTTACCATTAGCATTTTCTATTTCAACAACAGAACCTCTTATTTCTAACATATTTTCAGGGCTAAGTTCTTTGTATGGAGGGCGATCAGCGATACATAATTTTGCATCAACGTTATATCCTTCCAAATCAACCCAACTATCATCAATAATTGTGCAAGAACCATCTGAAATCACATTACCGTTTTCATCAATGCAATTTTCATATACACGGTGCGAATCGGTAATTCCACTTGTTTCTATTATTTGTGGTTCAATGGTTTTGTTTGAAACTTCAATGCCTCCATCTTCTTCAATTACAGGAATGTACTCTACCTCCTCTACCTTAGGTTCAACTTTTGTTGGTTGAGGTAAAGGTTTTGGTTCTCCGCAGTCTTCAACGCACTCTTCTGTACAATTTTGATTGTTTTCATCACAAGTTTTAGTGCAAATTTTGCGACATTTTGGTTTTTCGCATTTTTGTTCGCACTGCATTGGGCAAACAAGTCTTTGTGCTTGAGGTTGACATACTGGACGGCATACTTGTTGGCAAACAGGTTGAGGAGTTTCAATACGTGTTGTTGTAATGATTTTCTTCTCAATAGTTTGAGTTTTTGTTTGGATGTCAACAAATTCTTCAACTTTTGGTTCGCCTTGAGCACATGGACAGCTTGTCATCATTGGGCAAGAACATACAGGTTGATTACAAACACATGGAGCTGGTTTTGCACATGGGCATGTTTGTGCTTTAGGTGCAAGCGCTGGTTTATGTACAGCAGGACATTTTGGTTGAGGAGCATAGTCACAAGAATGAGTTTCTTTTATTTCCTCTTTGAAGTAACATTTTCCAGGATTAAATTTCTCATCAAATTGTACTAAAGCATTGCGTTCACTTGCTAGTTGTTCAACAGTTGGACGGATTGAAAGTTGAGCTTCAAAACCAGGAAGAGAACTTAAGCGTGCTGTTGCATCAGCAAAAGCTTCTTCAGCTAATGTTGTTTCAGCTTCATGAACACCATTTTCTATTTCAGCATAACCTGTGGTAATACCTTTCCAGAATACTTCTGTTTGGCTTAAATTTAATAGGCGCCATGTAACGGTCATTTCAGCTGTTCCATTACGGCGATTTAATTTTTTAGCTTTTTCCCAGTCATGCTCATCGCAAATGTTCATAAAGAAATTGGTGATTTCAGCAGTTAAAACATATTCAGGAAGTTTTACAGCTTCATCAGCTAAACATACATCACTTGGGATATCCAAAATTTTGTAGCATTTGTCTGCTGATTTTTTGAATACATCATAAAATGCCATATTCTTTTGGATTACTCTTCCGTGATTTAACATAGCTTTTTTATCTGTTCTACGGCATCCAAAAATACGAAATCTGTAGTTACCTACATGATTTGTATATGGTGTATAACCTTCTTGACCATTAATTTTAAAATCAACATGTTTTAATGTAAATGGTGCTAAATCACAGCAATTGCGATTTATATCGTTGCTTTTATAGCGAGGAGCAGCAAATACATAATTTTTTGTTTTAAACTCTGGGGTTGGACAAGTAGGGCAACTTTTTTGTTTGGGTTCTTCAATGATTTTGATGTTATTATCTTTACATCTATCACATCCACCACCAGGGAAAATGCTACCATCTTTATCTAATACTTCGTTGTCTTGGTTACAATTTTTACAGCTACCGCCAGGAAAAATGCTTCCATCCTTTTCAGGTGGACAATCTGGGCAGTCAACTGATGCGGCAATAGTGATTGTTGCACCAAAGGTGATGCCTAAAACTACTAATCCGCAAAACAATTTTTTTAAAATGTTTGCTGCTGACATATTATTATATCTCCTAATATGGGTTTTTAAAAAGCTTATGCCTGTAGGACAAAGCCTCCATTATGTGCATTTTAGACACCTTTTTTTCATTTTGCAAGTCCGCAATTGTTCTTGCTAACCGCAAAATTCGCATTAATCCTCTTGCGGTTAAACCGCACTTTTCTGCGGAATATGCGGTAAATTTACGTAAATCTTCATCTAAATCTACAATTTTTTCTAATATTTCGCCTTTTAATTCGGAGTTAAGATATATATTTTTTATGCCTAGTTTATCAAGTCTTTCTTGTGCCATTTCTCTGGCATTTATTACTTGTTTTAACATTTCTTTTGATGATGTTCCTTTTTTTATGTCGGTTAAGTCATAGGGGTTAACAGCTGGAACTTCTATTTGTATATCAAATCTATCAAGGAAAGGACCTGATAGTTTTCCTATATATTCAGCTGCACATTTAGGAGCTCTTGTGCAAATTTTTTTATTTGTTCCAAGGTAACCACATCTGCATGGGTTCATAGCGCCTATTAATTGAAAGTTTGCAGGGTATTCTGTATGTGCAAGTACTCTTGAGATGATTGCTTTTTTGTTTTCTAAAGGTTGACGCAGTGCATCAAGTGTTGCTCTTTGAAATTCAGGTAATTCATCTAAAAATAATACACCATTGTGTGCTAGTGATATTTCACCAGGTATACCTGTTCTTCCTCCACCAATAAGCGATGGAGTTGATGCACTATGGTGAGGAGCACGAAATGGACGTTGAAGAGTAATATTGTTATCAAAACTACCTGCAATAGAATGTATCATTGCGGTTTTTATGGCTTCTTTGATGGACATTGGAGGAAGAATTGTTATTAATCTTTCTGCAAGCATTGTCTTTCCGCTACCTGGAGGACCTATCATTAATAAATTATGTCCGCCAGCTGCTGCTATTAACATTGCACGTTTGGCACTTTCTTGTCCTTTAACGTCTGCCATATCTATTGAATATTCATTTGTATTTATTTGTGGTTGTTTAGGAGAGGGGATTTGAGTTTTGCCTTTTAGGTGTGAGATTATATCTAAAATATGATTGATTGGTATGATATTAGGATTTGTACTCCATGAGGCTTCATTTTCATTAATTTTAGAGCATACAATTCCAAGATTTAATTCAATACCTTTTACAGCTGCGGGAAGTACTCCAATAGTGCGTTCAACACTGCCATCAAGTGATAGTGCCCCCATAAATATATGGTGTTTTAAGCTCTCGTTATCAATTATTTTCATGGCTCCTAGTAGGCCTAAAGCTATTGGCAAATCATAGTGAGCTCCTTCTTTTAGCATATCTGATGGGGTTAGATTTACGGTAATTCTGTCTCTTGGAAAATCAATACCTAGTGTTGCAAGTACAGCCCTTATTCTTTCTTTGCTTTCGTTAACAGCTTTGTCAGGCAGACCCACAATAACAAATCCTGGTGTTCCACTAGCTATACTTACTTGTACATTAACAATTTGTGCTTCTATGCCATTAAAGGCTACAGTTTTTAGTTCACATATCATTTTTTTCTCTTTTTTTATTGGTTTTATGTGAAGTCTTTAGAACAAATAAAGAACAAAGTCAAGTTTAAAGTTCAAAAATATATAAAAAAACTCACCATTTCATTGATGAAAGGTGAGCTTTTGGTTTTGTTACCGTTTGGTGTTTTTTTCTTCTTGGTTTGCCTTTAGTTCTTGATAAATCTCATAGATTTTTTTGTACTGAGATTGAACAGACATTGCTTCTTCAAGACTTTTGTTGAGAGAATATCTTACATCAACGTAAGCTTTTAAGAATGCTGTGTTTTCAGTTTTTACAAGAAGTAGTTCAGAAGCTTCTCTTAATCCAAAATGCTTTATATAAGCTTTGAATTTAGTAAGAGATCCTTGTTTGATAAGGACTTCTTCAACTTGAGGTAAAAATTGGTAGAAACCTCGTTTTGCGCCTTCGTTAATAAAATTTACAAAACGAGCATCTGACATGTAGAGAATGGCTGCAACTGCGATTGAGGATGGCAAGCGAAGGTTGAGAGTACGAATTTTATATAGCAATTCGTCATCATTTCGTGCAACGAGCAATCTTGCTGTGCGTTCAGAAAGATTTTTTTTGCCAAGATAGTTCACAACAGTATGTCTGTGTCCAAAAAGAATTAATTTGGATAATTCTTGTTGGGTTAAAACCGCATCTTTTAAAGATGGGCGCTTGGGGAATAATTGTGACCAAACTTGTCTTTTGTTATCTTCCATGGGAGCCATTTCAGATAAGATGCAATCAGTTTGAACGGGACCATAAACAACTAATGCAACATCGTCATTGATACCTTGGGTATCTGTTTTACGATATTGACCATTTTTTAATACCTCATAAGGGTAACCAACTTCTAGCCCGATTTCATTGAGCCGAGCAATTAATTTTTTTTCCATAAGCTATATATTAAATAATTTATAAACAAGCAGAGAGTATATTTAAAAGCTTATAATGTCAATATTCTTTTATAAAAAAAAGGAGCGATGTAGCTCCTTTTTGTTTGATTGTTTGTTAACTACGCTTTTTTAATGCTGGGAATAAAATTACATCTCGTATTGTAGAACTATTTGTTAATAATCTTGCTAAACGTTCCATTCCCATACCCATACCAGTTGTTGGGACAAAGCCGTAAGATAGGGCATCAACAAAGCTTTCGTCTAACATTTGAGCTTCATCATCACCAAGGTCGCGTTCTTTCATTTGGTTTTTGAAACGTTCTAATTGCTCTAGTGGATTAGAAAGTTCTGAATATGCACAACCAAGTTCTGTTGCAAGTAAATAAACATCAAAATGTTCTGTTAAACGAGGGTTTTCACGATGAGTTTTTGCAAGTGGAGAAATGTCTTTTGGCATATCTGATACTAAAATTGGTTCAATTAATGTATGTTCAACTTTTTCATCAAATACTTCTTGAACCACTTTACCCCAGTTAGTACAGTGTTCTGTTTCTACACCTATTGATGATGCTAGTTTTCTTGCGTCTTCAACAGTTTCTACACTTAAGAAATCAACACCTGTTTCACGTTTAATTAAATCAATAATTGATACTTTGGGAATTGGTTTTGAGAAATCTATTTCATGTTCACCGATGGTAATTTTATCAGAGCCAAATACTTTATTTACTACAAAACGTAATAAATTAGAAATAAGTACAGCCATATCATTATAATCACCATAAGCCATGTATGCTTCGAGTGCGGAAAACTCTGGAACATGGTTTTTATCAATACCTTCATTACGGAAGTTTTTACCAATTTCAAAAACTCTATCAATGCCGCCAACGATTAACTTTTTCAAGTATAACTCTGGTGCAATACGAAGATAAAAGTCATTATCTAATGCGTTATAGTGTGTAACAAATGGTTTTGCATTAGCTCCCCCTAAAATTGGGTGAAGTGTAGGTGTTTCTACTTCTAAAAAATCGTTTTGATTGAAAAATTCACGAACAGCAGAAACGATTTTGCAACGAGTGATTAATACGTTTTTAGCGTCATCATTAATTATCATATCAACATAACGTTTACGATAACGTGTTTCTACATCTGTTAAGCCGTGGAATTTTTCTGGTAATGGTTCAAGAGATTTGGCAATAATATCAAATTTTGTTGCGGCAACAGAAAGTTCACCACGAGGAGTGCGTCTTATAAAACCTGTTACGCCAACTACATCACCAATATCAAGGCATTTTAATAATTTTAAATTTTCTTCATCTAAATTACATTTATGACAGAATAGCTGAATGTTGCCAGATTTATCTTTCATATCAATAAACATGCCATCGTTTCTTACAGCCATAGCACGGCCAGCAACAGTAACTGTGTCTTCTGTGTGCTCTCCTGCTGCTAAATCTTTATATTTTTCTTGTAAGTCTTTGGCGAAAGCATTGGGTTTAAATGTATAAGGATATGGGTTATAACCCATTTCTTCTAAACGTTGTAATTTATTAATACGACTTTGTCTTTGTTCGCTAATTTCTTCTGCCATAGTACATCTCTCTTTATAAGTTAATAAGTTAAACTTTGAAAGAGTTATAGCATAATGTTTGTTTTTTGCAAGTAAAATGTTTTATTTACATATTGAGTTTTATTTTACCCCAACCTTTTTTTGTAGGTGTGTTTGTTGGTTTATTGTCTGATTGTTCTTTAGGTTCATCATTGTTCCATAATGATGGGGATTTTTTTTGATTTTTTTCTAGTTCATAAGATTGCATTTCGTCTTTAGCAACTGCATTTGCCATGGTTTGTTTTATTAATGCAGGAGAGTGAAAAGTTTCTGTTTTTTTGCTAAATTGACTAATAATATCATCAATTATTCCTTGTTTAACATTAAAAGATTTGTAACGTCCTGCGTAAAATATTGTAAATGAGTGGCACGGTGATGATAGTAAAACATCTGTATAATCAACCCCTCTTAAAAAGCGTAACATAACTTTTGGTTCTATTCTGCAGTTTGAATGGGTGGTTATAATATTAGGGCTTCTTGTGAATAGAGCTTCATAGACAGTAGTGGTTTGGTCAAAATCTAATTCGCCACAGTAATCTTTGATGGCATAATTTCCTAAAGTATATCCCTTATAACCAGAGGGGCGTTTTTCTACATGATAGCAAAAAACTTGCTCTGGATTATTTATGTTAAAAGAGGCGGCTTCCGGTATTGCTTCTGTTATTTGGGGAATTATAGCCTTTTCTTGAGTTCTTAATTTTGTTTTTGTTGTGTTATTGCTTAAATCAAATTCGTTTTCAGGAAGTAAGTCTGCAAGGGAATCTAGTTCTTGTAATTCTAATGGAATATCTGCGATAGACGTTTTAACAGAAATGATTAATGATAGTAGTGTGATACTTAAAAATTTTAACATAATTACCTCCAAATTGTTCTTTTATGATAACATATTGAGGTTAAAAATGCTTTAATTATTTTAATTTTATCCCAAAGTAGAGGTTGGATTTGAAGAATAAAAGCTTAAATGTGTATGTGAAATAATAAAAATAGGAGGATATGATGAAAATGTGTAAAAGTGAACTATTGCTACTTGGCGGTATGTATCAGGTTTTAGCTTTTATTTTAGCGATGTTTAATACAGAGTTTGCTTATGCGACAGGTGGTGTTTTGTATATTTTGTTTTGGGTTGCGGTACTTGCTCTTTCTATGTCGTTTGTTGCATCATGGGGATTTGTTCATAGAATGAATGAAAATTTCCCTAAAATTTCTGTGTTTTTAGCTTCTATTGGATGGATACCATATTTTACAGTAATTTATGCTATTTTAACAATGCTTACTGATTATATGGTAACAGGTAATGATAGTGTAACGGTGTTTTTAAATAATTATATGCCAGTGTATGATGTTTATATGGCTTTGATTGTTTTATCTTTGCTTTATGCTATGTATAAAGTGTTTTATAAAAAGGAGGATTTGGTTATGAGTTGCTATAATCCTCAAATGCGTTAATCTTTTTAGTAAATGTAATAAAAGGGCTGTCTTGTTTAGAGGTAAATAAGGCAGTCTTTTTCTATTTTTTAGTTGATTTTTAATAAATTTTAGTGTATAATATCGGGGAGATATACATATGTGGTCGGAGATTTTTTTATGTATTTATTGATGTTACTTGCGACTTATATGTCGGCAATATATGGATATAATTTGTCCGCACGTCCTGATTATGATAGGGATATTGTGCGTAAAAAGGCTATGGCCGTATTGACAAGATTTATTGCCCATCACTCAGAAGTAACAAGATTAGTATCAAAAATAAATAAAGGTGATTATTCAGATGATATTTTATTTATTTTGCCAGGTGATATGATATATTCTGACTCTTCAATATCAGGTAAAGGAAAAGACGTAAATTTAGTGTATGATCAAGATGAACGCACAGGGGTTGAAAAAACATTTTATCTTCGTAAAACAAGTGATAGTGAATCAGCTAATATTATGCAAATGGGGAAACGTTTGTATGGTGATGATGAAATGATTTCAAAAATAGTGTGTTTAGATAGGGATATGAGTTGTACTGATGATAATTCTGAAGGGTACGAATTTTGTCAAGGTCCAGATGGAGAATTTGGAAAGGTTGAAACGTGCAATGTTGCAACAGATCCTTCTGATCCAGGACAAATTGTAGGTACATGTTGTAATTCATCTAATGAAGTGTTTATAGTTTCTTATAAAAAAGTTGATGCTCAATGGTTAGGTAAAATAACAGGTGAGGTAGGTATTGACTTTACAAATGCGATAAAGGAGAGAGAATTTTATAATAACGTTGGGGTTATCAGTTGGAAAAATGGATCATGGCAATTTAGAGGGAGGATGCGTTTTTTGCCATCGTATCGACATGCGGAGGCAGAGTGGTACAAAACGCACGCTTTAGATGATTATTTTCCCTCAACAATGAAAGAGAAAACTGCATGGACTTTGCCTAATGAAGTGTTTAAGCGAGAGTTTTTTAGGGATAAAGATGGTAATGATATGTGCAACAAGGGGTGTATATTTACAATTAAACAATTTTTATAGGGAGATTGGATATGAGGAAATTTTTTAACAAAACAGAGCAACGCGGTACACTTTTAGTGGAAGCGATTGCTATGCTTGGGTTAATAGCCCTTGTTACTCCAACTTTGTATAAAAAATCTGCAGAGCGTTTGCAAGAAATACAAGATATTAACTCTGCGTCACAAGCTCGTACAATGAATGATGTGATAGAAACTCTTGTTTCAACACACTTTTTAGAGATAATGTTGGAAACGTCAAGCGAAAGTGAGTCGACTATAAAAATTGCGTATGATGATGATAGTAGTGGTGCAAGTGGGGAATATTTTTATAAGGGATATTCTAGCTTTTTACCATATGGTTATAAACCTGACAGTATTAGAAATTATGGTACCCCTCAAATTTATGTACATAGAGATGGTAATACTTTAGTTTCTTATATTGTGTATCCTTATAAAGTTGATCCTGGTAAGAAAAGGGCAGCAAGAATCGCATCTTTAGTGGGAGCAAATGGTGGTATAATTACGGATAGAAAAGAAGCTCAAGGTACAGGTGGTGCGTGGTTCTTAGATAGTTCAATGGTTGAAGATTTAGGAATATCTAATTCTATATTGACAGAAAATTCTTTAATTGTTACAGCAAATGAACCAATTGAAAACTCAACAGAAGATAATGATAAGTATTTATATCGTACACCACCTGATGACCCAAGAGATGCGTTTCATAACACAATGATTACAGACCTTTATATGGGGGGGCACGAGGAAACTAATGATGGTTATAAAGGTTTTGAGGGGTTCTATGGTATTTATAACGTTAGAAAATTAATGATGCATAGTCAATGTAATAGAGAGCAACAATTTAGTACTAACTTTAACTCTTCAATGTGCACTCCTGATATTGCTGACTTATATATTGGTAAACCTCATTATAATGAAGAACCGGATTCTGAAAATGCTAGACGATATCGTAACAATGGTGCAGCGTGGATTTATGGTAACTTAACGGCTTTAAATGAAGGCTTTAAGATAACGGGTTCAGGAAGTTCAACAGCCGAGATGATATTTAAACCAACATATGGAGATGGTTCTACTGCCGTAGAAGGTTTATATGATATTGTATATGCAACAGGAGATGTAAGTGGTACAAATGCAGAAGTTAAATTGATAGGTGAATTTGTGAGTGCCCAAAAAGAAGGTACAACGCATACATTTATGGTTGCAGGTAGTGCAGATGATAGTTCTTCAACAGATCCGATGTTCTTAGGTGTGGCAGAAGGTGAGCAACATTCTATTAAAGTTGGTAGTAAGCAAGGTAGTAATGTGTATATAGCAGAAAAAGGTGGCTCTGTGTACATCAATGCTAGTGATGATAGTTCAAGTTCGATGATTCATTCTGATACACATATTAACTCTGGTGGTGGTTTGTTATATATGGGACCAGATGAAGGAGGTTGGTTAACTGCTGGTGGTAGTGATCATGATAGTTCTTATGTTAATATCTTAAAAGAAGGTGGAAGTTTATTTACTGTCGGCGAAACAGATGCTGAACAAGCAATGATTTATGCAGATTTTGGTGGTTCTAGTGGTACAGGTTCTAGTACGGTTTCTTTACATGGAAAGCGTTTTCAAGTGTTTGCGGATAATCATGGAATGTCATCAGGAGTTTCTGCCGGTGGTGCAAGTGCAAATGGTTTAACTGCTGTGGATGGTTTTACAGCTGTTACAACTAAATTTACAGATATATTGGGCTCTACGTATTTGGGTTCTGAAGCTATGACAGATGTTAGTGAAAATCATGGAGATGGTGTATATAGTCGTGGTGGATGGACGTTGGGTGTAGCTGGTTCTGCTTGGGTTGACCAGACCTTATGGGCTAGAAAAGCTTGGCTTCGTGATGCAGGTATGGCAAATCTTCATGCTGGATATAAAAATATGGCTGATTTTACTGCACATCCTAAGACAGCTTGGCTTAATGTATATGGAGAATCTAGTGGAGTTGGCGGTGGAAGAGTTGTAATTCGTGATCCAAACAAAATTACAACGGAAAATCAAGATAGTTATGGTGATGGGTTAGATGTTATGTTCCTTGCATCATCAGGTGTTGCAGTGTTAAGTGATACAGAAGGAGCTTGGGTTCAGTTAGACCATGGTGTTACACATGTTGGTTCTTTATATAATAACTTTAGAGCTGATGCTAGTGATTCAACAGGGGTTAGTGGTTCATCATATATTATGGGTGGCGTTGGTGTTAATATGTATACATATGATATATCAGCTTCTAGTAAGGTAGATATTCAAAATGGTGCTTTAAAATTATATGGACATAATCTTGCAGGTGTCGAAAATAGAATTGAGGCAAATGCAAGTAAATTTGGAATTAAGACAAGTAGTACTGTTTATGATGAGGTAGAGGATTCACAGTTTTATGCAGATGCTGATGTTGTTAGAACTAGATATGTAGACTTTGAAGTTCAAAAAGGTAGTAATAGTTCGACTGTGTTTGGTGTATATCCTGATGCTGTGGCTAATAGTTCGGCTAATGTAGAGATTGATGGTAGTTTACATGTTACAGGTAATGATATAATTCATATTGCAAGTGGTTCTCATAATACAGCGAAAGAAGATAGTTCTAGAGCTATGTTTGAGATTGATCCTGATTATGTTAGAGTTTTAGCAAAAGATTCTGCAGGACAATTTATATCAAATGGTGATGATAATTTTGCGTTGTTAACTATTGCGTCTCATGATACTCAAGGTTCTAGTTTGGTTGATGAGATGGCGGATACGTCTATTTATATTCGTCGTGGTGCAATAGAATTAGAAAAAAGTAATTCTAGTGCTGTAGGTGGAAGGGTGGAAGCTGATGCTGGTTATGGCTATATTAAAGCAAATAGATTGGTTTCTAATGCTGATATGGTAGTTCCTGATGTTGGGGGAACAGCAGCGGATGCTCGATATGACCAATATATGGTAAATCCTGCGTATACATCTGTGATGCATGATATTAAACTTACAACTCGTGGTAATGCTAGATTGAGCGATATTTTGCCAGACTATGTGTTAAAAGGTGTATATAATGTGTCTAACGACTATGTAGAAGGTGGCGGACGTAGAGTTGCAGTTAATGAGAATCAGGAATGGGCTGACCCATATTTAGGCAATATTTATTTTCCAATGTGTCCACCAAAATATGTAGGACTTGCAACGGTTGTACCAATTTCTTTCCAAATAGGTAAGGCAGGGCATGCTATGCCAGTGGATAGCGCTAATCATAAATGGCAAATTATTGAGGGTGATAAACAGGCAAATATATTAAAAGCTGCAGCTAGTACAAATGGTGGATTAGTGTATCCAACAATGGAAGAAGTAAAAAGCTTAAATTGGAATGCTATTTATCAAAGTTCTGATACTTTCTCTCAATTTGTTGCAACAAATGACTTTAAGCTAGAAGGTTGGTTCTGGGGATTAACGGCTGAGTCTGATGAGTATGGTAGTGCAAAGGCTAGTTTGTCTTGGAGTGGAACTGATAATGTTGGTAAGTATACTGATATGGATGGTTCTAGTTATACTGTGGCAGAGCCATTGTATTTCCAAGAAGGAACATTCTTAAAAACATCTCTTAAGCCCAAAGATGATAAATATTGGGAAGCTCGTATGGGATTTATTTATAATACTAGATTTTGGGATGGTCTAGGAAGCGGAATAGATGGTACAGATAATATTCTTTCTAACAATACTCAAAATGGTGGAGGTAATCCAACTGGTGGAGCTGTATTGAGTGGATATGTTTGGAACTTGTTCCCTGTTGTTACAAATACTCTTGAAGGACATGCAACAGTTTATTGTTACTTTAAACGTAGCGAGTTTGACCCACAACATGTATTGCAATATAATCCAGAAGCAACGGGTTATAGCAATATTGATAAGGCAACAGTTAGTAGTGGTTCAGAATATCTTCAACGCTTAGATGATCCGACGCTTAAGTATAATGAAATATGGTAATAAAAAAAGCAGGTGTAAAAACCTGCTTTTTTGTTTATAAGGTGTTTATTTTTGGTGCATTTTGGAAAGTGTTTTTATAAGATAATGATAGTGGTTAATTTTAATTAAGGGTACTTTTATGCTTAATTTGGGGAAGTTGTGGGCTGTTTTTTTTGTTTTATTGATGTTATTTGGGTGTAAAAGCCAAAATGATGATGTGTATTTGGAGTTTGAACAAAAAGAAGTTCTTTGCACATGGTCTGAAAGCAAGTGGTTAACAAAAGGTGGCTTAAAAGTTTGTCCTAATAATCGAGTATGCAGTGATGAACAAATGGTGCCATATCAGCCTTGTGTTCAGCCTATGCCAACATATTATAATGATGTAAATTTAAGTGAAGGTGATGTTGAGCTTATTCATCCATATACAAGAACAGTTGTTTTGTGTATGGAAAGAAATGGCGGAGATGTTAAGGCTTGTGTTGAAAAGTTTAGAGATGAAGGGTATGTGTTGATTACAGATATTCCTCAGTTGCCTGCTAAATATGATATAATTGAAAAAGGTGGATATCCTGCTCGCAAGTGGAGTGGTAATAGAGGACAAAACGTTCCTAGATGGTAATTAAAGTAATAGCTAGTTTTTTATTTTAGTGATAATTATATATAAAAGATGAGAAGTTTAAGGTTTGGGAATGTTTAGAAAAATATTTTATTTCATCTTTTTGTTTGCTTTGTGTTGGAGTACAAAGGTTTGGGCTTTGTATGATAATACTGGTTTTGTTAAATTAAAAGTTATTCCTGAATATAGTATAATTAGTCAAGATGTTAAAAATGTTGAGCTATTGTTAAAAGGTGAAATTGAAGAAAATTGGCATGTATATTGGGATAATCCTGGTGATGTGGGGGTGCCAACTAGTGTTAATTTTTATGATAATCCTAAATATAGAGTATTAGAAGAGGTACATTCTAAGCCTAAAAAAGAAGTTTTTGATGAAATTATTACTTCGTATGTGTATGAAAAAGAGTTTTATTTTAGAGTTAAGTTAGAAATAGACAATGCCAATGTTGGTGATGTAATACCTGTTAAAATGGATGTTATATACAATGTATGTAATGAAGAATGTTTTGATGAAACTCAAAGTTTGAATTTTGATTTAAGAGTTGATAATAATAAAAGTGTAAATAATGAATTTGTTGAAATATTGAGTAGAGTAGAAAAAGAATTTTTGCCAGTAGTTCTTGTTGAAGTTAAAAAAGAAGATAAACATTTTGAATTTAAGCTAGATGATAATGTTTTAAATGTATGTTCTGATTTAGAGTTTGTAAGCAAATATATGAAGAAAAGGGTGCTTTCTGAAAACCCTAGTGTAAAAATTGATGGTAGTAGTGTTGTTATTAGTTATAAAGAAAAAGATGATATGCCTAAAGATGTAAATGGGGTTATTATATGTGGCGATAATTGGTTTGAAATAAGAGAAAATAAAAATAATTTAATAAAAGGATTTGAGCATAAAACAATAAATAATGAAAATGAGGGAAATGGAGTTATTTATTATATCTTAATTGCCTTTTTAGCTGGACTTATACTAAATTTAATGCCTTGTGTGTTACCTGTTTTAAGTTTGAAAGCGCTTTATTTGGTAAAAAATAGAGATAAAGCATCAAAAGTATCTTCTTTTATGTATTTGATTGGTGTAATTGCCTCGTTTGTAGGATTGGGCGGTGTTTTATATTACTTTAAAGGTAAAGGTGAAGAGTTAGGTTGGGGGTTTCAGCTACAATCGGTAACATTTAATATTGTTTTGCTATTGTTGTTTTTTGTTATTTTTCTTTGTTTGCTAGATAAAATTCGTATATCTGATAAATTAAGTGGTAAACTTTCGAGTGTGTCATTTAACAATAGCTTTTTGACGGGTTTTTTTGCAGTTATTGTTGCAACTCCTTGCTCAGGTCCTTTTATGGGGGGAGCTCTTGGATATGCAATGATGGTAGATGGGATAAAGTATTGGGCTATATTTATGGCGCTGGGCTTGGGGTATGGGCTTCCTTATAGTTTAGTAGAATTAAGGCCTGAGTTTTTTTTGAAATATTTGCCTAAAAGTGGCGAATGGATGATTAAATTAAAGAAATTTTTAGCTGTACCTATTGGACTTACATGTTTGTGGCTTGGATGGGTGATTTTTAATCAGTTTGGTGTAGAGGCGTATAAAGAAGAATTAAAATGGAATGATTATTCTAAAAAAGCTATTGAAAAAGCACTTGAAAATGAAGATAGAGTTTTTATTAATTTTACAGCAAAATGGTGTTTGGTGTGTTTGTTAAATGATAAAACAACTTTTTCAACCAATAAGTTTGATGAAATTGTAAAAGATAAAAATGTTAAATTATTTAAAGCAGATTGGACAAATAAAGATAAAGAAATAAGTGATGGACTTAAAAAATATGGTAGAAATAGTGTTCCTTTGTATGTTTATTATGAAAAAGGGGGCAAAGATGGGGTGATTTTACCTCAAATTTTGACAATCAATGAGGTGAAAAAATATTTTAAATAAAAGTATTGACAAAGTTTTGTCTATATGTTATATTCTCAGTCGAAAATATTTATTATTAATTAAAACTAAAAATTATGAAAAAGATTTCTATTCCATTGTTGCCTGTTATAGGCGTGGTTGTGGTATTGGTATTGCTGGCATTTTCAATTTACTCTATTGATCCTGGTTATCGAGGAGTAAAAGTAACGCTCAATAAAGTGGAAGACGTGTCTCTTACCAATGGTATTGGGTTTAAGTGGCCCTTTATATCGGAGGTTGTAAAGATGAACGTTCAGACACAAGAGATGACACAGAAAACATCTTCTTATACTGAAGACGTTCAATCTGCTGATATGGATTATACTTTTCTTTACGAGCTCAATCCGGAAAATGTTCATGTACTCTATGAAGAGGTTGGTGTAAACTACCATGCTAAAAAGATTATACCGGTGCTCAATGGCGTTTTAAAAGATGTTGTGGGTAAATGGAAAGCTCAGGATTTGGTATCTAATCGTGATAAGGCAAGAGGTGAAGTTGTCGCACTTTTGCAAGAACGAATAGACAGTGAATTTTTCCAGAATATTTCGTTTGAATTCAACGATATTGATTACTCAGATAAGTTTGAGCAGTCTATTGAAGATAAGGTTATTGCTGACCAGCGAGCTCAAGAGGCTGTTAACAATACCAAACGAATAGAGGAAGAAGCTAAGCAAAAGTTGATTTCTGCAAAAGCTGATGCTGAAGCTATGGGTATTAAATCTGAGGCATTGTCTAAAAACAAAGGTCTTGTTGAGTACGAATGGGTACAAAAATGGAATGGCCAGATGCCTCAAATTGTGCTTGGAGATGGTGCAACCCCACTCATATCAATACCTCAAAGTAAGTAAAGACCAATCTTTACGACTTTAAAAACCAATGAAAAACAATCGGAAGGCTCTCGGGAGAGAGCCTTTTTTGTTTTAAAAAGCTTGCAATTTAAAAAAACTTTGTTACAAGAGGGGAAAGAGGTAGTTGATGTGTGGGAGAGACTACCTCTTATTTTTTTGCAAAATTTTAACTAATAGAGCGTATTATGTTTAGATTGATGGACTATTTTTGAGGTGAACTATAAATGCAAAAAGAAGGTTTTTCTAGCAGGTGGGGATTTGTTTTAGCTGCGGCAGGTTCTGCGATAGGTTTAGGTAATGTTTGGAGATTTCCATATTTGGTGGGTGAATATGGAGGTTTGTCATTTATTTTGGTGTATTTGTTTGCGGTGCTAGTTATTTGTAATCCGTTGATGGTTGCAGAAATTGCTTTGGGGCGTACATCTAAAAGTAGTTTTGTTGATGCATATGAGACGATTGGAAATAAGATAAAAGCAAAAAATTTAGGTGTTTGGAAGTTTTTTGGTGGTTGGGTTGCCTTTCTTTCTTTATGGATGATAGTTTCATTTTATTTTGTTGTGGCTGGCTGGGTTGTTTATTATTTATTAGAAGCAATGAGTGGAGATTTGCTGTCATATTCGGGAGAAGAGCTTGTTAAAGGATTTGATATATTAGCTAAAAGTTTTACCTTTCAATTTGGTTTGGGTTTTATGTTTTTGCTTTTAACTGCTTTAGTGGTATTAGGAGGAGTGAAAAAAGGTATTGAAAAGTGTTCAGTATATTTGATGCCTATTTTATTTATTTTGCTATTGTTAATGGTTATTCAATCTTTGTTTTGGGATAAATCTCATAACGGATTAAAATTTTTATTAACTCCAAATTGGGAAATATTAGGGTTTAAAGATGATGGTTTTTATTGGCGAGATTTTGCAAAAGTGTTTATGGTAGCATTAGGACAAGCATTTATTTCTTTGTCTTTAGGTTTTGGGGTATTGCTTGTGTATGGTTCTTATCTTAAAGATAAGGAAAATATTTTTCATACAGTTAAACAAATTGAAATTTTTGATACATCTGCTGCGATTTTGAGTGCTTTTGTGGTAATTCCTGCTATTTTTGCAGGAGGAATTGAGCCAACAGCAGGACCACAACTTACATTTATCAGCTTACCTCTAGTTTTTTCTAAGATGCCATATGGTAATGTTGGAGCGATATTGTTTTATTGTTTATTGTTGCTTGCAACTCTTACTTCTACAATATCTATTATTGAAGCGGTTACGAATCTATTTATGTCAAAATTTAAGTGTGCTAGATTTGAGGCTTTAGGTTTGACGTTATTGTTTGTGTTGGTTGGTTTTATTCCTGTTACTCTTTCGTTTTCTGGTGCTGTTGATATTAAGCTTTTGGGCAAAGATTTATTTACTTTTTTTGACTGGGTAGCTTCTACTTATTTAACAGCGATAGTAAGTCTTACGATGGCGTTATTTGTTGGGTATAAATGTATGAAACAAGTTATGAAAAATATAGCTAAAGGTGTGATAGTACCTAAGTGGTTTGTGAGATATTTTTTGATAATGTTAAGATATGTTGTCCCTATGTTTATGATTTTGATGTTAGCTTTATCTATTTTTAAGGATTTGTAGTTTAAAAAAATTAAGAGGCGGTTGTAATGTGTGGGAGAAACCGCCTCTTAATCCTTGTTATTGAAACTATTTCTTTTCATCAGGGTCTTTTAGGATATAACCTCTACCCCAAACAGTTTCAATATAATTCTTTCCGCCTGATGCTTTTTCTAATTTTTTGCGGAGTTTACAAATGAATACGTCAATAATCTTTAATTCTGGTTCATCTATTCCACCATATAAGTGATTTAAGAATTGTTCTTTATTTAGGGTTGAACCTTTACGTAAAGATAATAGCTCCATAATTCCATATTCTTTACCTGTTAGGTGTAAGTCTTTTCCTGCAACACTAACAGTTTGTGTATCGAGGTTAACTTCGATAAGACCTGTTTGAATAATAGAATTTGAATGACCTTTTGAACGACGAACAATAGCTTGAATGCGTGCTAATAATTCGCTCTTGTCAAATGGTTTTGTTAAATAGTCATCAGCGCCATAGCCTAAACCTTTAACTTTTTTATCTGGTTCATAAAGACCTGATAAAATTAATACAGGAGTTGATACTTTGGCATTTCTTAAACTTTTTAGTACTTCGTAACCATTCATTCCTGGTAAATTTAAATCCAAGATGATAATATCGTAGTCATAAAGTTTACCACAATCTAATCCATCTTCTCCATCATCTGTTGTATCTACAACCATTCCTTCTTTTTTTAAGATGGTTTCAACGCTCTGTGATACGGCATAATCATCTTCAATTAAAAGAACTCTCATCTTTCCTCTCCATTTTGTTTATTGTTATTTGGTATAATAATACATAAATTTTATTTGTGAATCTTTGATATTAGGTTGTTAACAATTATTAATAAAATAAAAATATACTTTAAAAAATAATCACTTAATAGTAATAATAAAGTGTTTGTTGAAAAAATATGGAGAAAAAAATGATTGAATTTATGAATTTAGATTTTAAAGAAAATGCACTTGAACCTATAATTTCTAAAAGAACTATTGAATTTCACTATGGTAAACATCATAAAGCATATGTTGATAAAACAAATGAACTTATTAAAGGAACAGAATTTCAAGATATGAGTTTGGAAGATATTATTGAGGCAAGTTTTGGTAAGCCTGAACTTATGGTATTATATAATAATGCAGGACAAGTTTATAATCATAATATTTATTGGAAATCTGTTGGTGACAAAAATATTATAAATGAGGAATTGAGTAAAGAAATAATTGAAAAATTTGGCTCTATAAAAGAATTTGGTAATAAATTTATTGAAGAAGGAATGAAAGTTTTTGGTAGCGGTTGGGTTTGGCTTGTTAGAAATAAGAAGAAAGAATTAGAAATATTAACAACAAAAAACGGAGATACACCTATTGTTCTTGGTATGGAGGTTATTTTTAATATTGATGTTTGGGAGCATGCTTATTATCTTGACTATCAAAATTTAAGAAAAAAATATTTAGAAGAAGTTATAGCCAAGATTTTAAATATATAAATTTTTCTTGTAAAACAAAATATTATAGGGTATAGATGTACTAAATTTATCGTATCTTGGAGTTATTTATGAAAATATTTGGTGGATTGCTTTTGATTTTGTTGGTTTCTGCTTGTTCTAGTGATGTTACTTATCCTTATGGTTTAACAGAAGCAGAATGGAATTCTTTGTCTATTAGAGATCAGACAAGATTAAGACGTGATTTCTATTTTTATGAAAAAGGGTCTACAAATTATGTAAATCCTAGATTAGAGGTAGAAGGAAAGCAACCCCAGGTACATCCTGTAAATAATGTTGATATGTAATTTTTTTTAGTTAAGTAAGTCCCTTCGATTGAAGGGGCTTTTTTTATTAATTATTAACTTTTTTAAATTATCTTTGGCATATATATTTTTTTAGTAGGTGTACTATGTTTTTTGAATTTATATTACTTTTTACTTTTTTAGGTGTGTTAAATATTATAGAAACAAAGACCTTTGTTTTATATGCATTGGTTTGTTTTTTATTGGTTTGGGTACATGATTTACAAAAAAAGGTAGAAAGGCTTTGTAGAGAAAATATAGATGAAAAGGAAAAGGTGGCAAAAACATATTCATCTGTTCAATTATTAAAGCAAAAAAGAGAAGTTGTGGCAAATGATAAAGTTGAAGATGAAAAAAAGGTTGTTTTAAAAGAAGAGCATATCAATAAAAAAGTAGAGATTGTTGATAATTATAAAAAATTTGAAGAAGATATTATAGATGTTTCTGAAAAACAGGAAAAGAATTTTTTGGTTTGGGTGGCTGGTTTTGCAGCTATTCTTGGGGTATTTTTCTTGGTTAGATTTTTAGTATCTCATGGTATTTTATCACCTCAAGTGCGTTTGTTATTATTAACAATAGGAGCATCTTTTGCAATTTGGGGAGGTAATAAGTTATTTTATAAAGAGGACTTTGCTGATAGTAAGCGAATATCTCAGGTTTTAATAAGTATTGGTATTGTAGCACTTTATTTTGTATCATATGCGTTATCAAAGTTATACTTTATAACATCAGTTGGTGTTTCATTTGTTTTGATGTGTGGTGTTACATTACTTGCAATGCATCTTGTTACAAAGATAAAAGAACAGCCTATTGCTATTTTAACTTTATTGGGTGGATTTTTAACTCCATCTCTTGTTTATTCATTTAATGAGGGGGCGGTATTTTTATCTTCGTTTTATTTATTAATGTTATTTGGGGTTGTAGTATATAGTGGTGTATTTGTTGTTTCATCTTTAATTGTATTGTTAATGTTTGGCGGAATATATTTATGGGCATTTTTACTTTTATTTATGTTTGATTTTCAGATGTTAAATACAGTATGGATTATGATGTTAGTTATTGCAACGCTGTTAATATCTTCTTTTTCAAAGACAATGAGTGATAATACTAAAAATAGTGGTATTGCAATGGTGGGGTGTTTTGTTTTTTGCATAATGTGTCTTGCAAAAACAAATTTTGGAACACTTGAATGGGGTATGTGCGCACTTCTTTTAAGCTTGTTTGTATATTTATCGATTATACGTTCTGGTATGTATTTAGTACAAACTATTTTTTGTTCTGTTGGTATTGTTATTTTAATGTATTGCTCTCAATTTTATAATAAAATTGGGGGAAGTATGTATGCTATAATGTCAGTGGTTGCTATATTGCCATATTATTTAATTTTATTAAAGAAATTTAGAAATGTTTATTTGGCAGTATATTTGGCAGTGATTTGCCCTGCATACTATTTGGTGGCATATTATCTTTTTAGAGATGTTTACTTTATTTCGTATATAGGGTTTGGGGCTTGTTTGTTATTATTAGTGCCATATTTTTGTAATAGGGATGATGACGATATATCTCAAAAAATATCTGGCTTAATGATATTATCTGGGGCTATGATGCTTAGTCTTGGTTTGTGTATGTTGTTAAGCAATAATTTGCTTGTAATGTTTGCTGCTATTGAAGTTTTGGTATTTAGCTTAATTAAAGATCGTCTAAATATAAGATTTGCAGAGTATGGGCTTTTCGCTATATGTATTTGGTTAGTATATTTGTTAAGAAATGCGATTTGGAAAATGTTGTTGCTAATACTTCCATTTAATGTATGGGGATGGAATGCACATTTTGATGGCAATAGTTTAACGGGGCTCAGATTAATTGTTTATGGAATTGTTCCGTTGATGTGTTTTGTTGCCTCATATATGTTGTGTAAACAAGATGAAATGCGAGCATTTATGAAAAAACTAGTTGTAGTTTTTGGTTTAAGTGTTTTGTTTTTGGCAATTATAATGATGAAAATGTCAGCAAATAATATTGTGTACTACAATATTGATATAAGCGATTATGTTATAATAACAGACCTAATTTTATTGTTCTTGTTGTTTGTGTGCAAAAATAATGGTCCTTTGTATATTTGTGGGGGAATTATTGCATTTTTCAGATTATTAGTTATGTGTTCGATGATATTTGTTCCAATATATGCTTCAGGAAAACTTAATGTGCCATATACTGTATTTATTTATGTTATTCCAATGTCTTTGTTGTATCTTATTTCTCAAAGAAATAAAGAGATATATAATTTTGCGATAAAAGTTATAGCAGGGTTGTCGTTTGTTTTAGTAACCTCGGTGTTGAATATTAACTTTTATGGTCATCCATCTTTTGGTGGACAAGATTTAACTAGTGGTGCTTTGTTCTTATATTCATTAGTGTGGCTTATTTTGGGTGTTTTATGGTTGGCAAGTGCGTTTTATGTTGATATTATGATAAAACCTGCATTTGGATTGATTTATTTTGTGATAGCAAAAATTTTCTTATATGATGTTTCTAATTTAAATGAATTTTGGCGAATAATATCACTTTTTGCATTGGCAGGAGTTTTATTGTTAGTTAGCCATGTTTATGCGAAAAATTTTAAAAATAATAAATTACAAGAAGATAGGATGGTTGAAAATAATAATTAGTAAAATAGATTTATTTTTATGATATTTAGTAGATATTTTTTGTAATATTATACTTTTGTTAATAAAGAGTGTTTTAGAATCGTACGTGAACAATTGTTTTTTTGAGTACGTATGAATATGAAAATTAAAATTTTGATAGTCTTATTAGCGGTTATCCTTGGGGTTGGTGTGCCTAAAGGAGATGTTTTTGCTGCTGTAAAAAATTTAAGACCTCAAGATTTTAATAAAATGTATTATTTAGCTAAAAATGGTAAGGTTGGAATCTTAAGAAATGCGGTTAATAGAGGACTTAATATCGATTCTGTTAATTTGAATGGAGATACAGGACTTTGTATAGCTATTAAAAGGAAAGATTATGTAGCCTATAATAGTTTTAGAATGAGTGGTGCAAATCCAAGACATCAGTGTACATATAGGATACATAAAGAATATCAAGAGTTTCTAGCATCTACAAAAACTGTTAGAGAAGAAAAGATATTAGGTAATAAAGAATCTTTATATTATGATGGTTCTGATTTTGAATTAAACCCATGGATATTGGGTGGTATTGCCATTGGTGGTGGTTTGCTAGCCTTTAGTGGTGGTGGTGGTGGAGGTAGTTCTGCACCTTTGGGTAATATGAATGGATCTAATATTACTACTATTGAACCAGGTATAGGATTAAGTGGATATGTTGAAAACTATGAAGAACTCATTTCTGGTGAAAAAAAAGAAAATGAAACTAATTATAGTTTTGAAAATAATGAACTTGGAAATATAAATTCAATTAAATTATTGCCTAATACCATAAAACAAGCCGATTTGATAAAAACATATTATAAGGTTGAAAATGGCGGAATACTTGATAATAGAGGCACTCTTTCATTAGGTGATGGTGTTATTGGAATTGCTGTTCATGGTGATAAAAGTCAAGCTTTTAGTAAAGGTAATATTGATATTAAAGCAGGAAATGGCTCTATTGGTATGAGTGCAAGTAATGGTGCTTTAGCTGTTAATGGAAAAGATAGTAAAGAATATAATGATGGCAATATTGATATGGCTGGAAGTAATATAAAGGAAGATAATCTAGGTTATGGAAATATTAATATGTCATTTAAGGGGGGAACAGAGGGTAATTCTCTTATTGGTATGTATGCCGATACTAATTCTGTAATTACCAATTATGGAAAAATTACAGGTACAACGTCTGTAGCGTTTGAAGGTACAGATGAAGGAGCTAGTGGGGACTTGGTATTGGGTGATGGTATTATTGAGGATGATGCCTCTCAAGAAGAAGGTAGTGAAGAAGATGAAGACAGAGTAATTATTCCTAATTCAGGTTCTATGTTAGGTATGGGGGTATTTGACTTTTACACAGGTACTAATTTAAGTAGCAATACTGTTCGAGCTACTAATATGGGAACGATTCAACTTTCTGCTGGATATAATGCAGCAACAGGGATTGGAGTTAGCCTTGTTGGTATGGGTTCATATATTGATGAGATGTTTTTAAATGAAAATTATAATCCGTATTTTGCAGAACAAATGGAACTAGAGAATAGTAAGGATGCGGATATTAAGCTTTCATATAAAGGTGAATACACAATTTCTGATACTGCATTAAAATTAGGAAAAGGAGGTTTGATTGGTATTAGAGCAGATGCTTCAACGAAGGCTACAAATCTAGGAAATATTGATATTAATTTAACATCAACAACTTTATCTGGTGGTGTTGATGTGGCTGCAGGTATGCTGTCTGTTCATGGTGCAGAATTAATAAATGGTAATGAAGATTACGTTTATGATGGAACTGGTAGTGCTGTAGGTGTTATAAGAATTAAAAATGAAGCTAATTCAGGTGGTGTTACTTATGGAATGCTTGCATCTAAAGGTGATGGTTCGCAAACAAGAATTTATGAATGGAAAGATCCAAAATTGTTAAATTATGGATTGATTGATATGCAAGTTAGTAATTCTTACGCAATGGCATCTTTTGATGGTGGTGAGATTACAAATTATGGTGTTATTAATTTGGGTGTTGAAAACGGGCAATCTTATTATACGAACAATTATGGTATGTTTGCTGCAGGTGCTGATAAAACAGATTTAGTGAATATGGTTAATGAGGGAATTATCAATGTTTATTCTATGCAATCTACTGCGATTTTAAATGAATTTTCAGGATCTGTTAATATTACAAATAATGGAAGAATTTATCTCTCAAATAAGGCAACCGGCTCTAAAGTATTTGGTGATAATTTTTCAAAGATAACAAATAGCGGAGCGATTGATTATAAAGTTGGTAATTCCGAGAATTATCCAATTGCAGGAGGTGGTGCTGATGATGTTGGTATTACAGTGAAAAATACTCCGATTGCATCAGTTGTTAGTGTTTCAGGAGATAGCGCATCTACAAAACAGACCTTTTTGAATGAGGAGAATGGTGTTATTACTTTAGGAGATATTTGGAGAGATAATGTTGACTATGGTGGTACGTATGGTACGGCTGTGGTTAGTGTTTCTAAACAAGGTTCAGCTTTTAATCATGGAGATATTGTTCTTAACTTGTATGAAGAAGATATAAACCAATATAATACAGGTATTTATGTTGATACTACGGCAACAGCTGAAGCGTATGCTGAAAATTATGGCAATATATTTGTTGCATCTCATGATTCTATAGGTATCAGGAATGATTCAACACAAGGAGCGTCAGCTAGAAATTTTGGTAATATTTATGTAACAGGTAAATATTCACATGGAATGGCAGCAACAAGTTTAAATGCTAATTTGTTTAATGGTTTAAGTGGTACAAGTAGTATTTATACTCCAAATATTTATGTTATGGGATTGGGGTCAGAGGGTATTTATTTGAAAAATGGACAAGCTTATAATTATGGAACTATTTATCTTATGAATAATTCAACGACGGCTTTTTTGTTAGATGGTCCGGATTCAAAAGTATTGGTTAATGGTGAAATTGTTTATAATGCTGGATTAGATAATATTGTATTTTATATGATGACAAATGAAGCAAAGAAGATGTTTGAAGATTATAATTTTGAAATTATTGTTAAAGATGATGGTAGTGTTGATGGTAGTGGTAAAGGTTTTATTAACGGATTTACTTTGGGAAAGGCTATTACAAGTGAAAGTGGAGGATATGCTTATTTTTCAAAATCATCAACAGCTTATGTGACAGGTAGTAATTCTCATTTATTAGTAGCTGTTGGTAAAGGTTCTGAAGTATATAATAAGGGTAAAGTTGATGTAGTAAATTCAGCTACAGCTTTGGTTGCTCAAAATGAGGGAAAAGCTTATCATGATGGGCGTGATGCTTATATGGCTGTTAAAGATAAAGATAGTATAGGTATCAAAGCAGAAGGAAGTGGTAGTTATGCTGGAGTTACCCCTGGAGCTGAAATTGATGTGTTTGAAGGAAAAGGTGGTTATGCTGAAAATTTTGCAACTGTTGAAAATTATGGGGTAATTAATGTAAAAAAAGATAGTGTTGGAATAGGGGCAATTGATGGTGTGCCATCAATACAATCAAAGGCTATTAATTCTGGTGTTATTATTGTTGAAGGAACTAAGAGTATAGGAGTAAATGCAAAAAGTGGTGCATATGCATATAACTATGGAGATTTATCTGTTTCTGCTCAAGATGCAACAGCAGGTGATATTTCAACGTATGCTTATGGCATATATTCTACAGAAAAGGTTGAAAATTCTACAAATGGAGATCTTAAAGGAACAATTTCGGTTGGTGATCATGCAATAGGTATTTATTCGAATAATGCAATAAATTCAGCTGGAGGTGAAAGTGAGCCTGGAGGAATTTTTGTTAATTCTTCTACTAGTATTGGTGTGTATGGGGCTGTTGAAAATACAGGAATGATATCTGTTTCGTCAGGTGTTGGGGTAAAAGGTTCTGCAGAAAATTCTGGGAGTATTGTTGTTGAATTAGGGGGAATCGGGGTTGAAGGTATTGTTAAGAATGAAGGTAATATAAATGTTTATGATTATAATAGTATAGGTGTTAAAGGGTCTGGTTCAAATGAAGGTGCTATAAATACAAATGGTATAGGTGTATATGCAACTGGTATTTTTAGTAATAATGCTAATATTACTGGTAATGGAACTGTTGTGTATGTAGATGGAGGAGGTTTTGAAAATAATGGAGATGTGGTAATAGGCAGTGCTAGTAAAGGTATACATGTCAAAAGTGGTTCGGTAACAAATAATGGAACTATTACAATTGGTAGTGGTATAGGTGTTTATCTTGAAGATGGTACGAGGGGGGAAAATAATGGAAGTATTACAGTTACGGGAGCAGGAACAGCTGTATATGTAGAATCAGGAGCTTCTTTTACAAATAATAATATAATTTCGTTTGATAGTGCTAAGTCAGGAAAATGCAATGATGGGGATGGTTCGTTTGGTGGAACTGGTGAGTGTGTAGATGCTAGTGCAAAAGAAGAGGAAACTGAAGAAGGAGCTGAAGTTGCTAGTGTTGCAACATTATTGGAGTTAAATAATGGTGCTAGCTTTGTAAACAAAGGAATTGTTAATTTTGATGATAGAGAGATAGACTTTAGTGATAGAGCTGAAGATACAAGTTATGTGATAGGTAAAGGTGGTAGTTATAAGGCAAATAGTTTTAAGGGGGAAGTTCTTGCTTCAAAAGATATTGTAATGGGTGGTTTTGAAAATAGCTATAAAAATAAAGATTCATTTGTGGGGGAAAATAATGGGCTAAGTATAAAATCTCAGTCTTATATGTTTGATGCAAAGATTAATAATAATAAGGATGTATCAGATGTAGAATTAAATCGTAAGAGTTTTGAAGAATTAGTTGAAGAAAAAGATTTAGGCGAATTTTTTGAAATGAATTATAATTTGGCTCATAATGAAAAAATGTATAATAGTTTGAAATCTGCAACAAATAAAAAAGAATTTAATGCAGTTGTTGAAAGTGAAAGTGGTAAGAAATTTTATGCAAATCTACCACGTGAAAATATGGCTGTTGTACGTAACATTACATCTACTGAACAAAGAAAAATATTAAATGATGGTTTAGACGGTGTGAGTGTTGGGGCAAATGTTTATAGAACAGGAAAAGATGGTATTGATAATTTGAGTGGTTATGAGGCAGATATTTATACTGCTAGCTTATTAAATGGATGGAAATTAAATAAAAACTGGAATATGGGATTGGGTTTAAGTGCTTCATATGTTGACAGCCAGTATGATGATGTGAATTCGGATAAAGAAAATAAGATAATAATGGCGTTTATGCCTATATTATATAAAAATAATAATTTCAAGTATTTGGGGACTATTACAGCAGGTGCTGGAATGGGAAGTTATAATCGTAATGCAATGTCTGGAAATTATGAGGCTGATACGTTTGATATTTATTATGGTATGAATAATAGTATCGAATATAGCGTAGATATGAAAGTTGCAGAGTTGGTTGCCGAGGCAGAACTTAATTTGCAAGGTATAGCAAGTGATGATGCAGATGAAAATAACGAGGGATTTGTATTAAAATCTAATAATAGTTTATCACTTGAGGCAGGAATTGGTTTGAAACTTCGTAAAACAATAGAATTTGCTAAGAATCGTTCATTAATGTTTGCTATTGGCAGTAAATATTATCATGAGTTTTTAGATCCATATAAACGTTTAGATGTAACAATGAAGGGAAGTCCTGTTAGCTTTGATGCAGGATATTATGATGAGGATAAAAACCGCTTAAAAACAACTGCTGAGGCAATGTATAAAGATGGAGATTTAAGTGTAGGTGCTGAAATTTCGCATATAAGTGAAAAAGAAAGCAATATCGAAGGTGGTGTTGGGGTTAGATATAGCTTTTAGAAGATAAAGAAAGCCGAGAATTCTCGGCATTTTTTTATTGTTGTGTTTTATTTAATTCTGTGAACTTTTGTTTTTGTTCATCTGTAAGCATATTCCAAAATTCTTCAAAATATTTTTTTTCTATTTCTAAGATGCGATTACGACTAGATTGTATTTCTTCCCAAATAGGGTCTATCTCTGCTTTGAGTTTTGATTTTAATTCGGTTAATTTTTGATTTTGCTTTGATGTTAGATTTAATGTAGTTGCTTCAATATTTTGAGCATTTGCGTTAAAGCTTAAAAATATTGCAATCATAAAACAGATAATTTTTTTCAATGATTTTCTCCTTTTGATTTATTGATATAGGTTAGATTATTTTATATTCATAAAAGGTGCAAATTTAATGTTAAGTTTATAAACATTGTTATTATTTTGCTTGAAAAATTGGAGGATTTTGTGTAGTTTTTGATAAGATTATTTAGGAGATATAAAATGAAAGTTACAGTTATTGGTACAGGTTATGTTGGACTTCCAACAGGTGTTGGATTGGCAGAACTTGGAAATAATGTTATTTGTTTAGATGTTGATGAAAAGAAAATTAATTCATTAAAAGAAGGTAAGCTTACTATTTTTGAAGATGGGTTAGAACCATTGTTTAACAAACACATTAATAGTGGTAGTCTAAAGTTTTCAACATCATTTGAAGACAGCATTCCTTGTGCAGATTTAGTTATTTTAGCGGTTGGAACACCTCCTCATCCAATTACAAAAGAAGCTGATATGAGATATATTAAGCAAGCATCAGAAGAGTTGGCTAAATATTTGAAGGGCTATACTGTGGTTGCTGTAAAATCTACTGTTCCTGTTAATACTGGTGATATGGTAGAAAATCTTATTAAAAAAACTAATCCAGATGCTGATTTTGATGTAATATCTTTACCTGAATTTTTAAGAGAAGGTTTTGCAGTGCAAGATTTCTTTAATCCTGACAGAATTGTGGTTGGAGCAAATAGTGAACGAGCAAAAGCTTTGATTGCAGATTTATATTTGCCTTTTAAGGATAGATGTCCAATTTTATATGTTAAACGTCAAAGCTCTGAAACGATTAAATATGCGTCTAATGCGTTTTTGGCGATGAAAATTCAATATATTAATGAGATGGCAGATTTTTGCGAAACATCTGGGGCTGATATTTATGAAGTTGCTCGTGGTATGGGAATGGATTCTAGAATCGGAGCTAAATTTTTAGTTCCAGGTCCTGGATATGGTGGTTTTTGTTTTCCTAAAGATACTAATGCTATGGCATATATGGGTAAGTTTAATGGTATTGATTTATCTTTGATTGAAGCTACAATTAAAGGTAATGAAAAGCGTAAAATTAATATGGCAAAACGTATTTTAGATATGGTTGATGATGTTAAAAATCCAACAGTTGCAGTATTGGGGAGTGCTTTTAAAGGAGGGACAGATGATTGTAGAGAAAGTCCTGCTCTTCAAATTATTGAAATTATGCTTGCTCATGATGTTAATATTAAGCTATATGATCCAGAGGCAATGGAAAATACTAAAGCTATTTTAGGTGATATGGTTACATATTGCAGTTCTTCTTATGAAGCGATTGGTGGGGCTGATGTGTTGGCTGTTTTAACTGATTGGGAAGAATTTAAATCTTTAGAATTAGAAAAAATTAAACAACTTATGAAACGTCCACAAATTGCAGATTATCGTAATGTGTTTGACTATAAAAGAGCTGAAGAATTAGGATTTGAAATTAAATCTCTTGGTCGTAAAGGCTAAAATAGTCAATATAATTTTTTTGTTGCATTAACCTTAAATTTATGATATTATAGTAAGTGTATTAATAAGGGAGTGTTAATATGACATGTAGTTTTAAAATGTTGAATATGAAAAGTGTAGAGAATCGCTGGTTTTCTGGATGCTCCCCTATAAACGTTGATAGAAAAAATATATTAAGTAATGATGAGGCTACAAACAAAGGTTTGTGGTCTTTTTTTGTATAAAGATAAAGGAGAAAAACAATGAGTGATATAAAAGAAAAAATAGAAAGAGCTAAAAGTAAAATGAAAATGGCTGGTTTAGCTACATTAATTAGTGCAGCTTCGCTTACATCGTGTGCTAGTAATGAAGGAAATAATAAGGATGATGTAAAAGAAGATAAGGTAGAATATGTTGGAGCAAGGGAGGATCAAGTACTGGTTTTTGATTTAGATAGAGATACTGTGGGTATGTCGCTTGAGTATGCTCTGGGGGCTAATAGAATTGATGTTGTTGAGAGGATGATAAAAGATGGTTTAGATGTTAATGCTCCTATGCCAGATACTTATAATAAGCCTGATAGAAACAAAACTCGTGAAGAACTTAGGGGGTTGGGTTGGACAGAAGAAAAAATTGAAAAAGAGATAGAAATGTTAGAACGCTTTGATGAACGAGAAGTTCGGGCGAGAAAAAATAATAAACCAATACACTATGCAGAAACTTTAGAGATGGTGAAGTTTTTAGAAAAAAATGGCGCAGATTTAAATGCAACAAATGAAGATGGACGGAATTTGTTAGAAATTGTTTTATACAAATCAAGTGATCATAATATTGATGTCGATGGGATAGGAAAATATTTATTGGAAAAAGGAAATAAAGCGGAAGGTATTACACCATATTCATATTCTGCGATTAAATTTTGTTTAGAGAATAATGTGAATTTTGATAGAGAAGGTGCTTTATTTAATGTGGTTAATGTTGGAAAACCAGAAACACTTGAATTATTGTTAAAAAGTGATGGTGGAAAATATGTGAATTCAAAAATAAGTGATAATGGACTTAGTGTTGATGGAAGTATTACACCTTTGGAAGATTTAATGATTGGTTGTAGTCAAAATACGTTTGATGATGAGTGGCAAAAAAAAGTTGATCTACTTGTTTCTTATGGTGCAAATACCAAGAGAGCGGTTGAATTTGCAAAAAAATTTGGAAATGAAGATACAGATTTTATGATTAAAGTTATAAATAATTCTGTAGCGAAAAATTTGGCAAAAACTAATGTAAAAAGTAGATAGATTAGTTGTTTCACAAATAAAAAAAGAGGAGTTTAACTCCTCTTTTTTTTAGTAACTTTCGTTTATGATTTTTAGTTCTTCTTTTGTCATAAGAACTGGTTTTTTGCCGTGGTCTAGGCTATAGCCTTTAATGGCTTCGTCTTTATTAAATAATACTTTTGCCATTAGGGTGCCATCTTGGTTATAGGCGTCTAGCATTCCATGTTTTTTGCCTTTTTCGTAACTTACTTCACCCATAACTTCACCTGTTGGGTAGTAACGTTTTACTTTGCCTTCTTTTCTATTTTTTACATATGGAATTTCAAATGACAAATTGCCTTCTTGGTCATATATTAAACTTAAACCATTAAGTGCACCATTTTCATACATAGCGGTTGATTTGATTTTACCATTATCGTAGTATTCTTTGTATTCTCCGTCTAGTGTATCATCAATGTAATTGCTTTCAGAGATTATGATACCTTGAGAATTATAATTTTTTTGAAGTCCATTCTTTTTGCCTTTATTATAGTTAACTTCTGATGTTAGATAGCCTTTTTCATCATAAAATTTAGCCATACCATTAGCTATTGCATCAACATATGTGATTTCACTTTTTAAGCCTGATGTGGTATAATATTCTCTTCCTATACCATTTATAATACCTTCTTTGTATGGAGTTTCAGAGGCTACTTTGCCATTTTCAAAATATTGGGTTTCTATACCGTCTTTGATGTCATTAACATAATTAGCTACAAGTTGTTGTTTGCCATTAGGGTAAAAAGCAGTGGCTTTTCCTTGGCGAATATTATCTTTGTAACTTACTTTTAGGTTAAGTTCACCGTTTTCTTTGTAGAATGTTCCTATGCCATCTACAACATCATTTTTGTATGGAATTTCTGACTTTAAGTTGCCATCTTCAAAATAGTTATACATCATACCATTTTTTTTGCCTAAGGCATATTCAATGCGAGATTTTAGGTTACCACTTTTATAGTAAACATAACGCTCGCCTGTTATTGTATCATTATTGTAGGTTAGTTTTTCTGCAACACTTCCGTCGTAAAAATAAACAATTGCTTCACCATTTTTTTTGTTATCAATATAATTTATTGTTTCTCTTAAATTACCATCTTCGTAATAGGTTTTAGTTGTTCCTGTTTGATTGTTGGCTACGTAGTTAATTCGCTCTTTTACATTACCATTTTCATAGTATGTACGTTTTATGCCATCAATCAAATCATTACGATAAGGTGTCTTTTCTTTTAAATTTCCATTTTCATAATATGTTAGGGCGATGCCTTCTTTTTTACCATTTACAAAAGGTATGTCTGTTTCTTTATATCCTTTTTCATTATAAATTGTGCCTACACCATGTAGTATGCCATCAACGTAAGGTAAATTGCTCTTTTTTACGTTGTTTTCATAAAATGTTTCGTAAATACCTGTAACAGGGTCTCCATTAACATCGTATAATACATTATTTATTATGCGTGTGTCCTCTATTCTGTATGTGTGATCTGCTTGAGCATTGCTATGATAAAATGCTACGGATAATAACAAACATAATGGCAAAAATTTCATTTTTTCACATCCTTACGAGATACAATTTGTTTTAATTTAAACCATATCTTGTTATATAATCAAGCAAAATTGTATTTTTACCACATTATAAATGTTTTATATTTCTTTATTTTTTTCTTTGTTTAAGAAAATTATTTCAGCAATTATTGTTAATAGTAGTATATGTATAAAACCAATGTTTATAGTAAAAAATATTTTCATATAAATGCTTAATATACCAGCAAATGCAATTATGAGCGAACAAAATCTCATCAAATAGGAAAAATTAGGTGAGATGGTTGTTTGGGTTCGTTTTAGGTATGATAATCCTATTAGAGATGCTAATAGTGCGATTACTATATTTTGTATGAAATGTAGTAAAATTATTGCAATAGATGATATAATTGAAAAAATTATGAAGCTTTTTTGTAATATTTGTTTGAATTTTTCAATATCAAAAACACCATCTTCGTAATATATTTTTTTTATGTCATTAAATGATATTACGTATGCGACATCTTTCATGATGAATAATCCAATTTTTTCTTTTGGTAATTCTTTTGATGTTGTTTTTGTATCTAAAACAACTGGAAAGATGTCTTTATTTGAATTGGAGTTTCCTAAATTAATATCTACTCTTTTATATGTATCAACAGGTTCTATAATTTGTTTGTTTTGTATTGTTAGTGGTAAAAAATCTTCTGCAATTAAAGTTAATTTTGGTTCCATATCTTTTAGTACAGGTTTAGCTTTTGCCATGATGATTGTTGTTACAATTATAGATGATGCTAATAAAAATATTAAACCATAGCCTTTACCTTGTTTGATGTACTTTATTAAATTTTCCATTTTATTTCCTTTTGATTAAAATTTATATTGCATACCTGCATCAATTGTTAATGCGTCAATATCATTAATATCTTTTTCTATGTTTCCATATACTGAGATGTCTTTGTAGTTATATGTAGCTCTTAGAGACATAACACCTCTGTTATTGTTTTGTTTATTTAATATATTTAGTGTGCCATCCATTCCATTTACTTTTACTTTTAAGGTTGGGTCGTGGTCTAAGAATTCTACATAATATACACCACCTATTTGAATACTTAAGTTATGTTTGTCGTTGAATGTAAAGTCTTTTGTTAGGTAAGCACCAAGTCCAAGTTCTAATGTGGTTGATGTATTTCTTTTTATGTTTAGGGCATTTTGAGAACTACCTTCGTTTATATCATCTTGAATTTGGCTTAATAGGTTTAATTCAAGTAATGGTGAAAATCTTAAATTATTTTTTAGGTTTATTGAATATCTAACTTCGTTTGACAATCCAAGTTGATATTCATCATAACTTGCGCTTTTTTTACCGAATATTGTTTGTCTGTCATATGAGCTATCAGCATATCCCATATGTAGTTTTGAAAACCATTTTAGTCCATTATTAAAATCATAACCTAATGGCATCCATAAACCAAGTTGATTACTTTCTCTTTGTGAATTATTTTTGTAATCTGTTTCTAATTGAGCAATGGTTGCACCAATACCATAAGTTAGGCCACTATTATTTTTGTTTTTTAATAAACCATATGCAACGTGTGCGGTTCCATTGCTTTTGAGTAATGTATCGTCATCATCATTTGAAATATCTACATATTTATATCCTGCAATATAATTTTCATTTGGTTTATTAAATAAATTATCATTGAATTCTCGGCTTAAATTATTATACACGATAGTGTTTTCTTGTTTGAAAGATGGAAGAATATCTTTACCGGTTATATTGTTTGTGTGTGATGTTAGCTCTTTTGTTGTTTGAGCTTGTTTTAAGGTGGTGTATAAATTACCATTATTTTGGTTTTGATAATTTAGTTCTAAGAAATCGGCTATATTTTTATCATTTAACAAAGAAGAGAATGATTTTCTTTCTAGTATTACATCATAGCCAGAATTTTTATTTGTAGCAGTTTTGGCATCAAACATTGCAGATTTTGATTTTAAGTTCAGTTCTGAAATGTCATTTGCTTGAAGAGATGAGGTTAGGGTGTATGTGTCTTTGAAACCTGTTAGGGTTACTTTGTTTGATACGGATAAATCACCTCTTAGCGTATCGGCGAAGAATCTACCATTTGAGCCTAATATTATTTCACCATTTCCAATATTGTTTAGATTAGCTGATGATAGTTCACGGTTGCCATATATATCTATAACTCCGCCTGTTGTTGGAACTTCGTTATTTCCGTTAAAGGTTATTGTTCCGTTATTTTCTAATGATGCACCATGTTCAAGGTATATACCATGACCATTATTTGCATTAGTTATAGTTATTTCTCCGTTATTTGTAATTGAGGCTCCTGTTTCTGCATATATACCATAAGCTGTGCCACCAATAGCAGTATCTGGGCTGTAGGTTATGTTTGTTTCTGCGTCGGTGTATTCTTGGCGGAAAATATTGATTTTGCCATCATTTTCAATTCTTGAATTGCTTTCACCATATATACCTACGGCAGTTCCATTTCCAAGGTTGTTAATATTAATTGTACCTGTGTTTTGTATGCGATTATATTGTCCGCCACGCATACCTGTTGTTACACCATCTCCTGTATTTACTAAGTTGATGGTAGAAGTAACACCTGTTTGTCCAATATCACCATTTTCAAAACCTTCAATGTCAATATTTATAATCATTCCATTAGTATCTGCTTCTGGCATATACATACCATATATATTTCCATTGCCATGGTTTTCAATATTTATATTGGCAACGGCTTTACCATATGGTAGACCTTGTTCATTCATATCGCCATAATACATTCCGTTATAAAGTTGTTGGCCACCATACATTCCATAAACATTACCGTTACCAAAATTTTTAATGTTTACGTTTCCTTCAATATAGTCTCCACCATCTGAGGCTGCATTCATGGCAAACCATTGAACAGCATCACTTTCGACATCTTTATTGTCTTTATCTACTTGTATACCATATATGTTACCATTGCCGGTTGATTTTATATTGATGTTAGCTATAGCTTCACGTCCTGTTAGTATTTGGTGTGAGGTCGCATTAAATACTCCCATGTAACCACCAATACCTGTGATGTCTCCATTTGCTTCGATATTTATATCGCCATATGATTTTCCACCTGTTACAGCTATTGCATTATATGCTCTATCATCACCCCATATACCATATGTGGAACCTCGACCATAGTTTTTTATATCAATAGTTCCCCGTGCTGTTGCTAAATCTGCACCATATGAGTTTGCTGCTTCCCAAGAGTTTTGGGCATTTATAATTTTTGAGTATAAACCATATACATTACCTGAGCCATAGTTTCTAATTCTGATGTATCCTGTTGCATCATCTTTAGGATTCTTTTCTCCCTCTCCTCTTTGACCATCAACAAATGAGTTTGTTGCATGACCTTCGCTATACATACCTGTTACACGTCCATGTCCAATATTGGTAATGTCAATTTCTGAATAGTCATTTGGTCTTGCGTAGGCAGAAAAGAGGTTATATACTTCTGAACCATTAGAATAAATACCAAAAACATCTTCGTCTTTGTTGTTTTCTATTAAAATATCTTCAATAGGGAAGTAAAAACCATCAACTTCAGTTAGGTTGTCAGATTGTCCTTGATCAGGTAGGCATGAATTTCCAACAAGGTGATAACCTTCTTCGCAAGTTATTTTTTCGCAAACTCCGTCTACTAATTTTTCACCTTCTAGGCAACCTGTGTTTGGATTAATTGGTACACATTTTCCGTTATATGCGCCTTGACCTTCAGGACAGGTGATTTCTTCTTTTTCTGGTATTCTATCGGTTGGGTCTGATGGTTTTTCGGGTTCGGTTGGGTCTGATGGTTTTTCGGGTGTGGATTGTTTATTGCCACCAGAGCTCCCACTAGATGACAAAGCTACAGCTAATGCTCCTGCAGCGACAATGCCTGCACCTGTGTATAGAGTTGTTTTATCTTGAGTTATGAAACTATTTTGTGCATTGGTTTTATTTACAACATTATATCTTTCTTCAAAATTATCAGTTGTTTCTTTGGTTGTTCTTTGGGTACATGGGTGATTTGTTGATGCACCAAGAGATTTTATATTTTTATATGCATTAAAGTCTTTATATTCAATAGCATAACAAAGCGCAGTATTACCATCGGTATCAGTTGCGTCAATAGGATATCCCTTAGATAGGTATGTTTTAATAGTTGATAAATTATTGTTTTTAGCCTGTATGTATACGAATTCGGCAAAAGTCATTGCATTTGCGTTGCTTGCAATGGTGATACCAATAAAAAGGCTAATAATGTATAAATAAAATCGTTTAATAGTCATATTTTTTACCCAAATTGCACGTGCTTTTTTGTAGTATACAAGATTAAGTATTAACATTTACTTTATTTTGGTGTAAAAAAATAAAAAAAAGGAACCGGTAAGGGTTCCTTTTTAGTTTAGGTTAGAAGATGAAAGTTTTATTTATTTTCATCTTCTTTGGTGCCTGTTAGCTTTTCAATGATAGCTTGACCGGCATCTGTTCCTTTGAACGCTTCAAGCATTGAACCTAAAGCCTGACCGCCTGAGGCAGAAAACAAGTCCATTACCGATTTAACACCTGTTTCAACATTACCACCGGCGTTGGCGATAATCTTGATTTGAGCATTGCCCAAGTTTTTGGCTTGTTCAATACCAACGGCTTGAGTTGCTTCAACCTTTTTGATTTCAATAAGGTAGGCTTGGTATCCCTTGTTTTCACCAATTTCTTTGGCGAGAGCAATTTGTGGTTCTACTTCAGCAAGACCTTGCTTTTCTTTGGCTGTTGCTTCAGCAAGACCCTTGGCTTCAATAGCCTTGGCAATGTTTTGTTCTTTGATGAGTTCAGCTTCTGCATCTTTTGTTTTTTTGATGTAGAGAGCTGTAGCATCGTGTTCGGCAGCTTTCTTTTGTTCTTCGGCAACAACTACCTTGGCTTCAGCTTCAATCTTTTGACGTTCACGTGAGGCGTTGGCATCAATGATTGTGCGTTCTTTGTCAATGTTTGCACGTTGAACCGTTTCAACTTGAAGAACCGCCATTTCTTTTTCTTTGGTAGTTTTGGCTTGTTCTTGAATGTCTTGTTGAGATTGTTCACGAGCAATACCCACTGCCTTTTCACGCTCTGCACGACGACGACCTACCGTTTCTTGTTTTTCTTCTTCCTTCATTGCGATGGATTGCTCGGCTGCAATTTCTGCTTCTTTTGCTTCTTGGTTGTTTTTGGCAACCTCTTTACGGCTTTCCATATCAATGAATGACTTTTTCTTCTCCATGATGTTGGAGATTACTTGTTCGCCATCTTTATCTCGAACATCCATTAGTTCGATAGATTTTACCGGAACAACACCCCATTCTTTGAGGTTGTCTGATACTTCCTTGGTAAATTCTTCACCGTAACGAGAACGTTGAATCATAATTTCATCCAATGTATCGTTAGCAAGAATTGAACGAACTGATGATTGAACAATTTTAGTTAGGTGCTCTTCAAGTGTTGAGTTGTCTTCAATACGGGAAGCTGCTTGTTTGTAGTCTGCAATACGGAAGAATGCAGTCACATCTACAACAAATGGTAGTTTGTCCTTGTCATAAGCTTCATAGTTTTCCAAATCAACAGAAAAGTTGTGAAGCGGTAAGACTTGAACTTCGACACCCCAAATTGGCATCCAAGATGGGATTTCATAGTAAACGTTACCGGAGGATTCGTCTGTTTGCTCTTGAGCACCTGTTGCGGCATTTGTTACGGGTTTAATGTTTCCGTAAATGTCTGTTACTTTGGAGCGACGAACAACATGAACTTCAGATGGTTTTACTACTCGTCTTTTAGATAACAACCAGCAGATGATAGAAATTACAAGAAGCAAAACAACACCAATTACTGTGTACAGAATAATACTTTGTGTTCCATAAAAATTTATAAATTAATTGGGTTAATAAAAATAAAATATCGGCTGGAAGTATATATAGCTTTTTTATTCTGTCAATATATCTATTTAAAAATTAAAAAAAATAATTTTTTTTTGATTTTGCTATTGCAGGGGGAAAAATTGCTCCCTATATAAAGTATCAGAAATGATTTTTTAACTTAAAAAAGGATAAGGATTTTAGATATGAGTAATAAAGTATTAGGTATTGACCTTGGTACAACGAACTCTTGTTTTGCTATTATGGAAGGCGGAGAGGCTAAAGTTTTAGAAAACTCTGAAGGTGCAAGAACAACTCCTTCAATGGTTGCTTTTACTGATAGTGATAGGTTGGTTGGTTACCCTGCTAAACGTCAAGCTGTTACTAACCCAGAAAATACATTATTTGCGATTAAACGTTTGATTGGTCGTAGATATAACTCTCCAGAAGTTGAAAAGGATAAGGCTACTGCTCCTTTTAAGATTGTTGATGGTGATAATGGTGATGCTTGGGTTGAAGTTAAAGGTACAAAATATGCTCCATCTCAAATTTCTGCTATTGTTTTGCAAAAGATTAAAGAATTTGCAGAAAGCTATTTAGGTGAAAAAATTGAAAAAGCTGTTATTACTGTTCCTGCTTATTTTAATGATAGCCAAAGACAAGCTACAAAAGATGCTGGTAAAATTGCAGGCTTAGAAGTTTTGCGTATTATCAACGAGCCAACAGCTGCTGCTCTTGCTTATGGTATGGATAAAAAAGCAACAGGTACTATTGCTGTTTATGACCTTGGTGGTGGTACATTTGATATTTCAATTTTGGAAATTGGTGATGGTGTATTTGAAGTTAAATCTACAAATGGTGATACATTCCTTGGTGGTGAAGACTTTGACCAAAGATTAGTAAACTACCTAGCTGATGAGTTCAAAAAAGAAAATAATATTGACCTTAAGGCTGATAGACTTGCTCTTCAAAGATTAAAAGAAGCTGCTGAAAAGGCTAAAATTGAACTTTCTTCAACAACTCAAACAGAAGTTAATCTTCCATTTATTACTGCTGATATGAGTACAGGTACTCCAATTCCAAAGCATTTGAATATTAAACTTACTCGTGCAAAGCTTGAATCTATTGTTGAAGATTTGATTGAAAAAACTGTTGAACCTTGTAAAAAAGCTATGGCAGATGCTGGTATTAATCCAAGTGATATTAGCGAAGTTATTTTGGTTGGTGGTATGACACGTATGCCAAAAGTACAAGAAAAAGTTAAGGAAATCTTTGGTAAAGAACCTCATAAAGGTGTTAACCCTGATGAAGTGGTGGCTGTTGGTGCGGCTATTCAAGGTGGTGTATTGATGGGTGATGTTAAAGATGTACTTCTTTTAGACGTTACTCCTCTTTCTTTGGGTATTGAAACATTGGGTGGTGTGTTTACTCGTTTGATTGATAGAAACACAACTATTCCAACTCGTAAATCTCAAGTATTCTCTACTGCTGAAGATGGTCAAACAGCTGTTACTATTAGAGTGTTCCAAGGTGAACGTGAAATTGCAGCTCACAACAAATTGCTTGGTCAATTTGATTTGGTTGATATTCCACCTGCACCTCGTGGTATGCCTCAAATTGAAGTAACATTTGATATTGATGCTAATGGTATTGTTAATGTTTCTGCTAAAGATAAGGCTACTAACAAAGAACAATCTATTCGTATTCAAGCAAGTGGTGGTTTGAGCGATGCTGATATTGAAAAGATGGTTAAAGATGCAGAAGCTAATGCTGAAGCTGATAAAAAGAAAAAAGAATTAGTAGAAGCTCGTAACCAAGCAGAAGGTTTAATCCATACAACAGAAAAAACATTAAAAGAAAATTCTGATAAGATTAGTTCTGCTGATAAAAGTGCTATTGAGACAGCTGTTAGTGATTTGAAAGCTGTTTTGGAAAGCGAAGATGCTGAAGCTATTAAATCTAAATCAGATGCTTTGATGCAAGCATCACTTAAATTAGGTGAAGCTATGTATAAGGCTCAAGGTGCAGATATGGGTGCACAAGGAACTGCTCAAGGTGCTCCAGAGGCTGAAACAAGCAGTAATGCTGATGAAAAAGTAGTAGATGCTGACTTTGAAGAAGTAAAATAATAGGTGATATTGATTAAATACTTATCAAGTTCGTATCTGATGATTAAGGCGAGGAAACTCGCCTTTTTTGTTGCATAAAATGTTTTTTTAGGTTATCTATTATTTATAATTAATTTTATGAGGTGAGATATGGAAAAAATTGCAAGTTTTATGGTTAATCATTTAACATTATTGCCAGGGGTATATGTTTCAAGAATTGATGATTTTGATGGCAAAGTGATTACTACTTTTGATATTAGAATGACAAGACCTAATTTTGAGCCAGTTATGAATACTGCTGAAATTCATACTATTGAGCATCTTGGGGCAACATTTATGCGTAATCATAAAAAGTATGCAAAAAAAACGGTTTATTTTGGTCCGATGGGGTGTAGAACAGGTTTTTATTTGTTGCTAGAAGGGAAATATACTTCAAAGAAAATTGTTCCATTGATGAAGGAAATGTTTGATTTTATTCGTAAATTTGAAGGAGATGTTCCGGGAGCGGCTGCTCGTGATTGTGGTAATTATTTGGACATGAATCTTAATATGGCTAAATTTTTAGCAAATAAATATTATGAAGAAGTGCTAGAAAATATAACTGATGATAGATTGAAATATCCTGATTAATTTTAGACAAAAATCTTGACTAATTAAAAAAGTTAATTTATAGTGCTATCGTTAACTAATTAATTATATATAGATATGGATGAATGTTTAAAAAATCTTGAAAAAGAGCTTTTGAAAAAGCGTATTGAAGTAGTTCTAAAAGACTACAGAGATGGAGTGATATTAGACGAAGCTAAATCAAAATTAAATAAGCAAAAGATTGTAGATGCCTTTAATGACAATAAAGTTATGACTATACTCAAAATGATAGTAATAAGTATCCTTTGGATAGGGGGGCTGGCTATTATGTGTGGTTTGCTTTTGTGGTTAAAGAAAGTATTTATTACTGCGGGAGATGGAGAAGTGATTATGTTTAATGAAACTATATTACCATTTCTTGGGGTGTTTTTCTCTTTTTTGTTTATTGATTATTTGTACATCAAAGTTTTCAGCTTAGTCGATGATATGGAAGCTTCTGTTTTAAAGAGCTATTGTCGTATTATTAGAAATGTAGGGTCATGGGCCATTGTTTTGTTAACAATAGCAATACTTGCTTGGCCTTGTATTTATCATTCGATAAGTATGATGTTGGTTTGTTGGCTTGCTTTTCTACTTGCTGGCTTTATTTTGATTGTTTTGTGGTCGGCGATTAGTGATGATTAATTATTCTCCCCAAGTTGGGGAGAATTTTTTTCAAAAAAATCTTGATTTTTTTTTAGTTTTTGTTATTACTACAAGCAATTAATTAATTATTGTGTTTAAAAAATAGGTTTATGGAAGAAAAATTATTTGATTTTACGCGTGTTGCAATAATTGCTAGTGCGTTATTGTTTTTGGCATCTTGTTTGGTAAATGGTTGGCTAGAGATTTTATTTTTGACAATATCATTGCTTGGATTGTTTTTGGTTTTTCCAAAGATGAAAAATATAAAATCTGTGGGTACAAAATCATCATATGCAATGTTTTTGTTTTTGTTGCTTGCTAGGTTGACGATGGCGGTGGGATTAGAGTTTTGTTCTAATATTTTTTCATTAGTAACAATGGTTTTGGCACTGATTGTTGTTGTGAGAAGTGTGGTATATATTCAAAAATATTGTAGACGAGATGTTGATGAGCATTTAGATGAATTGTGAGAAAAAGCGTTTCCTTTTTTAGGAAACGCTTTTTTAATAGTAATATTTATAAAAAATTTTAAGAAAAAGAATATGAAAATATATGTTTTGTTCGTTTTTGCTTGATGTTAGGTAAAAATTATGATATTATTAAGATAATAGAGGTATGATGCTTTGAAAGAGAGGACCTACGATGTCTAAGATTTCGAGTGATTTTGAGAGATTTATGATAGCAAATTTTCCTGATGATTATCGCAGAGCTACAGCTAGTGACGTAAAGGAAGATGTTATTAATTCTATTTATTCTAAGTTAGAAGATGAATATAAGAAATGGTGTAGAGTTCCTGAATGGATTAAAGCAGAATATCGTGATGATTTGCCTGATGAGGTATTAAATGGTAGTAAATCTGTTCGAGAATTTATAAACGAAGAAGAAGAAGAAAATCAAAAAGAACAAGAAAGAATTCAAGAAGCTACGGATTATGGTGTTTCTTTGTTGGCGGCTGGTTATGCCGCAGAAAGTGCATCACTTCTTTTATCTAATAGAGCAGAGCGTGATAGATTGCAAATGGAAGCTTGCAATTGTGATAAAATGACAGATGAAGAGAGAAAAGAATTTTTGGAAAAATGGCGTAAAACTCGTGAAAGAGATAAACAAGTTATATTAAAGGATTGGAAAGAAAAACAACCTGAAAAATATTTGTTACATTTGGCTAAAGAATTAAGTAGGGCAAAACGTCGTGAAAATTTAGCAGAAAGTGCTAATGAAAAGATTGCAATAGGAATTAAAGAAGATGCGTTAAAAGAAGAACTTGTTCGTACTGCTCGTAAGTTAAAAGATGAAAAAACAAGAGCTAATTTAGTTGATTATTTAAGAGGGGAAAGACAGCAAGCTGGTCTTGCAAGACTTCATCCTGAAATTTTAGAAATGTTTACAAATGTTTTAGCTGAAAATGGATTGAAGCTTGAAGCTAACCATAATAACAGTGTTGGTAAAGAATTTAAGCTAGATAAAAATTCATTAGTTTATGAATTGAAACTTCAATATGAAAGAGAAAAAGGGGCGGTAGGTGATAAATTAGAAACATATATGGCGGATAATTTAAGTTTGGGGTCTTCTAAAGATAAAGTAAGACAAGTTGATGTATCAGGGCTATCAAATGAACTTATTAATATGCGCAAGATGGCAAAAGGGCAGCAAAGGGCATAGATGAGGAATAAAAATGGCTAAAAGAAGTGACTTTGATAGATTTTTAGAAGCTAACTTTCCTGAAGATTATATGAAGATTAAAGGAGAGGGGGTGGCTGAAGATGTGGTTACTTCAATATATTCTAAACATGAAAGACATTATCATGTTTGGAAGATTGTTCCTGAGTGGATTAAGAGTTTTTATGGAGATACTTTGCCTGATGAAGTGTTTGGTGGACAAGAGCCATGGGATAGGTTTGTTGAGTACACCGAGCAAAAAGTATTAAGAGATATTCCTTATGATGTGTTTAAGGTTAACCAAATTGTATATAGTACAGTTATGACTAGCAATGAAAATATGAAGTATTGTGCTGAAACTTTGGAAAAAGGGTATAGTTTTGAAGCTTCATTAAATTTGACGTATAAGCATGATGAACTTAATAAAATTTTTGAAAGTGGTGAGTATAAAACCGAAGAGGGTAGAAAAAAGATAAGAAAAATTCGTTCGGATAGTAAAAATATAATCGAACAAGATTGGAAAGAAGTGCAACCTCATAAATATGTTTTCCATGAAATAAAAGAATATGATAGAATAAAAAGGCGTAGAGAAAAGACTGATAGTTTGTTAGATAAATTGAAATTAACAATTGAAGCATGTAAAGCTAGACGTCAAGTTAATATCTATATGGAAAAAGTAAAAGATGAGGAATTAAAGACTAAATTACAAAAACTTAATGAAACTGTTAAACGTAATCATACAAGATTAGAAACTAAAAATCTTGTCAATAATGTTAGAGAATATATGGAGGAAAAATCTTCAAAATCAGGTGCAAGAAAGATTGACCGTGACGCCTTGAGTATTTTAAGGGCTAATATGAATAAAGGAGATAAATAATGGCTGGTGATACTTTAGAACATGAGAAAGAAGTAAATAAAGATAAACTAGAATATGTACAAGCAGTTACTGATCGACATTATGCAATTGATAATGCACAAGCTTTATGGGATAATAAAGTTGAGCGAGAGCAAGCTTTGGATGAAGAAAGAAATGCTAGAAATAAAAAAGATAAATTACAAGCAAGAAGAAAAATTAGAGCTACAAGAAAAAAAGATGTTGAAACTATTAAAAGAGATTGGATGGAAAATCAGCCTGAGAAATATGCTCTTCATTTAATAAAAGAAATTAGTCGTTATGAAAAAATGTTGAAAAATGCTAAAACAGAAAAAGAGCAAGAGGAATATAGTAAAAAGATAAATAAAATTCTAAAAGATAATAAGAAATGGATGAGTGAAAATAGCGAGGTTATGAATCTTGTTATGGATAGAGTTGAAAAAGAAAAAGAGAATGAGAAAAGTAATACGAATGTTTCTTTTGCAAAGAATATGTTATCTGAAGATGAGAAAAAGGATATAATTTCACGAGCAAAATTAAGAATTGCGAGTAAAATGGATGAAAATGTTGATGATAAAGGGTGTAAAACTGTAGAGCTAAAACCGAAATATAAGAAAAGTGCAAAGTTAGATAAAAAACAAGAAACAAGAATTGTTAGTATGTATACAAGTAACATTGAAACACAAAAAAGAGCTTAAGTATAAAAAGCAAAAAACGAGGTTTAACCTCGTTTTTTTAGTATTATCTATAATAATTTTTCGTTTTTTTGTTTGTTCGTTCATATGTGTAATGATAAATTAATTCTCTTTGGTTTATTACGTTAGCGTCAATAGCAGCTTCTGGTACTCCCCATAAGATAGATATAGGCCATGTTAATAGGTTTAGAGTTCCATATAGTACATGTTCACTCTGTGCGCCATTTCCACTAGCAAGATAAAAGTTGCCAACACCTGGAAGTAAATTTAGTAATCCGGCTGAAACAGGAGATGCTGGTTTTTCCCAGTTTGAGTTAGGGTGATCTATATCTATTCCTTGTGTTTTTAATTCTCTTAAGGTATTGCGTTCAACAGCTGTTAAATGAGTGCAGGCAGATGTTAGTAATAATAGTAATATAAAAAATTTTTTCATAGTTCAAACGTCCTTTTGGTTTATTAAAATAAAAACCCACTATTAAAGAGTGGGCGGATGTTCGAAAACCATACCAACGTAAATGGCTCGGCTTATTTGGTTAAACCTTATTCGCCGACATCCGTCCGAAAACAGAAGTCGGCATAAAAACATTTGAAGCTATTATGCCATAGCTTACGTTGGTAAAAGGGTTTTCGACGCCCATTTCGAGTTTTTTGCTCGAAACATTTGTTATTTTATATTAAATGGAAAATAAAGCAAGAGTTTTTTATATAGCGACGCAGGAGTTTCCTTTAAAAGTCCAAGATGTAACAATATTATTTTTTAGATAAAACTTGGTATCACAATAATTAGTTATGGTTTCACCCATAAAGTTGCCTACTGGTATTTCGTTTCCACCATAAGTGAAATCATAGAATTCTTCATCTTCTGTGATAAAATTATTATCAAAATAAAAATTTGGATCAGGTAATACTTCTGTGTTTACACTTACATATGATACAATCATATCTCCGTTTTGTTTTCTTTTGACAATGCTTGGGTTTCCATAATCAGATATTAGTTCGGAGTATGTTTTGCCGATTTCTTGATTTAATTTATAAGTATATTTTTGCTCTGTTGCACATGCTGTTATTAAATGTGGGATAATTAATAGGGCTATGTATTTTTTTATCATATATTCCTCCTTATGGTATAGGAGGGATATATGTGTGTTTATGAAAAAATCAATAGACTATTTTTTTAGTTCTTTATCTTTATGTACATAAAAAGACATCATGATACCAAAGCTTGCCATAACAGAAATAATTACAGTTCCACCATAGCTTATAAGTGGAAGAGGTACACCAACTACGGGAAGTAAGCCAATTACCATTGCTATATTGATGAATACATATAAGAAATAGTTTGTATTTAATCCTAGTATAACCATTTTTCCAAAATAGTTTGATGGATGAATGCGAAATGCAAACCAATAGCCATAGCTTATAATTATTAGGTTTAAGATTAAAATTAATACTCCGCCTAACATTCCAAATTCTTCAGAAAACATGGTAAATATAAAGTCTGTATGCTTTTCTGGTAAAAAGTTTAGGTGGCTTTGTGTACCTGATAAAAATCCTTTACCTGTTAAACCGCCAGAACCTAAAGCAATTTTGGCTTGAATTATATGATAACCTGCTCCTTGAGGGTCTCTTTCGGGGTCTAAAAATGTAAGGATGCGATTTTTTTGATAGTTATGTAATTTGCTCCATAATATTGGGGCGGATATGGCAATAATGCCAAGACATGAGGCAAATTTCCACCATTGAACACCTGCCAAATAAAATAATGCAACTCCTGAAAATAGTATCATTAAAGATGTTCCTAAATCTGGTTGCATTATTATTAAGGTAACAGGTATTATTGTGATTATTGTTGGAGCTATAATTCCTTTTATTGTCTTTATTTCAGATAATGGAGTATTGCTAAAATAGCGTGCGAGTTCTAAAACTATAGCAATTTTCATTAATTCTGATGGCTGAAGTTTGAAAAATCCTAAATTTATCCATCTTTGGGCGCCCATTCCGGTATGGCCTGCTATTTCTACGATAATAAGTAATAATAAGGTGAATAGATAAAAAGGAGTAGATAGTTTATAATATAGTTCTGGTTTTAAGAGAGAGGCTACTAGAAATATTAATAGCCCAAGACCAAAACGTATGCCTTGATTTAAGGCCCATGGTGAGAGGTTTCCTCCTGCTGCAGAATATAAAATTGCACAACCGATGAAGGCTAATGTACAAACGATAGCTATAAAAATAAAATTAAGATTAAAAAAGCGTTCTTTTAAGCTTAAATCTTGATTTTGATTTAGTATTATTGCCATTTTTATATCCTTATCTTATATCTAATCTTATTGCTTCTTCTAGTATTTTCGAGGCTATTGGAGCGGCAACGCCAGAACCAGAACGTCCATGTTCAACAATTACAGCTATTGCATATTTGGGGTTATCATGAGGGGCGTATGCCATAAACCACGCATGGTTTCGATATTTCCATGGTAGGTCTTCGTCTTTTTTTATACCTTCTTTACGTTCTTTTAGAGAAATGCGACGAACTTGAGTAGTACCTGTTTTGCCTCCAATTTTATAATCTTTCGTTTTAGGTTTGGCTTTTACTGCAGTTCCACCAATACCATTTACAACTTCAAACATTCCTTGTTTTACTATATCGATAGATGATTTTTTTAGGTTTAATGATGGAAGTTGTGGAGGGGTGTCTTGTTTTAAGAAAGTTGGTGTTACTTCATAGCCACCATTTACAACACGTGATAACATAGTAACTAATTGTAGAGGATTGACTAATACATATCCTTGTCCAATACCGGCAATTACTGTTTCACCTTGTTGCCATGGGGTTTTTAATTTGGATAATTTCCATTGTTTATCAGGAATAACTCCCTGTTTTTGATTTTCTAAACCGATATCGTATATTTCACCTAATCCTAATTTATGGCTCATTTTAGCTATTTTTTCGATACCAAGTTTTAAGGCTACCTCATAAAAGAAAATATCACATGAGTTTTTTATGGCGGATATTACATTTTGTTTACCGTGCCCTGAATGTCGCCAACAATGGAATAAATGATTTCCTAATTTCATTTTACCGCTACAATAAGATGTGGTAGATGTGTTTATTATACCTTCTTCAAGAGCTGCTAGTGCGACAGCAATTTTAAATGTTGAGCCTGGTGAATATAGACCTGATATGGCTTTGTTGGTTAAAGGTGTTTTTTCGCTGTATAAAAGGTTATTCCAATTTTTTACAGATATGCCATCTACAAATAAATTAGGGTCAAAAGATGGAACAGAAACAAAGGCTAAAATTTCACCAGTATGTACATCTAAAACAACGGCAGCTCCTGATTCATCACCAAATGCGTCATAGGCAAAAGATTGTAGTCTGATATCTATTGATAAGTCTAAATCATTTCCTTTTATGCCTTCAACTTTTTCTATTTCTTGCATAATTCTGCCATAGGCATTTACTTCATATTTTAGGGTGCCTTCAGTTCCTCTTAGGGATAGGTCATAAGTTTTTTCAAAACCTGATTTGCCTATTTTAAAGTCTGGGACTTGCAATAATGGAGCATCTGATTTTTCTAAATCAGATGTAGATACAGAACCAACATAACCAAGAGGATGAGCCGTATATTGTTTGAAAGGATAATATCTTGTTAAGCCTTCATCAATGAAAAGCCCTGGGTATAAATGATTGTTTAGCATTAGGGTTGATACTTCTTGCCATGTAAGATTGTCTTTTATTTTAACAGGAACAAAACGTTTATGACGTGAAATATCTTTTTTTATACGTTCTTTTTCGCTATCTGTTAAATTTAGTATTGGTGTAATTTCTTCTAATAGTTTATCTAAATCGTGTACATGTTCTGCTGTTATCATAGCTTGAAAATTCTGATTATTCATAGCAAGTTCTACACCATTTCTGTCATTTATACTGCCACGAGGAGGAACAAGCAAGCGTTCTGATATGCGATTATTGTCTGCAAGAAGGGTATATTTTTCTTTCTCATATATTTGAAGATAATATAATCTACCAATTAGAACAAAAAATAAAAATATATTTGCGCTATATATAGTAAGTGAGCGTTTTAGGAGGATGCGTAGTTTGTTATTAGTTTTCATAACGTTCCTCCAGATGAATGAAGCGTTTTTCTATGTGAAGGTAGAAACGTACAATTATTGGATATAGAGATGATGTTAGAATATACTCGATAAATAGATAATTAAAAGGAATTAATTTACGATAAAAAAGACTTACTAATATTGATTTAAAGACAAGAGTTATTAAAAGTGCTAGTGTAAATAATAACCATGAGTAAGTAAACTTTTTTATGTTAAAATAAGAGAATATACGATTTGATATTATGTATAATATTAAAAAAGAAAGAATATTTATGCCAAGGGTATTAGAGCTTAAAACATCTGCAAATATCCCTAATGTGAAGGCTGAAAATATATTAAAAATATCAGGACGTAAACTTAACCAATAATATATTCCAATATAAAAAGGTGCAAAGCGAAGAAAATTTAGAAAATCGTTTATGCGAGGGGTATATACTAAAATTTCCAAAAATAATATGCTTATTATTGGAACAACGAATATTGCAAATGATGTAAAAAACTTTTTTAATCCTGTTTTCATTCAAGTTCCTTTAATGTTTTTTTATCAGGGTTTACATCATATGCGATTATTTTTACGATTTCAATTTTTGATGGATTGAAAAGAGGTGATGCTGTTATTTTATCTAATGTAACTTTGTTTATTTTAGCGACAGGAATATCTGGTGGTAAACCTCCGCCAACTCCTGAAGTTACTAACATATCACCATCATGAAGTTCAGCTAAAAGAGGGGTAAATATTAAAGATAGTTCTTTTTTGTTTTGTCCGAGCAAAATTCCTCTATCTCGGCTTTTGGCTGAAACAACAGGTATTTTAGAGTTAATATCTGTTATTAGGCTTACTTTTGCATAGTTTCCACTTACAAGTTCTATTCTTCCTATTAAACCTTTTGAATTAACAACAGCGTAGCCTTGTTTTATTTTGTCTTGGTTTTTGCCGATATATATAATTAGAGAATTGGAAAAAGCATTTCCATTTTCTGCAATAATATAGGCTGTATAGCTTTTAGTGTTTGGTGTATCAAAATGGTGCAATAAATCTTTTAGATTTTTGTTTTCAGATTTTAAGGCTCTTATTTGATTTTTTAGTAAATATAATTGCTCGTTTTCTTTTTTTAAACGTTCGTTTTCTTCATATACGTTTAAGAATTCTGATGTCTTTTTGTATAAACTACTTATACCAACAGCAGGTAGGGTTGATACATGTATTAAAGGGGCTGTGATGTATAAAATACTTTTAGATAAACCTGAAATAATACCAAGGTCGATTTTGTGTACTAAAATTAAGAGCAGGGCTATTGCAAACAGCCCTGCAAACATAAAGTTCTTTAGTATTCGCAAGATATAGTTCTGTTTTAAGAAAAGAACTTTCTGGCGTTTCATGTTTTATCTATCCTTTTTATATTTAGTTATCGTATAATACGCCACGGAATTCTTCAAAGTAATCTAGAGCTTTGCCTGTACCTCTAACAACACAGGTTAAAGGATCTTCAGCTAATGATACAGGAAGACCTGTTGCGTTTCTGATAACAGTATCTAGATTTGATAATATAGAACCGCCACCTGTCATCATGATACCTTTATCAACAATATCGGCTGCTAATTCTGGAGCAGTATTTTCTAGAGCTACTTTAACAGCTTCAACAATAGCCATAACAGGTTCTGCTAAACTTTCTGCAATTTGACGTTCGGTTATTGAAATTTCTTTTGGTACACCATTTACAAGGTCACGTCCTTTAATTTCCATTGTTCTACCATCACCTTTAGCAGGAACACAAGCAGAGCCAATTTCTTTTTTAATTTTTTCTGCAGAGCTTTCACCAACAAGTAGATTTAAGTTACGGCGTATGTATGAGATAATAGCGCTATCCATTTTATCGCCACCAACACGAATTGAACGAGAATATACAATACCACCTAATGAAAGAACGGCAACTTCTGTTGTACCACCACCAATATCAACAACCATTGAACCTGTTGGATCATTAACAGGAAGTCCGGCACCGATTGCTGCTGCCATTGGTTCATAAATTAACCATACTCTTTTAGCGCCAGCATTAACAGCTGATTCTTTAATAGCACGTTCTTCTACTTCTGTTGCACCACTTGGAACACAAATAATGATAGTTGGACTTATTAGACGGCGACGATGATTAACTTCTTCAATGAAGTATTTAATCATAGCTTCGGCAGCTTCAAAATCTGCAATAACACCATCACGAAGAGGGCGAATCGCACGGATGTCTCCAGGTGTACGACCAAGCATTTGTTTTGCTTTAGTACCAACAGCCCAAACTTCTTTTTTACCATTAAAATCTTTTACAGCAACAACAGATGGCTCGTTTAAGACAATGCCTTTGCCTTTAACGTGTACAAGAGTGTTTGCTGTACCTAAATCTATTGCCATATCGGCAGAAAACATTCCTAGTAAATTTTGAAAAAACATATTTGTATGTCCCCATTTTAATTTTAAATTTATTTCTTTTTAGTTCTAAAACACTTATTTTGCAAGTATTTTATAGTGAATTTTTAATATCATCAACAAAAAATTTGTCGTTATCATAGCAAGCTTTTAAACAGTGGTTTGGAATATAGCGATTATTAAACCATGTTGTTTGTCTTTTGGCATATTGCCGAGTGTGTAGTTTTGCTAGTTCTATTGCTTCTGGTAGTAAACATTGTCCGGTTAAATATGATTTTAACTCTTGTACTCCTAAAGCTCTCATACAAGGTAGTTCGTCTTCTAATTTCTTTTCTAGAAGTTTTTTTACTTCATCAAGGGCTCCTTTATTCATCATAATATCAAAGCGTATGCGTGAACGAACATCTAAAGCATCACGAGGTGGTTTGATATATACTAGAGTAAATTCATCTTCTTTATATATCTTTTTTAGAGGAAGATTATGCCAATAGGTTAAATTTTTACCTGTATCAAGATATATTTCCCATGCACGTTTAATGCGTGTTGTATCATTGGGGCTTAAACGATTATATGTTTCTTCATCAAATGTTTGTAATTGTTGGTGTAGGTATTCCAAGCCATTGTTTTCAATCATTTCGTTTACTTTTTTTCTAATATCGGGACTAGTTTCAGGAATTGGTGTTGTTCCTTTGGTAAGTGATTCTATGTATAATCCAGTTCCACCTACAATGATAGGTGTTTGATTATTATTTCTTGCAGTATCAATTTCTTTTTTACAAAGCTCAATCCATTCTACAACATTTCCTCTATATGATGCGTCATAAATTCCGTATAATTTGTGAGGAGCTATTTTTATATCAGACAAACTAGGAGATGCGGCTAGTATGGGAATGTCTTTGTATACTTGCATAGAATCGGCATTTATAACAACACCATTTAGCTCTTTTGCTAAATCTAATGCTAATCCAGATTTTCCAGAGGCTGTTGGTCCTGCTATTACGATTATTTTAGATGTCTGCATGTTGCTTCTTCCACAAGTGTTTGGCATAAATCTTCATATGAAATACCTAAGTATTTGGCTTGTTCTGGAACTAATGATAAATCGGTCATTCCGGGGTGAGTGTTAATTTCTAAAAAGACAACGCCATCTTTAGGGTTATAGCGAAAATCTGAACGAGATACCGTTTTGCATCCTAATTTTGTATGCATAATTTCTGCATATGATAGACATGTATTTTTTACTTCATCAGGAATTGATGCAGGAAGTATGTGAAAGGTTTCACCAGAGGTATATTTATGTTCATAATCATAAAAACCATCTTTAGGCTTTAGTTCGGTTACAACATTGGCACTTCCTTTATAGCACATTACTGTTAGTTCTTGTCCTTCAATATATTTTTCTACAAGCAATTCTGTATTAGGGTCATCATAGCGAATTTTGAATATGTCTTCTGGATTTTTTACAATGAAAACACCAACTGATGAACCGTCAGATACTGGTTTTACAACAAACGGACGAGCAAGGGTTGGGCCAATAGCGATAAACTCTTTGGCTGTCATTTTATTACCAAAAGGTATTTTTATGCCTGCATTTGAAGCGATTAATTTGGTTAGATGTTTATTCATTCCAATATTGGATGCAGACATTCCTGAGTGAGTATATGGTATTTGAAGTAAATCTAAAAGAGCAGGAATCGTACCATCTTCACCCCAATTACCATGTAGGGCATTAAATATAACATTGGGTTTTTCTTTGTTTAATTCTGATATTAATTTTTTTGTATCTGTTAAATCATGAGTGATAACGTTGTATCCTTTTTTTATTAAGGCTTTTTCTACAGCTTTTCCGCTTGTTAAACTTACTTCTCTTTCAGAAGAAAAACCACCCATTAATACCATTACTTTTTTAGTCATTATTTAACCTCTTGTATTTTATATTGTGTTAGTTATAGTTATGATTTTAAAAGATAAAACTTAAGAAAGGTTAAAGTTTTGAGAAAAATTGGACTTTTAATATTAATTAGTTTTTGTTTTTTTGCTCAAAATGTGTGTGGTAAAGAAATAAAGCAAAATTTACAAGTTGAAATCGGAGTTTTTGATGCAGCAGAAGTTGACTTTTCTTATGTTGAATTTGATGATAAATATGTAATTAATGCAGATGTTAAAACGGCTAATTTTTTTAAGACGTTATATCCGTTTAATGGGGTATATGAGGCAAGAGGTATAAAATTAAAAAAAGGGGTAAAGCCTATTATTTATATGACAAAGACTAAATCTCGCAATCATATTAGAACAAAAAAGATTTTTTATAACGATAATGGGATTGCGTATAAAAGAATATCTACAAAAGATGAGAAAAAAAGTGAAGTTTTGATAAAAGATGTGCCTAATTCTGCGGATGCTTCTGATTTACAAACAGTTTTTGCGGAATTAATAAAAAAATTTAGTAAAAATAGAAGTTGCCAATTAACAAGGGAAATTTATGATGGTAAAAAACATTATAGAGTTATAGCTGAAGATAAAGGAGTTGAGAATCGTTGGTTTGATTTTCTGAAAAAGAATGATAATGCTTATAAATGTTCAATTTTTATAAAAAATTTAAAAGAAAATAATGATAATATTTTGTGGGATGTTAGTGCAGATAAGCCAATAAATCTTTGGTTGGGGGTAGATAAAACAACGGGACTACCACTGATTTATGAAATAAAGATTGACTCTACACCATTAGGTGAGTTAAAAGTAATGCCAAGTAATTTGGATGTTAAATAAGGAAAAGAATATGAAAAAAGCCGAACTATTATTGCCTGCTGGCTCATTGGTTAAATTAAAAACAGCTCTTTTATATGGAGCAGATGCTGTATATGCAGGTACTCCTGATATGAGTTTAAGAACACAATCTAAATTCTCATTAGAAGAATTAGAAGAGGGAATTAGAATTGTTCATGAAGCTGGTAAGAAAATTTATTTAACATTAAATCTTTATATTCATAATGAAGAGGGTAAAAAATTACCTCAATTTGTTGAAACTTTGAGACGATTAAAACCAGATGGTGTGTTAATGGCAGACCCTGGTGTGTTTTATTATCTTAAAGAACATGCACCTGAATTAAATAGGTTTGTATCAACTCAAGCAAATATTTGCTCTTCTCAAACTGTTAAGTTTTGGCAATCTATGGGGGCAAAACTTTGTGTTTTGGGGCGTGAAGTTACGTTTAGTGAAATGGAAGAAATTAGACGTGAATGTCCAGATGTTGAGCTAGAGTGTTTTATGCATGGTGCTATGTGTATGTCTTATTCGGGTAGATGTCTAATATCTAACTTTATGGCAGATAGAAGTGCTAATCGTGGTAAATGTGCGCATTGTTGTAGATGGCATTATAAGCTTCATGTTAAGATGAAAGATGGTAGTGTTAGAGAACTTGTAATTGATGATACAAATAAAGATAATTTTGAATATCTTTTAGAAGAAGATTTTAGACCAGGTGAACTTTATGAAGTGGTTGAAGATGAGCATGGTAGCTATTTATTAAATTCTAAAGATATGTGTATGATGCCAAGACTAGATGATTTGCTCCGTATTGGTATGGATTCACTTAAAGTTGAAGGACGTAATAAAACAGAATATTATGCCGGAGTTGTTGCTAGAGTTTATAGAAAAGCAATAGATGACTGGTATTCAAATCCTGAAACTTGGGATTATAAAAAATATATGAGTGAGATTATGAGTCTTCAAAATAGAGGGTATTGCTTAGGATTTCATGATGGTAAGTTAACGAATATTAGTCAAAATTATGAATATACTAGAACTCTTGGTGAATGGCTTTTTGCTGGAAGTATTGTTAAATGGGACGGAGATGATGCTATTTTTGAGCTTAGAAACTATGTGGCAAAAGGTGAAGAAATTGAATTTTTAATACCGGGTGGACTTGATAATCTTAAAATAAAATTTGATAAATTTGAAGATGCTGAAACAGGTGAAATAACAGAAAAAGTTTCTGCTGGTCAAGGTAAGAAAATTCGTATTCGTCCAGAATCTTGGGATAGGGATATTAATGAAATTAAAAAATTACTTCCTTGTTATGTTGTAGCTCGTAAGTTTCAAGGTCTAAATGGTGTTAACAAAGAAATGTATGAGCATAAACAAGAGGAATGGGCAACTCTATGTGGTAAGTAGGGGAGGCATTCTATCAAGCCATTGCAAAGCCTTCGGCTTTCGGTTTTAAATGGGGCTTGATATAATACCTATCATGATTGCTTAAAAGCTCCCTTATGTATGCTTTTTTAATTCGTAGATCCCTTGACGTTTTGTTTCAAACAAAACGAGGGATGACGAGTATAATTTGTTGTATTTTGTTTTCGTTTTTTTAGGTTAATATGTTTGACAGTTGTATATTTTTGTGATATAATTTGCCTATTGATGGGAGATTATTGTTATGACAGATATTAGCGAAGATAAGAAAAAATTAATTGCAGAGATTAAGGCTCAGTACCCTGATATGAATAAAAGGGTTTATGAGGTGCTTGCTAGTTATAGCATGGAAGATTTGAAAACTGTTAAAGAAACGATGAAGTATGATAATGAGCAGTTTCAATATAGATTAAATAATCAAGAAGTTACAATTCAAAATACTAAAGATAATAGTTTGAAGATGACTATTACTGGGGAAAATGGTGAAACAATGCAGGTTTATGATGGAGATGATCGAAGCTCTATGATTGTTTCAGATGATGATGGTGATAATTTGGTTATTAATACTGATAAGAATACAAATAGAACGACTGCATCTTTAAATGTAGAAGGTGGGAATGTTTATATTGATGAAAATAATGTGGAAGTTATTGAGGTTGATGAAAATGGTAATGAAGTTAAAGTAATTGATATAGAACGAGATGGAGATGATGTTAGAGCAACTTTTGTTTCTGATAGTGATGTACATATGGAGATATCTGCAGAAGGTAGAGTTGATGAAAATGGTAGGTTTAGTGGTAAAATTAAAGGGGTTGATAAAGAATATAAGGAGGAGTTAAGCGAACAAACAAAGAAAGATTATCCAACAGAAGAAGAATACGAATTGGCAAAAAAGGGTGGAGAATTTGAAGTAGATATGGAAAATGGCGAAGTAACAAGAGTAGAAAGTAGGGATTTTATAGATTATAGTCCAGAATCTGGTAGTGAACATGATCATATTGTTGCAAAAAAAGATGAAAATGGTAATATACAAGTAATATCGGAAACTATTAGTTATGAAAATAATAATGGAATTGTTACCAAAAGAGTTGTTGTAGATGAGGGTAAAGAACAAGTAAATGCGGAAGAAATGGCGAGCTCAATGCAATGGATTGATGAACTTAGATTTCAAAATGGAAAAAGTGAAACACAAAGTCATGATGAAGAACGAAATCAAAATGAAGTGCTAAATCAAGAAGAAAAATCTAGCTATCCATTATCTGGTTTGAATAGGAATATATATGTTATTGAAGATTCTTATAGTGGATATGATAATGAAAATGGAAATATTATAGAAAAAACAACAACTGTTAAAGGCAGGAGGGATGATGATATTTTATATAAAGCTGATGAAAAAGTTACTACAGAAAGAATATATTTTTCTTATAATGCTGCGAATGGTAGTTTTCAGGAAGCAAAAATAGTTGATAGTGTTGCTATTAATAGAGAGGATGATGAAAATGGAAATATTGTAACAACAACGTATGTTAATGGCAAGAAACATGGTATTGAGTTGGTGCAAAATAAGGAAGGTGATATTTTAGGATATAAATTGTATAATGCAGGTGAAGAAATTAATTTAGAGGGAAAAAATGTCTCTATTGATGCTATAGATGGTGGTTTAAGTGTTAAGGTAGATGGGAATTCGTTTGGTGTTGGTATTGGGTGTGGATTAAATGGAGATGCTTATGTTAGCGTATATCCTGATATAGATGGTAATCGAATGAAAATTGCGGAAGATGTTAGAGTTGGTGCTAGAATAGTTGAAAATGGAGAAGAAAAAATGTTTTATGATCCGTATACTGCTACTCGGTTACAAGAGAATAATGAAGATAAATCTAATCGTTTTGATAGGCAAGTTGATGAAAGAAGTGCAAATTCGTCTAATACAAATGAGACTAGTAATACAAATAGCAATACTGTAAATGAAAGTAGTAATGAAAATAGTGATGTAGAACAGAGTTTTCAAGCTAATCAATGTCAAAAAAGTAGAGTAGAGCCTTCTGAAATGTCAATATATCTTAATTCTAAAAAATTTGAAAGATAATTTAAATTAAAGAAAATCCTTGAAATTTAAAATAAAATAGTGTAAAAGCCTTGCTTGAATGATAGGAATCGATGATTTCTATTTGGTGTTTGTATTCATGAAGGTGGTGCAAACGTTGGTTTTTATCCGCTTCGGGTCCCGAAGCAACAGAATAGTAGAAAGGAACTTAAAATGAGACACGGTGACGCACATAGACGTTTTAATATGCCAAAAAGCCAAAGAAGAGCTTTGTTTGCTAACTTAACAAATGCTTTATTAACACACGAACAAATTACTATTACTTTGCCAAGAGCTAAAGAATTAAGAACTTTTGCTGATAGCATGATTACTTATGCTAAAAAAGGTGATTTGAATTCTCGTCGTTTGGCTTTGTCTTTCTTAAGAGATAAAGAAGTTGTTTCTAAACTATTTTCTGTTTTAGCTGAACGTTATAAAGAACGTAATGGTGGTTATACACGTGTTCTTAAAGCAGGTTTCCGTTATGGTGACTGTGCTCCTATGGCAATTATCGAATTAGTTGATAGAGATGTTAATGCTAAAGGTGCAAAAGATATTGAACGTGTTAAAGCTGAAAAAGCAGCTTTAGAAGCTGAGGCTAGTTCAGAAACTGCTGCATAATTTGATTGTGTATTAATAGTATTAAGAGCGGTGACGAAATGTTACCGCTTTTTTTTGTTTGAATTTATTGTTGACAAAAATATAAAATATGATAAATATTTGTCAAACAATAAGAAAGGAAACATAAAATGGCAAAGTCAGAAGTACAAGTTCAACACCTTATTAATCAATTGGTTAAATTGGTTGAAGATACTAAAGTAGATGAAAAGATAAAATTAAAAAAGGCTGATTATCTTTTAAGGCTTGGAGCTAGAGTTGATTTTGATTTATTTGTAAAAGTTGATGGGATACATAAGCCATTAGTTACTGCAATAGATGATATACCGCTTTTGACAAGAATGATTGATGCTGGGGCAAATATTAATCAATTAGGAGGATATGAGTTTACACCTTTAACAGATGCGGTATTTTATAATAAATATGAAAAAGCAAAAGTTTTATTGGAAAAAGGTGCTAATCCTAATGCCGGTATTGAAAAGAGTGGTTTTTCATCTTTAATGTATGCAATTTTTCTTGATAAAAAAGAAATGTTTAATCTTATGCTTGATAGTAAAATGGATATTGAGGCTAAAAATGGTGTAGGGTGGACTGCTTTGTTTTATGCAGTAGACCAAAATAGAAAAGAGTATGCAAGAGAACTTATATTAAGAGGGGCCAATATTGATGTTACAGATTTGCGTACTGGTTTAGGGTTACTTGAATATCCTTGCAATGAAGAAACTAAAAAAGTTGTTATTGAGGCAATTAAAGAAAGAGATTTAAAAAAGAATAATAATGTTAAAATTATAGGTAATAGGAAATATAATTTTTTTAGTAGGCAATTATGAGTAATTATAAATTAGAGCAGTCTTTATTTAAGGCGGTTAAAGAAGATAATAAGAAAAAAGTCGATTACATTTTAAGATTAAGATGTGATGTGAATGCTGTTGATGAAAAAAGTAGGACTCCTATTATGTTTGCTAAAAGTGTTGATGTTGCTGATTTGTTGATTAAATATGGAGCAGAACTTACAATATGGACACTAAATGATACTCATATATTGCATGAAGTTGAAGATTTAGATGTGTTAAAATTTTTAGTAAAAAAGGGAGCGGATGTTAATTGTAAAAATAGTGAAGGCATTTCTCCGTTAATGCAAGCTTCTTTATATCAAAATAAAAAAAGAATGGAAGCATTGTTAGATGTTGGTGCTGATGTCAATACTGTTGATAATAAAAATAGAACACCTATTTATATGGCAGTATTGTGGGGAAGTACTTGGATGATTGAATTATTGGTTGAAAAAGGGGCTATTGTAACAGAAGATATAAGAGAAATTGGAAGTGTTACAACTAAAAAAACTTTAGATGATGCTATTAAAAAACGTAAAGCAAATAATGGGGGAAATGTATTTAATATAATATCAAATCGTTTTTTTAGATAGGTTTAATTATAAAATCGGCATTTATGGTATTTGTATCAATTTCTTTATCCATTAATAAAACAGCTGATTGAATTATGAAAAAATCATTATACCAAGATAAGAGCTCTTTGGTATTTTCAATCCCATCTTGCCAAGCTTTGAATACTATAAAGTCTGGTTCTAGTTCTGAATTTAACATTGCTTCGTGGCGACGGTTACGGCTGATTAATCCGATGATAGAGTTTTTCCCTAGTTCTTTTTTTAATGATAAGAAATCATCTTTTGTTGGTGTTGAGCCTAAATCTATTAGTATACCATTTGCGTTATAGTATTTTGTTTTGTTTATAGCGTTTTTGCCATAAAATAGCACTATTTTATCAGAAGATGTTGCTTTGTTTATGAATTGAGTACAAAAATCATCATTTAGTGATGTATCCAAAATATAGCATTCTTCAGTTAAATTATTTAACAAAGATGTATCTTCATGTGTGATAAAAATGATATTTTGAGTCATAAATGGTTCCTTTAGTTATTTGGAAATACTTCTTTTAGTTGTTGGATATTGATACATTTTCCAGTTGAATCTGTTTCTATAATAACGCCCCATATGGTTAGTTCTTTGCCATTTGCTGGGATTAATCTGTTTTGTATAGTATGTTTTTCGGCAAGTCTTTCAATAGGGGTTTCTTTTTCAAATCCAAGGATTGATTCAAAATCGCCACACATACCAACATCTGTTATATAGCCTGTCTTTTGTGGTAAAATTCTTGCATCGGAGGTCGGAACATGTGTATGCGTGCCACATACTGCGCTTACTTTACCATCTAGGTAATATCCAAGTGCTAATTTTTCGGATGTTGCTTCTGCGTGAATATCAACAAGTATTGCATCTATGTTTTTACCTAAAGTATAGTATTTTAGTATGTCATCTATGGGTTCTGTTATGCTACCAATAGGAGGCATAAATAAGCGTCCTAATACTTGGATGATAAGAAGTTTTTTGCCATTAATTTCTATAATTTGAAAACCTTTTCCAGGTAAAGAGTTTGGATAATTAAGAGGGCGAACGATTTGACTAGAATTATCAAGAAATGGATAAATATCACGTTGTTGCCATATGTGGTTGCCGGTGGTTAAAAAATCAACTCCGGAATTTAGTAAATCATTTGCAATAGAGGGGCTTAAACCAAAGCCGTGTGCTGAATTTTCTGCATTAACAATTACAGCATCTAATTGATAGTTTTGTCTTATGTCTTTTATGTGTTTGATGATAGCATTTCTGCCGGCACGTCCAACTAAATCACCACAGTATAAAATTTTCAATTAATTAATCCTTTTTGTTTAGAGGTGAACCGCCCAAACCGTAGAACTATCATTCTATCCGATACCCCGCAATACAAGGTGGGCACCATATAACAGGACCACGATCCTGACAGTGACAGTTCCCTAATAGAAAATGTTGGCCCGGAAGACATGCGGTTTTCTACGTGAAGGGCAGTCCACAGATTTATGATATAGTTATCTTACAAGGATTTTAAATCAGATGCAATAGATTTTATTGCGTTTGATAAAGTTTTTATTGATGATGAGAATGTTTCATCAATATTAGATAATTCAACATCTGAAATATTTTGAGTTGCTATATTAGAATTAATTGCAGGTGTTGGATTTTGCGCAACGTTCTTTTTGGCTTCAACAAGTTCGTCTGCAATTAATAAACCAACCATTGCTAAAAGTTGAGTTTCGTTTATGTGGCCTAGTGCTCCTGTTAGAGCTTTAGCTTTTTCATCTAACATACGACCGAGTTTTATGATTTGTAATTCTTCACCATTTTCGCATGCAATGGCATATTCACGTCTGTCGATTGTAATTGTAACTTGTGCCATTATTTTAATGCTCCATTTAAGGTGGTTATAATTGTTTCAATATCAGAAATTTTTTGTTCTATTTCATTGTTTAGTCTTGAAACTCTTAAAGATAATTCATTGTTTTTGTTAACAGCACCTTTGGCAACAATTTTTAAGTCTTCTAGAACGTCTTCTAGTTCTAAAAGAGCTTGTTTGGTTTTATTAAAATATTTGTCGTTTTGTTCCATTGAAGGTGCTTTCATGCTAATTATTTGTTATGAAAGATAAAGCTTAAATAATACTTTTACAAGCATGAGGCTTTACTTATACATAAGAATTTTATTTAAAAACACAAAAACTCACCGTAAATGGTGAGTTTTTGATTGTTTTTTAGTTGTGTCTTAAGTGTATCTCTGAGTTTTTTGGTGAGTACGTCATGTGTGTAGTTGTGAGTACAAATGGGTAATTTAATGCCAACAAAATTGGTAGTAAATTATCAGATGAAATCTTTACAAACACAAGCAAGACAAGAGTGCATATTGCTAAAGCAGTGTTTACTGACGCATCGCATGCAAGAAGTGCTTTTTGCTTTTTGTTTGTTTGGTTTTTCATTGCTCTTTTAGTCCATTTGAACATACTCCACAAATGAGTTATGGAATATATTAGCAATAAACACCAGGCAAATCCGTACAAAGTGTCGTTGTTGAATGGTTCGTTGTTTAATGGCTGTACTGATAGTATGCTCAAATTGAAGAACAACATAGCAGTAGGCAGGCCAAAGATACTGTAATTTGTCGTTAATTTGGACAACAAGCACACACCATATGCAATAACAAGAGCGCTCACGAAATACACTGTGTTTACACCTACACAACAGCACCAAACGAGTGTTGTAACAGTAAATATAATACCAAGACACGTGCTAATGCTGTTAAAAGCATCTTTTAAATTTTGATTTTTCATAATTTGTAAAAAAAAATTTAGTGAAACAATAATATTTATTTTGAGATTTTATTGTATCATAATTTGTAAATGCTGTCAATGAGTTTTTTGTCTATTTATGTGGGGTAAATTTTTAGAAAGAGTATATTAACTAAATATTATATTATTTTTGATAATTTATGATTATTGTTAAAGGAGATAATAATGAAAAAAGGTATTGTAGTTATAATTGTTTTGGTGGTTTTATTATTTTTGTTTTACCCTAAAAAAATAAGTGATTTACAGTATCTTTTTATTGAAAATCCTAATGTTAAGGAAGATAGGATTGTTAGTGTTAACAATGTTATTGGCATAGATGCACCAAAAGAGGACGGTTTTTCGTATAAAACAATGGTGTTTTCTAAAAAGAATATAAAAACGAAAAATGAGTGGGAAAGTGCAGATTTTTGGAGAAAAGTTTCTTTTGATGAAATAAGTGAAAAAATAAATAAAGGGATTGATATAAATAAGAGAAATACGGTTGGTGTATCGTTATTGATGTTTGCAGTATCTTATTGTAATGATGAAAGAGTTATTGAATTATTATTAGCAAATGGGGCGAAGCTTAATGTTAGAGATGAGAATGGTAGAACGGCTTTAGTTTTTGGGGCTAGTTTTAATAATAATCCGCTTGTTATAGAAAAATTGATAGAAAGAGGTGCGGAGGTTGATGTTTTAGATAAGTATGGTAGAACCCCATTAATGTATGCAGTAAATTATAATACAAATCCGTTGATTGCTAAAAAGTTGATAGAAAAAGGGGCGGATGTTAATGCAAGAATAACAAAAGTTCAAACTCCTGAAGCTAGAGCTAGTTTGACAAATAAAATGATAAATGTTACAAAATTAAGTTTGAAATATACTCAAAAGTTTTTTGAAGAATTATATAAAATAACTTTTAATGAAGAACAGATTAATAAAACTATTTTTGAAATTGCGGAAAAAAATATTGATGAGTTTACAGGCAATTTATTAAACAAAGAAGAAAATATGACACCTTTAATGATAGCAACAAGAAGTTCTAGCTCATTAGGTGTTATTGAAGTTTTACTTGATAATGGGGCTGATGTTAAAGCTTATGATGCTAGTGGTAAGACAGCTTTTGACCATGCTAAAGATAATCCTTTTATATTTAATACAAATATGTATTGGAAGTTAAATGATATGCAATATTAATCTTAAATTTTAGGATTATTTTATTAAAGATTTTATTTGTTTATATAGTTTTTTATTCCAAGATACAGAGCCTTGAATGGTAGCTACTTTTTTGCCAGATTTGTTCATTATAACAGTATATGGAGTTGAGCCGATACCAAGTTTTAGGGATAAGGTGTTATCTGTATCGTTATAAAAAGGAATGGTTGGGGCTCCATATTTTTCTAAAAAAGCACGCTCTTCTGAATTGTTATTCCATTCTTTAGATGATGATACAAGATTTATTGCTATGTTGTCATTTTGTGCTGTTTTATATAGTTTTTCTAAGTCTTTCATTTCTTTGATACATGGACGACAGTTTTGTGACCAAAATACAAATACTGTTAAATCTGAAGTTGTATTAAGAATTGGTGTTTCGATATTTTTTTCGCTAATAAGGGAGACGTTTGGCATATTAACAGGGTATTCTAAAACATATAAACCTTTGGGGTGAGAGTATGAATAAGCATTAGTTGTTATGAACATTATGATAAATAAAATTTTGTAAAAATTTTTCATGAGTGTTTTTTCCTGTTAATTACTTTTAAAACGATTTGGTTATTCTTTAAAGTTGATATAAGCTTTAAAAGAAGTTATTACAATGTATAGGATAAAAAATGAAATATTTAGTTAAATTTTTAATGATTTTTTCAATATTTTTTTTGATGATGTATACAAGTGGATGTGGTAGAATTTCCGCTAATGTTCCTGTTGAGGGGAGCGGATATCCTCATTCTTATCCTAGATATTAAAAATGTAGAGGTTGATACAGATGGATAAATTAAATGATGATTTTTCAGATGTGATGATTCCATATGTGGAATTTGCTGAAAATGCCAATGAAAGAACTCCTTGTATTTTAGTGCTTGATTGTTCAGGTTCTATGAGAGGAGAGCCAATTAAACAACTAAATACAGGTTTGCAAGCTTTGGAAAAAGAATTAAAAGATGATATTGATGCAAGCTCTCGTGTACAATTATTGGTTATTAAAGCATATGGAAAAGATGATGCAGATGTTTCGGCAGATTGGGTTGATGCGATGAATTTTAATGCCCCTGTTATGGAGGCAAGTGGACTATCGCCAATCGGTAAAGCAATGGAGCTTGCTTTACAAAAAATTGAAGAACAAAAGTGTTTGTATGATAGTTGTGGTGTTACATCTAAAAGACCATGGATTTTTTTGATTAGTGATGGTGAACCAACTGATTATGGTTGGGAATTAGCGGCTGAAAAATGTAGAATCGCTCAACAAAATAAAAAAGTTGTGGTTCATGCTGTTGGAACTCAAGGAGCTAATCTTGAAAAGTTGGCTAAGTTTTCAATAATGGCGCCAAAGAGATTAAGCGGTTTGAAGTTTACAGAATTTTTCTTGTGGTTATCAAGAAGTGTTTCTTGTATATCAAGAGCTGCTCCAAATATGCCTGATATTTTAGATGACATTGAGGGCTGGCATGAAGAAAACTCCTAAAGGAATTAGAGTTATTGCAACAAAAATTACGGGAAGTTTGCATGAGGCTAAAAATACGCCATGTCAGGACTTTTATCATTATGCTTGTTCTGGTAATAAGTTGGTGGCGGTGGTTAGTGATGGGGCTGGTTCATGTAAGTATGGAAAAATTGGGGCAAAAATTATATGTGAAACATTGGTTAATGTTTTGATAAATACACCATATAAAAATGTGGAAAGTGGTGTGAAAAAGGCAATAGAAATTGCTCGTTCTAAGCTTGTTATTCATAGATTAAATAAGAGTAAGTCTGAAAGAGAAATTATTAATTTTTCGGCGACTATTGTAGGGGCTTTTTATCATAAAAATAAAGGGGTGTTTTTTCATATAGGTGATGGGGCAGGTGTTGCTATTTGTGAAGAAAATGGCGGAATGAACTATATATTATCTAGGCCTCATAATGGAAGTTTTTCGTGCGAAACGTATTTTTATACAATGAATAATTGGGAGAAAAATTTACGTTTTACGGTGTTTGATAAAGTTGATGCTTTATTTTTGATGACAGATGGGGTTACGGGGTTTGCTCTTAATTCTGATATGACTAGATTGAAATGTGGTTTTATTGAGCCTATTAATAAATATTTGAGAGAAGAAGAAAATAAAGTAAAAGCACTAAAAGCTCTTAGTAATACGCTTGATACTAAACAAGCAAGAAAGCTTAATTCTGATGATAAGACATTTTTGTGGGCGGGGCTCTAATGAGTGATGATGTTGTTAATATAGTGCAATATAATGCAATATATGGAGATAGAAGTTTTGAGAGATTAACTTTAGGGAAGCTTCTAAATAAAGGTGGTGCTGCAGGTAAAATTTATGAGATAGTTGGTAAACCTAAAAAAGTTGCGAAAATTTTCCATGAAAGACAAAAAAGTAATACGAATCGTTTAAAATTAGAAGCGATGGTTAATAATAATCCTAATATTGATAGTGTTAAGGCTCATGGGGTTGAGTATGTGCAGATTGCTTGGCCTGAGGCTATTTTAGAAGATGATGAAGGATATTGTGTTGGCTATTTAATGCCTTTTATTGATACAAATGCGGCTGTATCATTAGACCATTTGATGCAAAGTGCAGTTAGAGCAAAATTAAAATTAAGTGATAAATATGATTATCGTGTGATGGCTGCATATAATGTCGCATTGATGGTTGCGTCATTGCATGAAAATGGGCATTATATTGTAGATTTGAAACCATCAAATGTGTCAATTTATAAAAAAACAATGACTGTTGCGATGTTTGATTGTGATGGATTTTCTATTAAAGGGGAAGAAGCTAGATTTCCGGCTGAATTTGTTAGTGAAGAATATATATATCCTGAAGGAATGACGCAAACTCCTGAAGATATGGGGGAAGAGCAAGACAAATTTGCTTTAGCTGTTATTATATTTAAGTTATTAAATAATGGTATTCATCCTTTTTCTGGGGTAGTAAAGAAGAATGCTGATAGCACTCAATCAATTCAAGAAAGAATAGAGAATTATCATTATGCATATGGAATGTGGCAAGATGAATATCAAGCACCTCATCCTTATAGTATTCATAGCTTTTTACCTCAAAGTACATTAAAATTATTTGATAGAGCATTTGTAAAAGGACAGGTTAGGCCGAGTGCATTAGAGTGGCAAGTTGAATTAAGTAATCTTTTGAAAAATGTTAAAAGATGTAAGAAGAATCCGAATCATGTATATTTTACTAATAAAGGGTGCGGATTGTGTGTGGCTGAAGAGAAATTAAAGTCAAATTTGAGAACAATAAAAGAAAAAAATGCTGAACCTAAAAAAATTAGAGGGTTTGAGGTTAATAAATTATCTAGAGAAAATTTGGAAAAAGATAAGATTTTGCATAGCTTGAGTGAGAAAAAGGCTATGCAGATTACTTATGGGCTAATAATGTTTTATAGTTTGCTTGTTACGTTTTTGCCAAGAATTGTTATTTTTTATAAGGAGCAACTTAAAAGTATTGGGATATCGATACAGTTGATTGTGTATATTTTGTTTTTTGAAATTTTACATGTATTGATAAAAAAATATAAAAGAGTGCTGGTTAGAAGAGTTGGAGTTTTGACTGTAAATGCCCTTATTACATATACTTATTGCTGTGTGTTAGTGGCAATTGTTGTTGGTAATGATGTGGAATGGGAAAGGCTTTTTAAGGCTTTTTAATCTATAGTATCCTAAAGGAAACTATGGGGATAAAAAGTTCCTACTTTTCATTTTAAAAAAACGTGTTATAAATATGTTATTATTGATTTTAGGTGAGGATAAAAATAGTGATAAATTTAGAGAACATTGTTATTTCTGGAAAAGAGGTTTGCCCAATTATTGAGGGTGGTAAAGGTATTAACTCAACTAATGGTGTTAGTAGTGGGCATTTTGCTAAAGAGGGATGTGTTGGTACTATTTCTTTAGTGAGTGCTGATTTTTATGATGATAATGGCAATGTTGTTATGGAACGTTCGAATCGCCTAAAACGTCAGGAACGTCATGAAGATTTGATAAAGTGTGCAATTAAAGGTGGCATTAAACAGGCAGAGATTGCTCATGAAATTGCAGGAAATAATGGTCGAATTCATGTTAATGAATTGTGGGAATTGGCTGATTCTGAAACAGTTATTAGAGAAGTGTTAAAAGGTGCAAAAGGTCTTATTCATGGTGTTACATGTGGGGCTGGTCTTCCTTATAAATTAGGTGAAATTGCAAGTGAAAATGGGGTATATTATTACCCAATAGTATCTTCTTCTAGAGCTTTAATGGTTTTGTGGAAGAGAGCTTATTCTAAATATAGTGAATTTTTGGGTGGTGTTGTTTATGAAGATCCATGGCTTGCAGGTGGACATAATGGTTTATCAAATGCAGAAAATCCTGAACAACCACAAGATCCATATGATAGAATTAAAGATTTACGTTCGACAATGAATAAGTTGGGATTAGAGAACATTCCTGTTATTATTGCCGGCGGTGTTTGGTGCTTGAAAGAGTGGGAAAAATATATTGGTAATCCTGAAATTGGGAAAGTTGCTTTTCAATTTGGTACTCGTCCTATGATTACAAAAGAAAGCCCTGTTAGTGATGCGTGGAAAAAAGTTATGATGAACACTAAACCAGGAGATGTTGCTCTTCAACTCTTTAGTCCAACTGGTTTTTATTCTTCTGCTATTAAAAATAAATTCTTGCTTCGTTTGATGGAAAGAAAGGCAGGCGAAATCAAATTTGAACGTGAAAAATCTGATGAGTATGATACAGAATTAGCATTGAGTCCTGTTAAAAAAGTTTATATAAAAAATGCTGATTTGATTAAAGCTAATAATCAGATAGAAAAAGGGTTTAGTGTTATTCAAGAAACTCCAGATGAGAGTATTGTGTTCTTAACTCCTGATGAGTGGAGCAAAATGAAGGAAGATAGAGTTAAATGTATGGGATGTTTATCTCAATGTCAGTTTTCTTCTTGGTCTGGAGTTAATGGTACAACGGGTAAACTTCCTGATCCAAGAACTTATTGTATTCATAAAACATTAGTTGATATAGGTCATGGTGGTAGTGTTGATGATAATTTGTTGTTTGCGGGGCATCAAGTGTATAGATTTGCAAACGATCCTTTGTATGCAAATGGGTATGTTCCTACCACACATGAGCTAATTGAGGCGATTAAAGCAGGTAGATAGTTTTTAGAGTGGAGGGAAACCTCCACTTTTTGTTTGGGGTATGAATATGAAAAAAATATTAGAAGATTTGATTAAATTTAAAACAGATAAAAATATAGAGGAGATACATCAATGTATTTGCTATATTGCAGATATTTTGGATGAACATCAGTGTGTTTATGAAATTATAAAAAATGATGATGGAAAAGAAAATATTGTAGCGCTTATTGGAAGAAATGATTTTTATAGGTTAGAAAATGCTATTTTGTTATCTGGGCATTTAGATGTTGTTGGTGCTAGTGATGAAATGTTTGTGCCAAGTTTGAAAAATGGAAGAGTTTTTGGACGAGGGACTGTTGATATGAAAAGTTTTATTGCTATTGTATTATCCTCAATAGTTGAATTGAAAAAGATAAACAAGCCTATTGTTTTAGCAATTAGTTCAGATGAAGAAACAGATGTAAAAGGTGTAAAAAATATATTAAAGTTTTTTGATAAAAATGAAATTAAGTTTGAAGGTGGTATAGTAGGTGAACCAACAAATTTTGGTATTGGAGTTTCTAACAGGGGATATTTAAGTGGTAAGTTTGAAATTAGAGGTAAAGCCGTTCATTCTAGTATAAATAGGGATGGGATTAATGTTATTGAAATTATGGGAAAGTTATGGAAAAAAATATTTGAGTTAAATGACAAATATTATGATGATGGTGTTACTTTAAATATAGGTAATATTGAATGTATAAATGATGTAAATGTGATAGCTGATTTGGGAAAATTTGAATTTGAAATTAGGTATAAAAATGAAGAACAAAAAAATATGATATTAAGTGATATTTTGGATGAAGCAGAAAAGCTTAAAAATGATTATGATGGGAGTATTTTAATGTATAATTTAAATTTAGAAATACCCTCGTTTGTAGAAGATAAATGCGGTGATTTTGTTAAAAAAAATATGAAGAATAATGATTATGAAATTAAAAGATTAGCATATGCAACGGAGGCAGGTTTTTATCAAAACTATGGGATTGATGTTGTGATTTTTGGGGTGGGTGATGAAAAATTATGTCATACAGAAAGTGAGAGTGTTTTAGTTGGTGATTTGTTTAAATACAAAGAGATGTTGTTGAATTGGTTAAAATAATATCATTGACTTTTATTTATTTTTTTTGTAGGAAGGTTTTAGTATTAACTATTATTAAATTTAATTAGTATGAAAACAAGTAAAATTATTGTAAGTATCGTTATCGGTATTGTATGGGCTGTTTGTACGTTCTTTATTATAGAAGAGTGCAAGTTGGAATTTGACAATTTTCAAGAACAAGAGTTGTTATTCGATAAAACGTGGAACCGTTATTATGTTATGAATGGTGATGAGCGTTTTGTTGTTGAAAATTTTTCTGTTCCTAGGGTAGGAAATGCTTCCTCTAAGACAAGAATGGCCTTTGAAGGTAAGAAGGTTTATACTTTTTATTGGAAAGATGATTTTAAGGTTTATCCTAAGGAAGAAGGTGATCATAAATACTTTCTTAGTAATTTGAGGACACATGAGGCAGGTTTGGTTGCTACTATTGGTATGTTTATAACAGCGATTATTCTTTTTGTCTTTATTGTGATTGTAAAATCAGAAAATGATAATGAGCGATATAAGAAAAAAGTTCAAGAAGCAAATGACAGAAAATATCAAGGATAGCTTAGCGATAAACAGTAATAAAATTGAAGAACACCCCTATGGTTGAATTATTTATTCAGCATTAGGGGTGTTTTTTTATTTTGCTTTTAAATATATTTCAAAATCATCCTCTTTGTATATTTTTATATATTCTTTCCAAAAACTAGGCCAAAAAGTATTTATATTAGTTATATGATATGCAGGAATGTCTGGTAAAATAACTATTATTGGTGGTGGATTATTTTTTAATGTTTTGTAGATGATTTCTGGATGTATTCTATCAATCATAGCTGGTAATACGTAAGGGGTGCTACAATTATGATTTGAAAGTAAATGTAGTCTCCCCATGTCCCATCCTAGTGTTTGAAATTTTTCTCCGTCTTTTAGGTAGTAGTCTATAATTTTAGCAACTTTGATAGTGTTTTTATCTTCTTTGGTTTCTAATAGATATGTTATACAATTATGTAAATTAAGGCATAGTATGATAAATAATAAAAAGGAAGCAATGTACTTATATTTACTTATAAGTTTTATAACCAAAATGAATAGTATAAGTATTAGTGGGAATAATGGATACAAGTAATGTTCAAAAAGGGTTTTGGGCATGATAATAAATATAAGTGATAAAACGAATGATAAAATTGTAAATAAAATAAGTTTGTGCTCTTTGGGAGTGTATTTTTTGTAAAATAGGAGTATGATAGTTATGAAACATAAAGAAGATTGTATAATTTTTTTTGATAAAAAAAACAGTAATACTAGAGAGGTACTATTAAAGTTTTGCCAATATTTTACATATTCTATATTAAATAATATATAATTTTTCCATAAATATGTAAGGACATTGTTATATAAATATATACCTGTTAAGATAGCTAGAATGCTAAAAAATCCAATACAAAAATAAATGATTGATGTTTTTAGTGGTGAGTAATTTTTTTTGTATAATAGTTCCAATATTACAAAAAAAGTAAAGATTATAGGTATAATAAGGTAAGTTGGTTTGGTTAATAGTAATAGAGCACATAAAATGCCTAAGCTTAAATTTTTTGCAATAGATAAGTTGTTGTCTTGTGTGTAGTTTATATATATTTTTAAGCAAATAAAAAGTAAAAATGTAGCAAAACTTTCAGAATTTCCTATTGTATCAGCGAAAGGGGTATTTAAAAATAGTATACAGGTTATTAAAAAAGATTGGAGAGGAGATAAAAATATTTTAGCAATAGAAAATGCTATATAAGAAGAAATTGATAATGCAAAAAATTCAATAAGCCATCGTCCGTGCATTGGGTGAATAATATATCCAAGAGTATTCCAAAAATATACCATGGGACCTTTATGGTCAAAAATATCTTTGTAGGGTAATTGATTATGCCATATCATTTTACCAATGTATTGGTATAATGTTGCATCATAACGTTCATAGTAACTATGTATGGGGTTTTGCAAATCTAATAATGAAACAATGAAAGAAACAATTATTAATAAAAATAAATAAAAAATGTTATTTTTTAATGCAAATGTAGAAAATTTGTTGCTATTCATTATCTCATCCTAATTATATCATAATATATGCTTTATGCTAATATATTGGATAAAATAGTCAAGATAAAAGTGTTTGACAAATAAGATATTTGATAATATAGGTAGTTTGAAATTAAATTATTATAAACTTTAAAAAAAATATGTATTATGGAAACAATTATTTTTAAATTGCCAATTATTGGGATGTTTCTCATTATAGGTATAGCCATCTTTTTTGCTTGGTATACAGATAAGTGTAGAGAAAAAGTAAAGGATTTATATTGGGATAAAATAACAGTAAAACAGATGCCTATTTGGAGTATTTTGGGTGGGTATTTGGTTTATTGGTATTACAAGGCAAAAGGTTTTGAGCGGTTGCAAGAGGTTTTTTGGAGTGTAAATAGTGCTCTGTATTATACTTTTGATGATCATTTTCCTGATATAAGTTGGTTTTGGGGACCAGTTGGAATTATGTTTACAGAAGTGGCTCGTCCTTATGTAGAGCAAGAAGAACAAAAATTAAGAGAAGTAAGTAAAATGTGTTAAATTGATACATAAAAGCACCTTAGTTTGAGGTGCTTTTTTTGTTGCATGAAGCTAATTTTTATGGTATAATGCCTTTGAATGGTAATAAAAGGAGAGAGAAAATGAATGATAAGATTTCGCATGAAAGTGTGCAAAAAGGTTTAGATGCACCATATTCTGATGATTATTTATCTACGGGTTTAAAAAGAGTTATAATTCCTATGCCTAAAGGTGTAACCGGTAATGATGTAGAATATACTGAATGGGATGGAAGTAAGGCTAGTGGCAATGGTTTTTTATTTTATAATTCGGAAGATAGCAGAGAACAGTTTATAAAAGCTGATGGAGGAATTTTTATTGGACACGAAGGAGAGTGTCCAGAAGGTCCTGATGGGAAAATGATTTCTCGTTCTATGGCGGTTAAAAGATATTTTATGAAACATCCAGATGCTTTAAGTACGCCAGAAAAAATTGAAGAAACTATAAAATATTTGCAAGACAAGGTTTTTAGACATGAAGAAAAAGATCCTACTAAGTGGGATGGTAAAAGAGATGCAGATATTTGGACTTCTGATGTAAAATGGCTTGAGAAAAATTTTAGAAGAGAAGATATTTATAATACTAATGGTGAAATCAAAAGTGTTATTTCTGCAGCTAAGAAATCTGAAATACCTGTTAGAGCAGAGTATTATGGTCCTAATACAGAGGTTGAAGGTATTGGTGATACAGGAGATTATGGTGCTTATGTTACTAGAAAAGAAGATGGTGTGACAGATTTATGTGCCGCAAATGTGTTTGATAAATCTTATAAGAGAGAAAGGATAGAACGTGACAATTATTTGATTTTGGGAATGCCGTATCCTAAAGGTTCGTTAAAATGGATAGATCCTAATGAAAAGAAAGTTGATAAACCTCAAGGTGTTACTGAACGTGATAGAAAAATTGCAGAAACTTTGGAAACACCGGTACTTAGAGTTTTGGCTAGAGCTTTATGTGATTATCCGTTGGAAAATCCTGAAAGAATGTCTGAAATTCCTATTGCTGCTGGTTATGCTTTGGGATTTGGTGGTTTACAGGCGATGGATAAAAATATATTATCTAAAGATGGGACAAATCCTAAATCGGAATATTTGAAACCATTACTTGAAGCAGGTGCTATTAATGAGAAAGGTGCAATTATTAATGCTGAAGCATTTGTTTCTTCTGAAGTTGTGAAAAACTTTAATGGTAAAGGAATTGATTTAAGCAATACAGCAACAATGCGTAAAATTATTGGGGGCAGGGATATGCCTGTTCAAAATAAGGAGCGTTAGTTTATAATATTTAAAACAAAAAAGGTAACTCATAAGAGAGTTACCTTTTTTGTTGGTTTACTTACGCAAAGTTTTTTGCCAAAGAGAAATTTCTGTTTGATTTCCTCGGTTGTAGAGTTCATCAACGGCGCATTCTGCTAGAGGATAGTTTTCAATCAATGTCATGATTTCAATGTAATTTCCTCTTCTGATTAACTCACATTGAGCAAGGTCTCCCAGACTTCGTTTAGAAAGGTAAAGTATTATTTCTCTGTGGTGTCCTCGCTTGATGAGAGTTATCTCTCCATCGATACTCAAGTAATGAGTTTTGATGTAAGCTTTGATTTCTCTATGCTCACCTCTTTTGAGTAACAGCTTTTCTGCCTCTTCGCATAATTCAGTTTTGGATAGGTATTCTACTAGCTCATCATTATCGGGGTGATTTAGCAAGTGAATTTGGGCTGATGTGATGCCTAAATGTTTGCTATATCTTTCGATAAGGTTGAATGGAGCTATTTCAAAAAATAACTCTTCAGCAGGGCTGTGAAGTCGCTGTTGAAGTAATTTTTTTGTTTCTTCTTGGTTTCCAAACCGGATTATGTAAATTTGCTTGTAAAGTTGATAGTCTTTCTTGCTTGTTGTTGTTTGCAATAGCAAAATGACATTATCTTTACGGGCAAATTTGGCCAGATTGAGTTCGTTTTGCTTAGAAAGTTTTCCTCTTAAAATTAACTCTCTAGTTGCTTTGTTGTCTTGGCGTCTTATCAAATCAAGTTGACCAAATGAGCTTATCTGATGTTTGGCGATATGCTCTAGTATGGCTGTTTGATTTTTGCTCCAGAATAAGTCCTGTTCAGGATATTTTTTGCTTCGATAAGTTTTTAACCAATTTACGATGGTATGGTAATTACCAACATCAAAGAATAGGTTTTCAGGGCTGTAATGAGGAGTAGTTGTTTCAAGCAAAGCGTTGATTAACGCCGGATTGTTTTGACGAATGAGTTCAGATGCTGCTTTTTGAGATAGCCCATGAATGGACATGTAAAACAAAATAAGAGATGGTTTTCTTGTTTTTACCATTTCTGTTTCTGTTTGGCATCTTAATTTATTTTCAAAAATGTACTTCTTGAAGTCATCGTTATTAGCAGTGTTCACAAACTCAAGCTCTTGTTCTAATTTTTTTAATTTCATAAGCTTATAATTTAATGATAAAACATAATTTTTACTAAATTATGCTTATTATAAACAAAAAATATTTTTTGTCAATACAAAGTGTGAGTATTAATCTTTACTTAATTCATATAGGGCGATTGCCGCTGCAGTTGATACATTTAGGCTTTCAACATTTGGAGAAATAGGAAGTTTTACGGACGAATCGCAATTTTCTTGTACTAAACGTCGCATGCCTTTGCCTTCGGAGCCCATTACGATAGCAATTTTACCTGATTTGTTAATTTTATCGATTGTGGTTGTGGCATAACCATCCATTCCCATCACCCAAAATCCATTATCTTTTAATATTTCGATTGCTCTTGATAGGTTTGTAACTCTTGATATTGGGACATATTCTATTGTTCCTGCACTTGCTTTTACCATAGCACCAGATTCTAGTGGAGAATTTTTGTCTTGTACGATTAAGCCAAGAGTTTCAAAGGCAGCACAAGAACGGATAATAGCACCGATGTTTTGCGGGTCTGTAACTTGGTCTAAAATTAAAATATGACAACGAGATTTGTTTTCAGACATAGCAATTAAATCTCTTATATCAACAGAATCTAGTCTATCACAATATAAGGCAAAACCTTGATGAACAGCATCATGTGGTAATATTTTTTCAATATCTTTTTTTTCGGTTATTTGATAGGAAATATTTAGGTTTAATTTTTCTATTTCTTGTTTGTTTTCATTAGTTATTAGCAGTTTTTTTATTTTGCGGTTTGGATTTTTTAGAGCACTAATTACGGCATGGCGACCATAAATTATTAATTGGTCTTTTGATGGGGATTGATTGTTTTTGGGGGTGTTATGAAATTTTTTCATTATATTGCCTTTCTTAGTATGCCGTTTTGCTTTTTTAGAAGTAAAGATGCTTCATCTTGAGTGCGTTATTTTTATATATAACGTAAACGATTTTTACATTGTTATTAGCTTTTATACGATAATTAATGGTAAATTCAATAAGAATTTCACTATTTGAATTTTCTGTTAAAATATTAGCCATTGTTATCTCATTCTTTTTATGTGATAAAAAAAGGTTATCAAAAAAACTTTAATATTTAATAAAAAAAATGTTGACATTAAGCAAAAAATAAGTTTTTATTGCCTTTGTCAGGTTGAAAGACAAATGTTCTTTTTCCCTTAAACGATTTTAGCGGAGGGGTGGCAGAGCGGTCAATTGCAACGGACTGTAAATCCGTCGACTTTCGTCTACGAAGGTTCGAATCCTTCCCCCTCCACCAGTTAATTTCGTTTTAGTAAATAGGTTTTTGTTTGAGAGTTTATTGGTTTGAGCGGGTGTAGCTCAATGGTAGAGCAGAAGCCTTCCAAGCTTATGACGAGGGTTCGATTCCCTTCACCCGCTCCAATTTTCCCTTTCATAACATTAATCTTCTCCGAAACACAATATTTTAGGATGTAGATAATATGGCAAAAGAAAAGTTTGAACGCAGTAAGCCACACTGCAACATTGGAACTATTGGTCACGTAGACCATGGTAAAACAACATTAACAGCTGCTATTACAAAAGTATTGGCAGAAGCTGGTTCATCTGAGTTTGTTGATTAT
>JAFTVD010000019.1 GCA_017465945.1 Alphaproteobacteria bacterium | reverse complement strand
GAAAAACCTGTCCGGTTCCTCTTACAACAATACTTGCTTGCTCATTTGCAAACGAAACTGTACTCATAAAAATAAGTACAAACATCATAAATAATTTGTTTTTCATAAATTATACTTAGAGGTTAATAATATTTTTTCACCCCTTAGTTATATCTTTATCGCAATTTTGTCAAGTTTTATTTTATCAAATATTACCCTGCTATATGAAGTTTGCCATTTTTGATGGTTGCTTTTCCACCAAGAGGAATTGTTAAGATTGGAGAGGTGTGTCCAAAATCAACATTTGCAATAACTGGCATATCTTTTAATTCTTCTTTGGTATGAATTACAAATTCTAAGCCTTCTTTGGTTACTTTAGAACCTTTTTGAAAGCGACCTATTACTATTGCTTTTACATGTTTAAAGTCTTCTTGATGGATAAGTGCTTGTAAGTCTCTATCAAAATCTTGTAGAGGTGTTGCTTCTGTATCCTCAATAAACAAAATTGTATCTTCTGTGAAATGATGGCGGAATGGAGTACCTAATAGCAAATTATATGTACAAAGGTTACCTCCTTCAATTATACCTTCGGCATTACCTTCGTTTATTATCCAATAACCTTCATTTGCCTCAAAATCACGTTTATCTTGGTCTAAAAACCATAAATCATCACTCCAAATTGGGGCTGGCTCTATATCATCTATACCATCATCTAGTAGCATTTTTATCATATGCTCAAAAGTATAGTCGCAACCTAATTTCATCCCTAATGTGCTAAAGTGTGGTCCATAGTAGGTAACAAGACCTGTTTTTTCTTTTATAGCATTAGAAATTGCTGTTATATCAGAAAAACCACAGAAAATTTTAGGATTTTGTTTAATTAAATCATAGTCAAGGTATTTTAGCATTTGATTGGAATTAAAACCACCTATTACGGTAAAAATTGCTTTAACGGATTTGTCTTTGAAAGCATAGTGAATATCTGCTACTCTTTTTTCTACAGAAGTTGACCCCATATAATCCCAATTTTCATCTGTTGTATTTGGAGCAAAGACAACTTCTAACCCTAATGAATTTAGACGATCAAGTGCTATTTTTCTTACGTCTTGCCCGATTAACTTTAGACCACGAGCTGGAGCAACAATCATCACTTTGTCGCCTTTTTTTAATTTTTGAGGTATTATATTAGTCATTTTCTTCTCCTATTGTATTAATTTTTTCATCATCTTCCCAATGAACGTGTAAAAACGTTACTGGCTTAATATCTGTTCTATTTAATATTCTTTTACGAATTTGCCCACGAATAAAATCTGTGATAGAGTTTTTATGTTGGGTTTCTTTTAATTTTTTTATAATCAATGGGGTTACTTCTTTTAAGATTTCTTCTTTTAAGATATACCACTCGTTTTCTTCTAGAATATCTATTGAAGTTATTTCTATTGATTGTAGCTCATAGTCTTTTGAAATTACCGCACTTATAAATACAGAACAATTATACATTATACGACGGCGATTTTTTATGAGTTCTGATGTTAGAGGGACATTTCGTCTTCTATCTACTCCCATAATTTCGGCGGTAAATTCTTCTATTTTTTCTATTTTACCATTGCTATAGAGGCAAATATCACCATTTTGAGCAGAAAATACTTCATCTATACCACAACTTAAGGCAAAACGCTTATGTTCTCTTATTTGGCGTTTATCACCATGTACTGGCAAAACTACTCTTGGTTTTAAGAGCTCATACATAGCTTTTAGGTCTTTTTTGTTAGCATGGCCTGTGGTATGTACTTGATAGTCTTCAGATGTTATGACATTAACCCCTTTTTCTATCATTTTTTCTTGCATTTTTTCTATTTTATCTTCGTTTCCGGGAATTATTTTGGAAGAGAAAATAACATTATCATCAGAACCTAATTTGATGTATTTACTCTCATCATTTGCGATAGTTGTTAAAGCGCTACGATAGTTTGCTTGAGAGCCTGTGCAAATATAAAGAGCTTTATCTGATGTTAGCCCATCTACCTCATCTATGGTGTGTATATCTGTGTATTCTGTTAAATAACCACAATTTTTAGCATTTTTAACATTAGTTATTAGGCTACGACCTACTAAAACTGGTGTTCTTTTAGAGGCTCTTGCTGCTAAAATAAGACTTTCTAAACGCATTATATTGGAGGCAAAACAAGTTGCAATTATTCCACCTTCTATATCTGGAATAATTTTTAAGAGATTTTCTCTTACATCTATCTCGCTTGGTTGTTTTTTATCTACCAAAACATTTGTTGAATCGCATACAAAAATATCTACACCTTCTGTTGAGGCTCTTTTTAGTGCTCTTTTATTTGTTTTGGTCATAGATAGCTTATTATCATCAAAACGCCAATCTGTTGCGTGCATAATATTACCATAAGGAGTTTTGATAAATAAGGCAGATGTTTCTGGTATTGAGTGAGATATTGGGATAAACTCTATCTCAAAATCTTCTTTTTTTATTTTTTTCTTTTTATTAACAGAAACAAGAGGAACAAGCTCTTCCATTTTATATTCGCTAAGTCTTTCTTTTACTAGTCCTAGCGAGAAATCTGTACCATAAACAGGGCATTGGAGTGAGGGCCATATTTGAGCTATTGCACCAAGATGGTCTTCATGGCCATGAGTGATAAAAAGCCCTAAAATATCATCTTTATAATTTTCTAAAAACTCTGGAGATGCGTAGCACATATCCATTCCTGGATAGTCATCATTTAGAAACCCAAAGCCTGCATCAACGACTATTATTTTGCCATTTACACTGTAGGCAAACATATTCATTCCTATCTCGTCTGCTCCGCCTAGGGGGATAAAATATATTCCCTTTTTCTTAAAATCGTTCATTGTTTTTCCTTTTATATAAATAAATCTCCAGCGATTATTTTTTCTTCTTTATCTTTGGTTTTTAATATCAAATACCCATTATCATCTATGGTTATAAACTCTCCTTTTTTTGATATATCTTCGTTTTGAATAGTTATTGTTTTGTTTATATTCAAGGCTAGTTCTAGCCATTGTTTTCTTATGTTTTCAAAACCAAATTGCAAGTATTGTTTATAATCTTGATTAAAATTTTTTAGATAGTAACGTAAAAAATCTTTTCGGTCAAGTATTATCCCTTGTTCTTTTAGAGATGTGGCTTGATAGGATGCGTTTTCTATATTAGGCGAATCGACAATATTTACCCCTATTCCTACCACCCAATAGTTACCGCTGATATTTTCTATTAATATACCTGAAATTTTATTATTATTTACCATAACATCATTAGGCCATTTTATTTTTATATCTAAAGTTGATGATAATTGCTTTATGGTTTTTGCCAAGCTTAAACCTATTAGACATACAAATTTACTTAAATCCTTGGGGGATAATTCTATATTATAGCTAAAATATAAATTGCCTAATATTGGGGTCCAATTTCTTGCTCTTCGCCCTCTTCCGTTGGTTTGATTTATGGCGGTTATGAGTGTTGGAATTGATAAGTCTTTTATATTTTTTATTTCATCATTTGTAGATGTTAATTCTTCAAACTCATAACATTCATAATTTTCTATAATTTCTTTAGAGGTATATAACATCAAACATATCCTTTATTTTTTCTATAATATTGAACGGATTAAATGATATTGCAACAATTAAAATTGTGCTTAAAAGTGTTATAAATAATGTGGATTTGTTTTCGGTATCGAATTTTTTTATCTTTTGCTCAAAATATGCTGTTTTTATAATTTCTAGATATGATTTTGCTAAAACTAAAAAGAAAAATAAAACAAGAGCTAAATAGGTATATGATTTTTCTTTTAATAATTCATTTATCATGCCAAATTCTGCTAAAAATCCTGCAAATGGAGGGAGAGCAATTAATGAAAAAATACTTATTAGCATTGCTCTTGTTGTATAGGGTTTTGTTTGTGAAATGCCAGAAAGTGATGTTAGGGAACTAAAAAAATCACCATGGCTTTTTAGGTTATAAAAAACAGCATATATGCCATTTAGTGCAAGCATATATAAAAGCAAATACATGAAGGCATTAAAATTTGAAGCTATATTAAAATATGATAGCAACAAGATTATTATTCCAAAATGATACATAGAACCATATGCGTATATTCTATGAAGATTTATTCTTGCATTTGCACCTGTTGCACCAAATATTACCGACATTATAGCTATAACCTTAAAGGCTGAGCTTAAAATATCATTATATGAAGATATAAACATGACGTTTAATTTGATTATAACTGCCCAAAATATAAAAGGCGTAATTAGAGCAAAATAGTGACTTACTGGCAAAATTGATTTACCAACTTTATCTTCTGCCAATAAGTGAAAAGGTGCTAATCCTAGTGAATATAAAAAAGGAATAACCATAAGTACTATTGATATATATAACAGAAAATTATTATGAGATGAAGCAATTAATTGCTTTATTTCTAAATAATCCATAACATTATTATAAAAAAAGATATAGCTAAAGCCTAGGAACATTAAAATTATGATTATTGATGATGTACCAATGTAGCGAGGACCTACTTCAGAGGGATATTTATCATAACTTATGTCTAGTAGGCGATAATTTATGTAGCTGAGCAAGGTATAGCCTAGCATTAAAATTACGATATTTATCGTTGATAATAGTAAATTAGAAATAATTATAGATGAAAGTACCAAAATTAGGTATCTGCATCCTGTTTTGTTTTCAACACTAAACCATGAAGATGATAATATGAGCATAATATAAGAAAAGAACGCTATTAAACACTTAAATAATAATGTGTATGACGTATTTTCAAAATATGTTGGATTAAAACTTTTATTATAAAACAATATCGAAAAAAACAAAGATATTAGGAGCCATATTCTTGCTGTTTTGGTATATACTTTTGGTGTTTCATTTGATAATAAATGAAGAAACAATAAATGAATTATTCCTATTAAGAGAGAAATTTCAGGAAGAGCATATAATATCTTGTTTAACATTCTTTCCCCCTTTTATTTAAAATACAAACCATAATGGCTTAAAAAATGAAAACAACAACCCTATCAGACAGGTTATACATATTATGAAATTGGTATTAGATAAATCTGAACCTGTGATAGACGATGAAGTTGCATATGCTTTATCTTTTTGTTTATACAATTCTTCTAGCAACGATACACCAACGATAACAATAGGTAACATTACAAAAACGCCCAATATTAGATTATAATTAAAAATCTCTGAAATAATTATAAAATTATTCCAAAATAATGGTGTTATGGGTAAACCGATACTTGCTAATATAAATAGAGATAAACATTTTGATGTTCGAGGGAAATAACACAATATTCCTGCAGAGCTATACATATCCATTTTCTTTTTTTGATTGTCGACATGACTTATTAAAAAAGATAGTATTGTAATAATTACGATATAAGAAAAGAGTGAATAACCAATATTTTGTCTTAATACGTTGGTTGGCATAAATATACCGATAAGATATAGCAAATAGTATACCGTTGTGTATGCAAATAATTTGTATTTCATATCTTTATTAATTAAACTTATTAATGATATGAACAGCATAGTAACAACACAAATAACCTCAAATATTGGAACATACATAGATATTGTTTGTGGGACACTGTTAGGCCAAAAACGTATAAACCCATATAGTCCCATTAGTGGTATTAAATTGCTAATTAAAAAAACAAGAGGATTTTTTATGCTTGAGTTTATTGCGGATATCCAATAATGAAACGGCCATATTGGCAAGCGAGATATAAATGCCAAAAATATGCTAAACCAAATAAAATATTCTAAACCACCACCTATATTTACGTTGCCTGCTGTATTTAGAGGAATGTTATTTTTTTTATGTAAATATATTATGATAATTGATACTAGCAACAACATAGCACCTATTATATTATATAAACTAAAGCGTACTAATATATTTTTTTTGCTAATATTTGCATAGGAGCTGATTAATATGATTAAAGGCGCACTAACTGATGCAAAAAAGATATAAAAAGATATAATATCTGCAGCTACAAAATATCCATTAATAAAACTTACAAACAACAATTCTGATGCGATTAGTGTTTTTGAGCGTTCAATTTTTTTATCCATAAATATTTCAGCTATTAAAAAAGATAAGTTTACGCTTAATATTAATAGCATAGAAAAAATATCTGCTCCTAAAAGAAGGTCTATTGGAGGATATTTCAACCATGAATATTTCTCTATAATTTGAATACCTTGTTTTTCTATGTCAAACAAAGAAAAAACATACAAAATTACACTTGTATTTACACTTAATGTCCATATGGAAACATTGTATACATTGTTAGTATTATAACTTCTATCATTTTTGGTACAAAGTGTAAAAAATGAACCACAGAGAGGAATAAATATGATTAACAATAAATACAAATTCATGGCAACTCTCTTTTATTGTATGCTATAATAAAGATACTAATACCAACAATAATAAATAATATTATTGATGTATAGCTTTTTTTATTTAATTTGAAGAATAGCGATATGCTAAGTCTGTTGATTTGAGATAGTATTGTAGTAATTACTTTTTCTGAAAATATTGTATCAACCATTAACCACAATCTTCGGCTAATAGATAAAATTGGTAAAACTAATATATAATAGTATAAAGATTTGCTTATCTCGTTTTTTTGAATAAGCTCATTTGAATATGGCTTTTTAGTGTATTCTAAATTGATTGCTGATGACAATATTATAAACAACGATAAAATACCTACATTATATATATGATAAATATTAAAATAGCGGGTCGCTCCAATAATGATAGCAAAATTTACAATAAATGACAATGCTCGCATTGAATTTTTGTTTAAATAATCCAATCTTCTATTTAATGGGGAGCAATATATATGATTTAGAATTATTGCTATTGATATGGTTATTAATATACTTAAAATTAATGGTAATTTATGATTTAACTCTAGAGATATGTTATATGATATAAAAATAAATATATTACTTAATAAAGCCATTAAGAGCAAAATCATATACATTGTTACTCTATTAATTTCTTTTGCATTTATCATATCACTTACATTATCTGTTCGGTTTTGATATAAATATAATTTGAAAAACAATATATTATAGAAAAATAAGCATAAATAATAAATTGAAAATAATTTGTTCCACTCAAAATTATTTTCATAGAGCATTATCATTAAAGCTCCTAAGCCTGACATATTAAAATAAACAACTTTTTTTCTTATATTATCTTTTAAGATGAAAAAAATGACACCAACAATAAAAGTCAATGAACTCATTATTTTCAAAAGAGGTAAAAACAAATCAGATACTATTAAAATATTATGTAATTTTAGCAATAAAAGTATTCCAGATAAAGGAGCAAACATTATATTGATAGTGCTCATTCTTTGAAATCGTGCTATTGAGGTATCAAGTAAATAACTTTGAAATGAAAAAGCTCCTATTTTTATAAATATTGCAAGAGCAGTTACTAGTCCCACAAAATCTTTATGACGCCCAATTTGTTCATATGTAAACAACTCTGCAATAGATAAACTATGTATTTTTCCGCTAACCATTGCTAATATCATAAATAGTAGCATATCTGCGATAAAATTATAAATAACGTATTTTCTTGACGAATCTACATCTTTTAAAATCATATAACCTAAAATGTCTGATATAAATATCGTAGTAATTAATTGCACATAATTTTCTGCACAAATCATTAAGCTTAAAGAAATAAAATTCATAATTACTAATGAGTTAAAGACACATCTTCGTTCTTCATAACGGAAAACATTATTATAAAAAACACTTAATATCGTCATAAAAAACAGAGGGATAATCAACTGATTGGATACTTGTTTAGGGAAAAAATCAATTGTAATCTTTCCAATTCTCGTTTCATTCCACACAAACGAAAAACCTTCATTTATACCATTTATTGTTAGCAAGGTATATTTATAAAATAAAAAAAGGCTGGTAAAAAAGACAATCCATGCAACAACTTTATCCCACCGCATCTTGTACTTTAAGAATCCAAATATTCCTAGAGTAACCAAGTATGTCATAACACTTATTATCATACACCCTCTTTTAGTTTATCTGGACACATAACAGAATCCGGTGATTTTCAACAAATCAATTATTTAATTAATGAATTTACGTTTTTTACAATACGAACAGGCACAGTGTATTCACGAAGAACATCTTCTCCATCAACCTCTACAATTAACATTGAACTAACCATTTTCAATGGTTTACGTGCTCCTTCTGCAATATTATTAAATACTACTGCCATTTCTTTGGTTCTATACAAAAGAGCGGTTGCACCACCATCGTAGATAAAACGAGGATTTTCAGGACCTCCTTGACGAGAATTTATTATAATAAGGATATCTCCCTCTCTGTTTTGTAAAATATCATATCTACTTTCTTGTTCTAATCCTTGAGTTGTGGACATTTTTCCCTCACATAAGATATTGTTATTACGTTGTTGTTATATCCTTTATCACATAATAGTTAACAAATAAATAGTTATTTTCATTTTTTTTACATT
>JAFTVD010000018.1 GCA_017465945.1 Alphaproteobacteria bacterium | reverse complement strand
CATAACCCTTTGGTTACGACCGCAACAGCTCGTCAAGATTTCGTTTATCTCGCTTTGCTCCGGTGAACGAACTTATATAACCACCTTTTTACAAAGTCAACACTTTTTTTTAAAAAAATTTCACTTTTTTAAACTTTTTTTTATCAACCAACCTAACCCCCTGTTTTTATGAGATTTAAAAATTAACAACATTGTTAATCTATATTATATAAAATTTTATATAGCACTACAATATGCAATTTTTAGCTTTTTATATTAGTTATTTTCTTTTTATTAACTTCTCTTCTTTATATATATACCAAATGGAGATTGTTAAAATGAAAATAATTAAATTACTAGCTTTATTGTTGATACTTAGCGCCTGCGCAAAAGAGATACCTATATTATATGGGACAGATGGCAGAGAAATTCCTATGGTTTTTCAAAACTTTCCTGACATACCTTTTCCAGACAAATCTTACTTATCTTTAGAAGACTCCAAAACCATGGGAAATGGAGACAACTGGACTGGCAGTGTTTGCTTTACAACAAACTTTAATGCAGGTAGAGTTTTTGACTTCTTTGTTGCTGAAATGCCTAAGAAAGGTTGGGTTGAAATTGCAGTTGTTCGAGCCGAAATATCTCAAATGACTTACGTGAAAGATGGTAGAGCGGCGCAGATACTTATTCAAATGGAAGGGAAAGACTCCGCTTTTGTTACTGTTACAGCTGTACCGAATCAAGCTAGTGTAAAATTCATTAATAATAGTGGAGAATAAAATGAGTTTTAATTTTTTCACATTTGGAGGCTCTTTGTTTTGGGAAGATGTATTCTTTTACCAAAAGTGGAGAATCCAACGGCATTGTATAACAAAAAAATATAGACTCCTTGATTCTTGGGACATTAGAAGAGCTAGTGGAACATTTGATGCTTGTCAAAAAGCATTCATTAGTAATATTGAATGTTATGAACTAACAAAACAACCTAAGCATATGATTATATTGCTTCATGGCTATATGGATGGTAAAAATATTTTTAAACATCTTTGGCGAAAACTAATTTTAACAAATTCTACAGTTGCTGCTATCAACTATCCATCTTTATTTAGAGACTCCATTTCAAATGCTTATCAATTGTTATTTTTTCTAAATCATATGGATGACATTGAAGAAGTATCTTTTGTAACAAAAGGGTGTGGTAATTTAGTTCTAAGACAAGCATTAAATCTCCCTTTGGAACTTCAGACTTATCTTGATAACACAAGAATCCGAAGTATTGTAGAAATTAATCCTGTTATCAATGGGAGTCTTTTATGTGATTTTATTAATAAATTTAAAATTTTTAATTTCATTTTAGGCCCCTTTATTGTGGATATGACAGAAGCAAAAATGAAAAATATGCCAGATATTCCAAACCAAATAAATTCATTGAAAATTTTCTCTAAATCTAGAAAAGATATTTTTTTTGATAACCTATTGAAAAGATATAATTTAACAACAACTGAAAAGCATAAAAAAGAAAAAAATACTATTTATATTAAAGGAAGTTCCTTTAATACACTAGAAAATGAAGAGGTATTAAACAATACTGTTAAATTTATAAATAACGGAAAAATTTAACGATATTGTAATATTTATTTTAAAATTTTTATGTTATAATGAATCAGTTTAAGGATTTATCCGAGGTGACTAATGAAGTCTGTTATTTGTATGATGGGTGTATTTTTAGGTGTATGTATCATATTATATTATGATATATTCAGTTTTTTTGCCCAATCTTGGGCTTTAACAGCTTCTATTGTTTTGTCTGCAATAATGGTATTGATTGCCTTGTTTATATATCCTAATCAACAAAAAAAGAAGAATGGAGGCAACAATGAAATTTGATGTCTCCAATATATTCAAGTTAAATATTCTTTTTTACTTTATTTGTATAGGGCTCGCTTTTGCAGAAGATGAGGATGATGTCTGTCCGACTTTTCAGGATTATTTAAATGATAAAGGACAAGATTTATTGTCTGGCGTCTTAAAAGTTGTTACAGATGCATGCGCAAATGTTGCTACAAAATCTTGGGATTTATTTGCAACCCCTTTACAAGGTGTTGTTATGACTGGTGCCGCAATATATATTGCAGTTTTCACATTAAAGAATATTGTCTCATTTTCTCAACAAGATGCAGCAGGATATCTTTCAAATAGTAAAACAGGTGTTATACCTTTAATGGCCAAAGTTGCTGTTGTTCTAGTTCTTTTAACATCAGCAGGTAACACTTTTTTATATGCAAATTTAATAAGCCCTGTTGTTGGAGCTTTTATGAATGCTGGATCAATATTTGGTAGCTCTCCTTTAAATACTTCTTTCGATGGCGCCGGTGACGTAAATGCTTTATTTTCTAATGTTCTTAAAAAGGTTGAAGATTTTAATAGAGATAGTTATAGAATAGTGGCGCTAGGTAGAGAGTTATTGTGCTTAGCATTTAGACCTCCTGGTTTTCTTGATATTCACTGGAAATTAATACCATATGGTGTTATTCTTTTTATATTTGGTTGGCTTATTTGTATCGCAATATCTTTTTATATGTTAGATGTTTTATTTAGACTAGGTGTTGGTTGTATGCTTCTTCCAATGGCTGTAGCTTGTGGTGTATCTAAACTAACTTCTCAGTATTCTAAAACAACATGGGAATTGTTTGTTAATGTTTGTTTTAATTTTTTAACACTTGGTATTGTTTGCGATTTTTCAATAAAAATGCTAACTGAAGCTGTTGAAGGAACTAGCAAAAGTGATATTGGGACTAAATTACAAGAATCTGCCTATATTGAAGATGAAGTGGTAAAAGAATTAGTTGAAGCTATAGATTTTACGGCAGTTATTTTAACCATTTTATGTTGTTTCATAATATTTAAATTATTTAGTGAAATTGGACAGTTAGCTGAAAGAGTATCGGGTGCGAAGTCTGTAGGAAATACAGGACAAAAAATTGGAGCAGATGCAACATCAAGACCTTGGAATGCTACTAAACGTTTGGCAAAGTTTGGTGGAAAAACTATTGTTCAAGAAGCAGGTAGCTCTGTTATGAATAGTAAATATGGTATAAAGGCTAGAGCTGCTGGTTTACGCTTTAAAAATAATGTAAAGAAAAAGTTTGGTCTTAATTAGGAGTTTATATCATGAACTTGGTAATACACATATTAAAAAAAATAAGAGGAAAAGCTATGCGTTTGCTTCCCCTTGTTTGTGTATTACTTCTTTGTGGATGTAATTGTAAAACTTTTCAAACTTATCTAGACAATGGGTTGAGCGTAAATAACAAATGTTTAATATGTAGACTATTTAAAACATTAACAGATGCAGCTAATGATGCAGCTAATGCTTCTTGGAATGCTTTTGCAGAAGAATTGGCTTTAGTCGTTATGTATGCTACTGCAATTTATATTGCTTTTTACACGTTAAAACTCGTTGGTTCTTTTGGCAAGCAAGAAGTTGCTGACTATATGTCAAATGATAAAACTGGACTTTTATTTTTAGCATTTAAAATGGCAATAATTATGTCATTATTAAAAAGCGATTTTTTTGTTGATTCTATTATATCCCCATTGTTAGAATCGGGATTAAAAATTGGACAACAATTAGGTTCGGATAGAGCTACAATTAATTGGAGTGCCGGAAGCGGAGGAGGATGGAATGCTCTCTTTAGTATGATAAATGATGCAGTAAAAGCATATAATGACCAGGTATATGAAACTGTGGCTATTGGTCAAGCTATGATATGTCGTTCTACACAAGGCTTTATTTTTGGGTGGTATTGGTTAATGCTTTGTTATGGGCTGCTATATTTTATTTTTGGATGGTTTTTACTTGCTACTGTTTCTTTTTATCTTGCAGATATATTACTAGCATTAACCTTTGGTGCTGTAATGCTTCCTTTTGGTGTTGCCTTTGCAATATCTAATCAAACATCTCAATATTCGAATAAGATATGGCAAATCTTTCTTAATGTATTTTTTAATTTTGTAATGCTTGGATTAGTTCTAGGATTATCTGTTGAACTAGTTGAACTTGGAATGGGAAAAATGAATGAGGATAATGCTCCTGATATGGGAACAAATGGTTTTTTAGGAAATATAGCAACAATGCTTGATAATGATCAAGTCAAAGAAGTTTCTGAAATATTATGGAGTTCAGGTTCGCTTTTATTAACGATTGTTTGTTTTTGTTTATTAACTAATCTTGTTATGACTATTAAAGACTTGGCTAGTTCTGTGTCTGATGCCGCTGGCGTTACTAATGCCGCATCTAAAGCAGGAGTAGCTGCTACAAAAGATTTTGTAGAAGATGCTAAATATGCAAGTGAATATGCTGGAAGAAATGTAGCGCATATGGCAAAATATGGAGGCCATGTTGTATCTAGAGTAACCCGTATGGACAAAGCATCTGATTATGTTAATGATAAATTAACTGACTTTAGAGGTTGGGCTACAGGAACAGGAAAAAAAGGCTATAAGGCTTGGTGGAGATGATGGGGAGGACTATGTAATGTTTAAATTTGATATAAAAAAATATCTCTCTATTGAAAAGCTATACAAGTTTGGCATATTTGTCTTTGTGCTATTTTTAACAGGGTGTGAAGATGGAGAAACAGGTGAAGGGGCTGATAAAAATGTAGAAGATCAAGCAAGGTGTTGGCAAACTCATATTTTAAGTGCAACACTACGAATTATTGATAATCTATTTAGCGGAGCCTCACAAAAGGTCTCTGATGGTGGACCTACACTTGTAATGACAGCCTTTGCTGTGTGGATGGGATTAAAATTCTTAAAGGTACTACCTTCATTTAAGGGAGAAAATACTGGCGAAGTAATGACTGAGGTTGGTCATAAGTTATTTTTATGTGCGTTTTGTGCATGGATTGTAAGTTCTACTAATGAAATTGTATGGTCTATTAATACATTTCTCTTACCTCTCTATAATGCTTTTTTAGAACTTGCTTCTAAGGTTATTAATGTAAATTCTTCTGTCACCTATAATTTAGGAGAAGAATTAGGAAGTATTACTTTTTCTAATCCTGATAATGCTAGCACATGCAAAGCTAGTCTTGGTACTATTTCTGGTATTAGGGAAAAAGTTTTACCAATGGCTAATTGTCTTGTTTGCTCAATTAGTACTAGATTAAATGTTGGTATAAAAATTGGTGTAACTCTTTTGTGCCACCTAAAATTTTCTTCGATTATTATTGGAATAACTATGTTATTAATATTTACTTTTGCAAAATTTGCATTTGTGTTATTTGTTGTTGATGCTATGTTTAGATTAAACTTTGCTGTTGTACTTATGCCTTTGATGATAATGGGAATTCCTTTTAGTTATACTAGAAAATGGAGTGTATGGACAATTTTAATGTTTTTAAATTCGTCGGGTGTAATGTTGTTTTTAGGATTACTTGTTGGGCTATCTGTTAATTCATTAGAAACCATTATGGTACACGTTGGACATCTGATTACAGTCGGCAAATTAGATAATGGAAATCCCGTATTGTTATCTATATTTATGATTTCATTATTATTACTAAACCTCCCCGGACTTGGAGTTGCTCTAGCTGATAAATTTATTGAAGGTGGTGGTGATATTGACTTCCAAAAGAAAATATCAAAATTTGTAATAGATATGGCTAAAAAATCTGTAGCAGCAATTGCTAGCGCTATAACAAGCGGTGCTTCAAAAGCTGTTACTGATGGTTTAGAAAAATATGAAAAAACACGAGATATGGCAGATACTGTAAAACAAAAAGCTAATGCTATTAGCAATAAACTTAATGAAATTGCGGGGTATAATGATGATTAGTAGTTATTTACACATATTTATCAAGAAACTCCTCAAAAACAAGAATCTTTGTGGTTTTGTTGTTTTTTGCGCTACATTATTTGTGTCTTTTTATTGTTATGCAGAAGCTGACGAAGAATATATTAAAGAGTGTCTTCAAAAAGAATTAAATAAATCGACAGACAATGCTGGTTGCTGGTCTTGTCAAGTTGTACAAACTTTAATGCAAGGGTTAACTAATGTTACAGGAGTACTTTATGAAGCAATTCGTTCTATTTCTGAAACAGTACTCCTGTATGGTGGAGCTATTTGGATTGCATGTTATTTCTTAAAAACACTAGGTTCTTTTGCTGCTCAAACACCTGGAAAAGTTTTAGATGGTTTAATGATATTTGTTTTCAAATGGTCACTTTGTTATGCTACAATATATGTAGGACTTGATGGTATTGTTGAATATATTGTTCAACCCTTACTTGATATTGGTTATTCAATTGGAACAGAATTTAACAAAAGTACAGGCATAGGAGGTAAGTAATGAAAAAAATTGTTGCTACATTATTCATTTGCCTTACTGTATTTTTGTTACCAACAAATGCAAATGCGGATTTAATCAATGTTTCTACTGTAAAATTTGATGTTTATTCTGGCGGTGAAGCTATGAATAATCTTTCTAACAAGGTTACTTCTCTTGCTAAAACTATACATACTGCCTCATCTAAAATGTTAAAATTTGCCAATATGTTATATTGTAATTCTTTACATGGGAAGGCTGCTGATTGGGAAATTGAAATTCCAGCCTTAAATTGGAGTAAAAGTTGGAGATTAATATCGTTTCCTTTATGGTTTAGTGCTATTATTCTGATCTTTGTAGGTTTTTTAATAACTGTTGCCACATCTTTCTATTTGTTTGATATTGCATTTAATTTATCTATAACTATTGTTTTGTTACCTTTGGGTATTGCATTATGGCCTTTTGGTTGGACGAAAGCGAAACTAAAAAATATTGTAAATAACATTGTTTATTATACCGGGCTTTTTATTTTCTTACCTTTAGGTATTACCATTGCGAATCAACTTGTTAGTACAGTTATTGCAAATGTTTTCGGGGGCGAACAAGCGTTAATTGAGGCTTTCGAGAACGATCAAGCTGATATTATAAAAGATAATTTATCACTATTTACGCTATCATTTTTAAAGGTTCTTATAAGTTATTGTGTTGCATTTAAGATTATTCCATTAATGGCAACAGAGTTTTGTGGACGCTTCTTTGGAGGTGCTTTGGCGGGCAATCCTATTAGTGAAAAAATAACTCAAATGATTGCGAAATTTCATAGAAAAACTACAAAACCTTTGGCAAAATATGGAAAGGATGTTGCAAAACACCAATCTGGTAATCTATTGAAAAAAATGGGTAATGAAAAAGGTAATTTTGCTCAACGAGCTTTGTATCGTGCAGGTGCATCTTTAGGAAAAACAAAGTAGGAGATAGGTTATGAATAAATTATTTAAATATCTAAAAATCTATCTTCCAATTATTATTTGCGCTGTAATATTTACTCCTAATGTTGCTGTTGCTTGGAGTTGTGGTTGGTGTGCGGATCTTGTTGATTGGGTTAAAGGAAATGTTCTTGAAGCACTAGGCATTGATACAAATGTTAATTGTGCTGTTCCTCAAATGGAAAAATCTTTTTGTTTATTTTGCCCGATGTTCAAGATTATCTTTAATGCTGGCAGTTTAATGGCACATAAATCGTATACAACATTTGGTGAAGACCTTGCTCAATTATTGCTTATATTTTTAGGTGTATCTCTTGCTTTGATTATATTGCGTTATGTTGCTTCATTTGGGGCAAAAGACCCTTATGGCTTAATGAATGATGTAATGCGAAAAGTGTTTTTAGGAATAACTATTTATATAATTTTATCATATAACTACTACTATATTTTAAATTTAACACTTGTCCCTATTTTTGATGCAGCAATGAATTTTGTTGATTTAGCTAATAATGGCAATACACCAACAGGATGTAGTGAAGCAGGAGGAATTCTTGGATTTAGCTCAAATGCCTCCGGAGGCGGTATGCCTGCAGATGTTGGCAAAATGATTGTTTGCGCAGTTGATAACATTGAAAATAAAATTAATTTATTGTTTGAATTTGGAGAATGGGCATTTTGCCGTGGAACAGGACCTGATAGAATATTATTTATTCTTCCTCATCCTATATACATTATTGATGCAATACTACTTTATCTTGGAGGCATATTCTTTATAGTGGCTTATCCATGGGTTATGGCAGATGCTGTTTTACAACTAGGGATTGCGATGACGTTGCTTCCTTTTGCTATTTGCGGTTATGCCTTTCAAGGAACAAAAAGCTATATCGGCAAAATTTGGAAATGGATTTTGAATTCATTGTTTGTATTTATATTTATGGCAATTTTATTATCTTGCATACTAGGATACATTGAAAACTTACTATTAGGAGCACTAGGTAATGCTGATGCAGATAAAATATTTGTAAGCCCCAATGAAGGTGTTGCTTTTTGGGGAGCAAATATGATTATGATTATATTTATGCTATGTATTGGATGGAATTATATGCCTATAGTAAGCAGTTTAGCAAAACGATTTTCGGAAGGTTCTGGTTTGGGTGCTGGGGCTAATATCGGAAAAGCTGTTTCAGATAAAGTTGAAGATAATGTAAGTAGAATGGCTAAAAATGCGGGTTCTCAGGCTGTAAATGCTGCAGATTATGTTGTAAGTGGTGTTAGTAGAGGAGCTGGGCATATTGGACGGCCTGCCATGAAATGGGCTGTTAATAGAGCTGGAGGAAAGCTAAATTTAGGAGGAATGACATATTCTAATGTAAATATTGGTGGAGGCAAAAAAGTATTATCTCGCTCTTGGACTAATCCTATAAATGATAGACTACATGAGACTTATTATAATAGATTTTTGGATATAAAACAGGAAAAGGATGATAGCGGTATTTTAATTAAAAGTGAAGTTAAATTTAAAAATAACTTTATCAAAAAACATCTTCTTGATAAAAAGGGGGATATTAATGTTGAAGCAATTAACAAGTTGCTTAACTCTGATATTGCTCAAGTACCTGGTGCAAAAGAAGCAATAATGTCGCAAGTTGCAATAGAAGTTGCGAAAATAAAAGGTCTTGATATTGGTACAAACTTTAATTCTAGAAATATAATTTTTGATCCTACTAACCCGTACGAAATCAAAGTTATGCAACAAGATACAAGTAAAAAAGATACAAACTTTAGCTTAAAGATGGATCCTAATACAGGAAGAGTTGCTATAACAATGGATAGAATTAGAAGTGATGGTTCTAGAATTGCTGTATTTGATAATGGTATGGTTAAAATTACAACTATTGTAGATAAAGATGGTAATGAAGTTTCTACAACAGAATATTATAAAAGAATTAGTGATAATCATACAAAAATAACTGATAGTATTGAAGAAAATCAAGTTGTTGATAACACTGGTAAAATAGCTAAAGACTTAGACCCTAGCCAAGGAGGAAAAGTTGCAGATGACTTATGTTTTGGTATGGATGATAGTATGAATCTTGGTATGAAAATACCTAACGGAAAAACTGTAAAAGATATGTATATTGGCTTGATGCAACGTAATCGTGTGACAAAGCGCAACCGCCAAAACACTAAGTTTTTTTAAGTACGACTCGAAATTCAGGTTCTGGTGGTGGAACTGGTGGTACCGGTGGCGCAACTGGTGATACCGGTGGCGGAGACGATGATACCGATGATGATACCGATGATGAAAATACAGACGATGAAGATACTGATGGTGATAGCTCTTCTACATCTGAAAATGAAGAACAGCAAAATGAAAATCCTGAAGATAACACTTTAGATTTAATGAATTTGAAAATATCTGCAGAAAGTTTAATTGCAGAAGTAGAAATGGCGCTTATAGCATATGCAAATACTCTTTCGTCTTCCCAAAAAGCAAGTCTAGATGTTGCGTTAAATTCTTTAAAAAGCGCTATTGCTGGTAATAGTATTGATAACATAAATGCAAGCATGAGTTTATTACAGAATGAATATTCCAAAATTTAATATTAGAGTTAATTATAATAAAAATAGACTCTCTTTGACAAAAGTTATACAGATTTAAAACTTTTTTTACTTTTTTGACTTGCCTTTTTTTTGTACAACACTATTATATAGAAAAGTTTGTTATTTATTAGAGGTGATAAATTATGGAAGAGATTGTATTTCCTAACCAAATTAGAATCCACCGCAAGCTACGTGGTGTTTCAATGCAAGATTTAGCTGACAAATTAAACATTAGTCTTTCTGCCATTTCAAAAATTGAAAAAGGCTATAGACGTCTTAATCAAGAACAACTTATTTCTGTTGCAGAAATTTTAGATTGTCCATTGCAAGAATTGTATGTTAATGAACAAAATTCTCAGCAAGAAGTTGTACTTGCTTGGAAAAAAGAGCAAGAAAGAAGACAAGAAATCAACAAAAGTAGTGGACTTAAAGTTCTTGGTGCGGCTTTGAGATATATCAGAAATGATAAATCTTTAACCTTAATTGAAGTAGCAGAACGTGCTGATATGACTTTGTCTGTTTATCACCGCATAGAAATGGGGCAACGTGAAGTTTCTGATAAGGAATATAAAAATATTGCAAGAGCACTGTCTATGGAATTAGATGATCTTAAAGCTGAAATTAAAAGACTTGATGAAGCTGGTGCGTTAGAAGAAATTATCACTCATAACGATACAAAATTTAAAGTAAACAACATGAATAGAATGATTGTTGAACATAATAGCTATATCGATATTGAAGCATTAAAAATCCCTGTTTTTGGAATATCTGGAATCGATGGTTCTATTATTGTAGATAAAACTTCTTCTTCTAAAGAAGCTACAAAGCCAGCAAACCTTTTTGAAAAGAGGGATGTATATGGTGTGAGCTTATGTACTAGAAGATTGGGTTCTATTTTATCTAATAGAGCTGTTATGTTCGTAGCTCCTTCTGAAGTTGCTAGCGTTGGTGATATTGCTTTATACTACAAGAATGAGCAAGAAGCCTATGTTGTAAGCGTTAGAGAAGATGAAGCCGGTAAGCTATATGGCTTAATGTGGAATCCAGAAGAAAGAATCTATTTTAGTAATGATGATTTTAATAAAATTCATAAGGTTGTTGATATTGCCTTATAGTAATTTTATATAAATTATTGTTATTTGATTGTGGTTTTAAGTAATTTTGTGTAAAAGGTAAAAGCTCGTGGAAAATTTAAATGACGTAGAGTTTGGTAGCGATAAGGATAAAGAAGAAGCCCCGATTTTGGTGGCTCAACGTTATCTTAATATTTACAGACAAATTCATATTTTCAACAAAGAAAAACGTGATCAATTTGATGACGAGCTATTAGCTTTACCTGCTAATATTTTCGATTTCTTCAAGCGTATGCCTGGTGGACGCTTGCTTGTTGAACATATTGAAGAAGTAAAAACCGAAAGAGGCATATCCTTTGTAAAATCAAGCAAGGAAGATTTTGCAGAAGGTAGTGGAACTTCTACTACCCCTACTCCTGCTCCTGTTGTAGCAGGTGGTGTTGCTCCTATCGTTGGGGGAAGCGTTACTGTTGATGAATCTTTTGCTGAGGCTTTGGCGCAATCTATGGCAAACGCTTTCAAACAAAATCCAATGCAAGCAACTGTTTCTGGCGGAGGAGCTGTTGGTGGTAAAATTGATTTTGGAAATGCTTTTGACATTATTGCAGAAGAAATTAAAACCTCAAGAACTTCTCTTTTAGATGTATTAAAAGAAACAAGAAGTATCACAGACTCCGTTATTGCATCTCAAGTTTCAATATCTCGAATTTTGGAAGGTATATTATCTGCTCGAACAAGAGATGAAGTTGGCACAGCTGATTTGAATAATAGAATAATTGCATCACAAGCTTCTATCACCAAATTATTAGAAGGCTTATATCTTGCTAATAATCAAAAAAATAATGAAATATCCGATTATCTAAACATAGAAACAAAGCTTCAAAACTTTAAGAATGAAATACGTGCTGAAATGGAACAATCTTTGGTTAAAATGCAGGATATGTTTGTTGAATGTATGAAATCTTTTAACGATAAAAAGGTTGTTATAGAAACAAAAGAACCAAGTTTAAAGCATGATGATATTAAAAATTTAAGTACATTATTAGCTTCAACAATAAAAGAACATGCAAATATAGAAAAAAAGGAAAATTTTGAGACAAATAATAATACCACCCCACAAAGAATAGAAAATAATTTCGCTCAAGATACTATTGTAAATGAAAACGATATTAATAGAAAAAAGAAAAACAAGAAAAAAAATAAGAATAACCAGTTTAATAATTTTGAATCAGAAGATAATGTAAATAATGAAAACAAACAAGGTGGTGTTGCAGAAAAAGTAACTATGAATACTGTTAGTGCGCCTATTGTAGATGGTGTCATTCGAAATAACACATTTAAGCATGAAGACAATTTTAACAATGTTAAATTAGATACACCTCCAATGGATGATTTAGAAGATGAAATCGAAGAGGAAATTACAACAGATGAAGAAATTGATATCAATTTTGATGACTTATCTGACCTTTCATCAATTTCTGACTTAGATTTGGAAGATGTTTCTTCTGTAAATGATGAAAATAAAAATTTGAGTAATAGTAGCGTTATTTTAGATGACACTGAAATTGATATTGCTGAAGAAAACGATGACAACTTTACTTCTTTAGATGGTATTGTTGATGACGATTTATCTTTCGAATTACCTGAACAAAATACTGAATTTAGTGCAGATGATAATACAACAGAAGAAAACGAATCATTTACCTCGCTAGACGACATTGTTGATGATGGTTTATCTTTTGAGTTACCTGAACAAAATACTGAATTTAACACAGAAGATAGTACAATAGAAGAAGGCGAATCTTTTAGCTCTTTAGACGATATTGCTGATGATGGTTTATCTTTTGAATTGCCAGAACAAAATACTGAATTTAGTGCAAAAGATAATACAACAGAAGAAAGCGAATCTTTTAGTTCTTTAGATGATATTGCTGATGATGGTTTATCTTTTGAGTTACCTGAACAAAATACAGAATTTAGCGCAGAAGATAACACAACAGAAAAAAGCGAATCTTTTACCTCTTTAGATGATATTGCTGATGATGGTTTATCTTTCGAATTACCTGAACAAAATACAGAATTTAGTGCAGAAGATAATATCGCAGAAAAAAGCGAATCTTTTAGCTCTTTAGATGATATTGCTGATGATGGTTTATCTTTTGAGTTACCAGAAGAAAATACTGAATTTAGTGCAGAAGATAATACAACAAAAGAAAGCGAATCTTTTAGTTCTTTAGATGATATTGCTGATGATGGTTTATCTTTTGAGTTACCTGAAGAAAACAAAGAAGAAAATAAAAATACAGAAAATTCACAGTCTGATAATGTGAGTATAGATGACTTTTTTAATACCGATGCAGTAGACAACACTCCTCAAGCTCCATCACAACCATCTACAAGCACAAGCAGATATAGTGCTGAATTGGATAAAATAAGAGCTGCTCTTACTTCTGACAATGTAGATATTTCATCATTAGATGAACCTATCGCATTAGATGATTATAGCGATGACGAAAATGTTCCTCAAGATGATGAGTATATTGGCAACACAAGTACTGATGCTGATGAAGATTGGGAATATGAATACGTTGAAGATGGCACAGAAACATTAGATACAAATAATCAAACTTCAGATAATAATGAGGAATGGGATTGGGAATATGTTGATGAAAATGGTAATCCCATAGAATCTAATGGAGAAGATGAAGAATGGGAGTGGGAATATGTTGAGGAAGAAGAAGCATCTGGGAATAATGTAGATAATAACAATCAATAAACTATTTACAGAATACTATGTTTGTTTTAGTTATTAATTAAACGGGGGAAGTAATGGAAAATAATAACAATGAAGTTGCAGTAACAAAAGAATCTCTTTGGTACATAGATAATTATGTACTTATTAGAGATTATTATGATCGTACTGTATCTAGAATTGCTGCTCGTTGTATTCGCAAAGGAAATATTGCTGTAGAAGATTATCCTTTTTATACTTACATTATTGATGTGTTAGATGAGTTATGCGAAACAGGTGATTATATTATATCTCACACAGAGCTTCACCCATATGTTGAAAAGAAAATTAAAGGAGGTATTCAGGCTCTTAAGGATAATTTGAGCTTGTACAAACAAGAATTAGAGCGTAATGCTTCAGTTGAAATGACTGTGAAAAAAGATGTTGAAGATATAAGTTCGGCTAAAGATGATATATTTGGTGGCTTTACCAACCAAGCTGAAGACCCTACAAAAGGTGCCGGACAAAGTATAGATGACGTTGTTGCAAAACTTATGGCAGAGCAAGACAAACTTATTAAGACGAAAGAAGAAAATGATGAAGAAATTTAATTGGTTAAAAAATTGCAAGTATTTATTTTTATTGTTTTCTTTGGCAACTGTTGTTGCATGTAATGCGTATCAGGAATCTGAAGAAACTATTATGACAAATACAACTGATGACGCCAAGAATATAAATAATTTTGTAGTTTTACCTCAACAGAACCCTTATATGTTAAGAACAACTTTTAGAGCAAATGATTTGGACTTAGAAACTCCATTACGTTGTAATGTAAATTGGAAAACACAAGAGATGGTTCAAATATTACCTCATAATAATGTTTCATTTAAGTTGGAACGTAATGATGTAAACAATGATTTACCAGAATTTGAAGTTAGGGATTTTAGTTTTGACAATATTCCAGCCGAGCAAGCTTTGTTTAATCTTACAAATGAAGCCGGAATAAAACTTGTTGCTAAAGATGCTCCATATCCTATGCTTTATGGTAAAAACATTAATGGCAGTTTTAAAGAAGTTGTAGAAATGATATCTAAATCTGCTGATTTATTTTACAGATATGATGCTAAAATGAATTCTATTATTTTAAGCAGAAGAGCTAGTTTTACACTTTATATTCCAAGCTCTAGAACTTTGATGATTGGTTTTCTTGACGTATTAAGAGGAGCCGGCATTACTGATATGATAACAAACTGGCGTGATTATTCTATATCTTTTGAAACAAATTTGGAAACAATGAATAAAATTACAGAGTTGGTTAATGATTTTGAAAATAACCCAACAATGGTTATGTATGATGTTAATATATTTAAGGCAAAAGCTAAAGAGGCTTGTGGTATAGTTTGGAATGATTTGCTAAAAGATTTTGATTTTGGGAGCATTGCAACAACTCAGACAGGCGTCATTGGTAGAATGCTAACTGTAACAAATGATATTTCAATAGAAAGATTGAAAGGTTTTGTTGAGAAATATGCTACTATTGAGGATATATCAGAAGGGCGTTTTGTTGTACCTACTCAATGGTTCTCTAGATTTGATATAGGTAGATGCGGAAAAGTCGATAATATGGAATATCCTTTATCACTTTTAGCTAAAGCAGAAATTGAAAAAAACAATCGTATTCTATCTGAAATAACACTAGACACTACCGAAGGTGAAATAACAAAATTCAAGGCTCGTAATCGTTTGGGAGAAAATTTCTTAATTATTGGATTGCCTAGTGAAATTTTTGGAACAACAGAACAAGGAACAGAAACTATTGTATTTATTGTTCCAAGGTTGGTTAGAATGTTGAAAACTGATGAAAAGATAAAAAATAAAATTTAAGAGGTAGAAATGGAAGATAATTCTTTAGACGGTTTAACTAATCAAATATCGCAAAATGTACCACAAGAAGGTAGTGCTAGACCTAAACTTAGAAAAATAAAAAGACCGAAGGTGCGTACAACTCCTGATGTGCCTCAAGCGCCTAAAAAAGAAGAATATGTTGATAATAATTTATCTATTCAAAATGATGAGCAAAATATGTCTTTTGAAGCTCCAAATGATGAAACTAATACGCAAAGTACAGATTTAATTACAGCGGTTGATGCAAATGATATTGCAACAGGCAACGAGTATAATGACCAATATATACTTGATGGTCTTCCTCCTGAACTTGACTATGTTATAGATGAAGAATTAGATGAGAGTAATAGTGGATATGTAAAAAAGAATATATTAGTTGTATGTAGCTTATTATTTTTATTTGTAGGTATATTTGCTGGTAAAGCATTATTTTCTTCAAAGAGTGTTGAAAAACAGGGATTAGAAGGTGTTGTTATAAATGATGATGTACCTGCAGGTAGACCAAGATGTGGCCTTACAGATAAGAGTCAAGCTTGCGTATTTTATTTAATGAATTGGTATAAACAAGAATTAAATGGGCGTGATTTCTATAAGTTAGCAGCGCAACTTACTGGACGTGAAGAGTATATGATAGAAACAGATAATTTGAGATATGCTACGGTAAAAATAAAACCTGGTCATTTTGCACAGCTTAATATTCCAGCTCTTAAGTAATAAAAAAACTCACCAAATGGTGAGTTTTTTTTTGATAAATTTTATTCTTTATCTTTTGGCGCATTATCTTTTTTGTGTGCAACTTTTTCTTGTGTTGCTTTTGCTTTTTCTTTTATTTCTTTTGACGCTTTTTTACTTACTTCAACAATATGAGGAACTTCATCTTTAACTTTATTCATTATTTGAGGTAAACGCTCTGCATAATAAATTGCAGTAACAACAACTATCACTAAAACCCAAATCATTTAAAATCTCCTTTCTTTTGCATATAATGCAAAACTTCTGTTGCATCATATGAATATGTCTCATTTGCAAATTTTCTTATACCCGTTCTATAGAGCTTACGAATATCTTTGATATCAACCTCTTGCCTATTATTATTAATTACTTTTTTTATGTTTGCAAATCTTATTAATGATTTTTCCGTAATAAATCTTTTTTGATTACAAATAGCAAACAAATCTTTATATTCACCTGAACAATAACAAACAGCATCAATTCCAGCGTCTAAACTTTGGTTTAATTTTTCGATTATATTACCAGAAATCGCTTTCATATCTATTGCATCACTTAATAAGAATCCATCAAATGACAAGTAATCTCTTATAAGTTTTGAAATAATTTTTGATGATAAAGTAACTGGATATGTATCATCTATAGATTTTAATAAAATATGAGAAGTCATAGCCAATGGATATTTAGAAAACTCTTTAAGGTATTTTATTTGATTTTTAATTTCATCTATTGATAAATCGCATTCAATTTTATTTAAATGCGGATCTTTGGCTATATTAAAATGTCCTGGAATATGTTTTATACACGGACATATTCCCATATTTATATATGTATTTGCCATATTTGTAGCAAATTCTACTATTTCTTCATCGTTATCGCTAAAACATCTTTTTTCTAAAACACTACTATCTGTTGAGTTTATTTTTCTATCAACTACAGGCGAATAGTTTACATTAATCCCCATCTCTATTAAATCAGAAGATATTAATTCTGCGTGCATTTTAGTATATTTTATGGGAAGTGTAGCTAAATTTTGTGCAGATATATAATTATGCCTATTTATATTTTTTAATCTTTGAACTCTACCACCTTCTTCATCTATGGCAATTAAAATATCATCTCTATTGATTGTATTTTTTATACTATCAATTAGTGATTTAACTTGTTTTTTATCTTTTATATTACGATTAAAGAGAGTAATTCCTAGTGGGTTAAATTTATTGAAAAGATATTTTTCATCATCGGTTAAAGAATACCCTTGGCAAGATAAAATAGCGGCTAAAATTGGTTTAGACATTTATTACCCTTTAATTTTGTTTTATAATGTTACCAACTTTGTTTTCTTTTAATTTTGATGACAAAGTCTCAGCTTCTTTTCTTGTTTTAAATGCCCCCACTTTTAAGCGATATAATGTACTTTTATTTCCTGCAGTTATTTCTTCTATTTCATGATAGTGCTCTTTTAAGAATGAATGTTTAGAAGATAATTCTCTCCATAGTTTTTCAACAGAGCTACGACTAGATGATGCAATAATTTGAGCATACCAAGTACCTTTTGTGCTTTTTATCTCTTCTTTTTTTGCAACTTTATTTTCTGGCTTACTTACAACTTCTTTAACTTCTGGTGCAACTGAATTTACACTATCTTGAACTGCAACATCTATTTGTTTTATTTTAGTAGGTATCACAATTTTTTCTTTACTGTTTGTATTAATTTCAGATAATTCATTCTTTGCTATTTCTACTTTATTTTCTTCTGTTTCCTCTAATTTTATATCCTCATTATTTAAAGATAAATCTTTATCAATATTTTCAACTAAACTATCTATATCTGATGGTGTAGGCGTTGTCTTTTCTACCACTAACTTTGGAATATCTGGAGTTTGACGAATATTTACCTCTTTTATTTCTTTAGAGGTATTATCAACAATATGGTATATATTTCTGTCTTGATTATCTATTTCCATACCACCTGGATCATTAGGTTGAACCTTAAAAGGAATAAGAGGGCGACGAATAACAGGAATTGAGTGCTCTTTATTTGCATCTGTTGTTGGACCTAAAAAAATCCACCCAATAATTCCACCAACCAATATTCCTGCTAACATACCAATGAAACCATTTTTGGCATGTTCTATTTCTTCCTCTCTATCGTTTATACTTTGAATATTTCTATCTGCAACTCTTTGGTGAAAATCATTTATTTCATCTCTATCAGACCCGAATCCTTGTAGCATATATACACCCCTTATTGTTGTAAAGTTTCTATAATTGTAAATTAGAATATGTTTACAATCATTTAATATTTTACAATTAAAGTTATATCATGAGTAATTTATGTGAGGCCGTATATGAAAATAGCAACTTATAATATAAATTCAATAAAAGCTAGAATTTCGAATCTTTGTATTTGGCTAAAAGAACATGATCCAGATATTGTCTTGTTACAAGAAATAAAATGCGAAACAGAAAATTTCCCATATTTTGAATTAGAAACACTTGGTTATAATGTTGTTGCTTGGGGGCAAAAGGGATATAATGGTGTCGCTATTTTATGCAAATATAAATTTGAAATAACGAATCGCAACCTTCCAACTTTTTTAGAAGATGATTCTGCTAGATATATTGAAATATTAGTAAATAAGAATAATGAAAAGTTTTATATTGCATCAATTTACGCACCTAATGGATGTGCTAATGATAAAAACAAAGAAGAAGAAAAATATCTTTATAAATTAAAATGGTATAATAAATTATATATGCATTTAAAATCTATTCAAAACAAAGGATACCCTATTATTATAGGTGGTGATTTTAATGTAATGTTAAAAGATATAGATGTTTTTGATTCTTCAAAATTTAAAGATAGCCCATTATTTAGAAAAGAAATAAAAAATGAAATAATCGCTTTGAAAAACATCGGTTTTCATGATGCGTTTAGATTATTTAACAAAAATTTGGAGGGATATACATTTTGGGATTACACTGGTAACTCTTTTGTAACTAATTTAGGTTTAAGAATAGATTATCTATTTCTATCAGCTTTTTTTGCAGACAGACTTATAGACATTAGTGTTGATAAAACTTTAAGAGAAATGGATCACCCCTCTGATCACACAGCTCTTATTGCAACGTTTAGGTAAAATATATGATAAGGCTTTTTTATACTTTTGTATTATTTATTTTATTTAGTGCATTTAATGTAAATGCGTATGAATTTGTTAAAATTGATGAGCTATATAATGTATTAGAAAAAAATCATTCTCATTCTGCTAATTTAAGAAAAATATCCTTTAAAGGATTTGATTTTATAAATCAATTAGATAAAAATTTTAGATTATATAATAGTGACACAAAGGCATATTTATATCATCAAAATAATCTTGTTAAATCATTTGCTCTGCCCCAACAAAACAATCATAATTCTTGGAAAAATATATTAACAGATGTTCTAAAAATATATGCGGACCAGTCGAATAAATTTCAGGGAAATGAAAAATTGCTTGAAGATAAAATATTAAGTGTCTTGGCTAAAAATATAGATAGTTATTCCCGAATTGAAAACACTAAAAATGAAGAAGCAAACTTAATTTTTGATGTTTTTAATAATGTTATTTATATAAAATCTAATACTTTCTATAAGGGCTTTAGTGATGATGTAAAAAAAATAGTTTATAATAATAATTTGGCAGAAGGTATTATATTTGATTTAAGACATAATATTGGCGGAGATTTTAATGAAGCTATAAAATTATCTGATTTATTTTTAGATGATACACTTATTGCATATAGCAAAGAACAGAATGAAACTAATTATTATACATCTACAAAAGGTGATATTTTTAACAATAAAAAAATCATTATTCTTACTAGTAACAAAACGGCATCTGCAGCAGAAGTTGTTACAGCTTCTCTTAGCGACCAAAGTAGAGCCGTTGTAATTGGGACAAAAACATATGGAAAAGGAAGTCTTCAATCTGTTTACAATATGAACGATCAACGATTATATGTAACTAGTGGCTTAATTTATAGTCCGTCTGGCAAAATTATAGATAAAAATGGGATAACTCCTCAAATCTGTACAGGAATAGATAATAGTTGTGTTATTTCTTCTAAAGAAGACACATCTAAAGATATTTTATTAGCCATTGATTTAATAAAAAACAATTTAGGATAAAATTTTTATTGACATTATTGATAATGAATGTATATTGCATTAAAAGTTTTTTGTGTTTAACCTTGTATTTATAAGAGTAAAATAATGGCAAAGGCAATTAAAGTTAAAGTAAAATTAGAAAGTAGTGCTGGTACAGGTACTTTTTATCTTGCAGAAAAAAATCCAAGAACTCATCCTGAGAAATTGGTTATGAAAAAGTATGACAAGAAGTCTAAGAAACATGAAGAATTTGTAGAAAAGAAATTAAAGTAATTTTACATAATTCTTTTTAAAAGAGCTCCTATATGGAGCTCTTTTTAGTTTGGAAAAGCTTTTTCGTATTCTTCTTTTATTTTATTTAACTCAACTTCAGTATATATTTGAGTTGAGCTTAATGATGAGTGCCCTAATAACTCTTGAATAGAGCGCAAATCTGTTCCTTGAGCTAAAAGATGTGTAGCAAAAGAATGTCTTAAAGTATGCGGGGTAACATTTTCAGATAAATTTAAATTCATTCTAATTTTTTGTATTTTTCTTTGTATTATTCTAGGACTTAGGCGCTCACCTCTTACCCCTAAAAATAATGCGTCATCTTGTTTAAACTTATATGGACAATGATTAATATATTTATTTATACGCTCTAAAACAATTGGTAATAAGGGAACATACCTGTCTTTATTTCCTTTACCTCTTATTTTTATAAACTCTTCATTATCAATATCTTTTATATTTAAAGAAAGCGCCTCTGATATACGTAAACCACATCCATATAATAATGTAATAATTGCCATATCTCTATACCCAATCCAAGGTTCTTTACATCCTTTTTGAGCTTCATCTATAATGTCAAATGTCATGTCTACATCAATAAACCTTGGAAGAGCTTTATCTAATTTGGGTTTTGAAATTTGAAAAATAGAGGTATTATTTAATATCTTATTTTCATTTAACCATTTGAAAAAATTTCTCACAGCAGATTCTTCTCTTGCTATTGATGTTTTGGATATGCCTTTTTTAGCTCTTATGCTAAAAAAATTACGAAATGCTTTTATATCTAGTTGCTTTAATGTTGGTATGCCTACTTCTTCTTTAGGAGATAAATATTCTAAAAAAATATATAAATCACTCAAGTAACTTTGAATAGTATGCTCTGAACAATTTCTTTGTAATGTTAGCCAATCTTGCCATCTTGATATTATTTTTTTGAGTTCTTTACTTGGCATCTGAAGTCTCCTATGAAATAACCCCTTATTACCATACTAGTAATAAGAGGTTAAAAAAAAGTTATACCAAGTGTTATTTACAGATAATGCTCAAAATCGGCTTCAAAATCTTCCATTTCTTGTTCATGTTCAATTTCTTCTTTTAATATTTTTCTTGAAATATTGAAAGTTATATAATCTTTTCCTTGGCACATTTCACAAATTTGTTGATAACGCCCTATTGCACACCTTTCTGCCATTAAGTTTTGTGATACCAATACTTTTGTGTCAGGATTACTTGGCGCATCATATTTACATTTCGCATGTTCATTCCATAATTTTGGATCAAGAAGTGGTGTTTCTCCTAATTGAATTATGCGTTCTGCTAACCAATCTGCATGCTTTAACTCTTCATTTGCGTGCTCATAAAACTCTTCAACAACCTTTGATTTTTCAATACCTTCGGCAACCTTTGCTCCTACCCAATATTGATAATATGCTAGCCACTCTTCTGCATATGCACTTTGCAGAGCTTTTAGCAATTCGTCTTTATCTACTTTTGATATTTTTTGTGCCATTTCACCCATGTTTATCTCCTTTTTTGTATTTCATGACACAAATTAAATAATCATTATATCTTCATTATCAATGTGCTTTAATCTTATTTACTTTAAGTTAAACCTTTTTATATATGCTTATTTATCATATAAGGAGAGCATTATGGTAAAAATAGCACCAAGTATTTTAGCAGCAGATTTTGGCTGTTTAAGAGATGAAATTATAAAACTTGAAAAAGCAAAAGCTGATTTGATTCATTTTGATGTAATGGATGGTCATTTTGTTCCCAATATTACTTTTGGTCCGATGATTTTAGAAAACTTGAAAAAGTATTCTAACCTTCTTTTTGATGTTCATTTAATGGTAAATAATCCAACAAAATTTATTCCGTGGTATGCTAAAGCAGGGGCTGATATTATTACTTTTCATTTAGAGGCATCTGATAATCCCATTGAAGATATCAATTTAATTAAGCAATATGGAATAAAAGCTGGCATATCAATAAAACCAAATACAGAAATATCGGCTATTTTACCATTTATTGATGATATTGATCTTATTCTTATTATGTCTGTTGAGCCAGGCTTTGGGGGACAGAAGTTTGATAATAACGCTCTTTCTAGAATCGATTATTTACGAAAATCTATAAAAAATAAAAATATCATTATAGAAGTTGATGGAGGAATAAATAATGAAACTGCAAAATTATGTCGTGATGCTAATGTTGACATTTTAGTTGCAGGAACAGCGGTTTTCAAAAGTGATAATTATGAAAAAAGTATAAAAGAACTAAAAGGAGAAACTTTATGAGTACAGTAATGATTATTGAAGATGAAGAATCTATTGCTACATTACTAACATACAATTTAGAAAAAGAGGGATATAAAACAGTTGTTGTAAGTAATGGCTTAAATGCGGTAAGTGAAGTTGAACGTGTTCAACCATCTGTAATAATATTAGATTGGATGCTACCTGAAATATCTGGTGTTGAGATATGTAAATTAATTCGCTCAAAGCCTGACATTAAAACAATACCAATAATAATGCTCACAGCTAAAAGTCAAGAAGAAGACAAAATTAAAGGCTTGGGCGCAGGTGCTGATGATTATGTTACTAAACCATTTTCAGTACCAGAGCTTATGGCTAGAGTGAAAACTAATATGAGAAGAGCACCTTTGTTCGAAGAAAAAGAAAAGTTTTTAGAATTTGAAGATATTCATATGGACTTAGTTGAGCGTAAAGTAAGACGTGGTGATGTTTATATACATTTAAGCCCTACAGAATTTCGTTTATTAAAAATGTTAGTAAAAGAACCAGGAAAAGTCTTCTCTCGAGAAGTTCTGTTAAAATCTGTTTGGGGTGAAAATATATTTGTAGAATCTAGAACCGTTGATGTACATATTAGACGCCTTAGAAGCTCTTTAAATAAACATGGTCCGGATTATATCAGAACTGTGAGAGCAAATGGCTATGCTATTGATAAAAAAATAGACTTACCTTCTGATGATGATACTAATGAAGATTAGAGTATTTTTCTCATATCTAATGCTAATTTAATTGTTCCATCATCCATGTAATCAAGCTCAGCTCCAACAGGTATTCCTTGGGCAAGGGTTGTTATTTTTATATTTTTATCTTTTAATAAAGATGAAATATAGTGCATAGTTATTTGACCATCAACTGTTGCAGGTAATGCTAAAATGATTTCTGTTATATTTTCATCATCTATTCTTGCAAGCAACTTGTCAATACTCAAATCATCAGGAGTAATTCCTTCTATTGCAGAAAGAACTCCTCCTAATATATGATATTGACCTTTATATAATCCACCTCTTTCTAAAGCCCACAAATCATTAATATCTTGAACCACACACAAAAAATGTTTTTCTCTTTGTGTTGATGTACATATAGAGCAAGGACTTATTGTGTCATAATTACCACATACTTCACATACTTTAATATTATCATACACATTTTGAAGAGCTGTTATTAGTTGAGGAATAACACTCTCTCTTTTTTTTAGCATATATAAAACTATCCTTCTTGCTGAACGTGTGCCAAGAGATGGAAGTTTAGATATAATTTTAATAAGTTGCTCTATATATCCATCAGACATTTATACCTCTAAAATGGTAATTTTAGTCCACCTAAATTTACACCACCTGTTGCAGATTTCATACTTTCTTCTGCCATAGCTTCCACTTTATTATGGGCATCATTATATGCCACTAATAATAAATCTTCTAACATTTCAACATCATCTGAAGAAACAAGTGATTTATCTATATTAATTTTTTTCATTTCTGATTTACCATTTAATGTTATAGTCAATAAACCATTAGCAGCACTTCCTAAAACTTCTGTTTGTGCTAATTTTTCTTGTGCTTCCTGCATCTTTTTTTGCATCATTTGAGCTTGTTTCATTAAACCTTGAATATTTAACATAATTTATTCCTCTTCATCAAAATAGGTTATTGACATATCACTAGATATTTCTGTTTCACTTTCTGAAATTTCATTCAAATTTTTACGAATTACTGTTTCTATTCTTGAACCCTTAAATTCCTCTAGTATTTTTTTACTAATGGGTATTCTGCCACATTTTTTCTAGAGGCTTCAACTTTTGATTTTTCTTTATCCGCAATTGTTTCACCTAAATCACCTTTAAATATATCAATTTCCCATTTTTTACCAGTTACATCAGTTAACAGCTTATGTAGATTCATTATAAAATCTTGATGAATATTAGGAGATATATTCATTTTTATATGACCATCAGAAAATTCTTTTATACTAACATCGTTTTTTATTGAATATTCAATTAGTGCCTTTTTAGTATTTTCTAAATAAGAAACAAACTCATCAACTGTATTAAATTTTATAAAATCTTTTGGTGAACTTACATTTGTTATATTATTTTTTTTTTCAAAAGCACTTGGCTTTTCTTGAGCTTTTGTTGCTACACCCGATATTAAACTAGAGTTTTTTTTTACATCATTTAAAATCTCATACGGTGTTGGCATTGATGCAGAATATGCAACACGCAATAGAATCATCTCCAATGCTTCAACAGATGATGGCGCTAGATTTAACTCCCCTATTCCTTTAATCAACATCTGCCATATTTTAGATAATATTGCAAGAGATGTCGTTTGACTTAAACTTGAGAAAGTATTTTTTTCTACTTCACTAAAACTTGTAGTACTTAATAGTTGAGGTAATATTTTTATTTTTGCCATATCATGAGTAATATTTATTAAATCTTGCAATATTATCATTGGTGTTGCACCATTTGTATACTGACTAGATACATTACTCAAAACATTTTCCATGTTTCCATTTATTAAATTTTCAAATAAGGATAGTGTTTGCCCCCTATCTGCAAGACCAAGCATATTTTTTACAACATCTGTTTTTATATTAGCATTACTCAAAACAATGGATTGATCTAAAAGGGACAAACCGTCTCTTGCTGAACCATCAGCAGCTTTTGCAATAATCTCTAGGGCTTCACTATCTGCTGGAATGTTTTCATTTTTTAATATTTTTGTAAAAAGCTCTTTTAGTGTTTCTATTGATAATCTCTGCAAATCGAATCGTTGGCAACGAGATAAAATTGTTACGGGAACTTTTCGTATTTCCGTTGTGGCAAATATAAACTTAACATGCGCAGGAGGTTCTTCTAAGGTTTTTAAAAGAGCATTAAAAGCTCCTTTAGATAACATGTGAACCTCATCTATGATATATATTTTGTAGCGAGCATTTGTTGGAGCATAACGAGCACTATCAAGTAACTCTCTTACATCATCTACACCTGTGTGTGATGCAGCATCAAGTTCCATAACATCCATATGACGTCCAGAAGCTATTGATTTACAATTATCACATTCTCCACAAGGATTAATTGTGGGACCGCCATTACCATCTTTTCCAACACAATTTAATGCTCTTGCAATAAGTCTTGCGGTTGTAGTCTTTCCAACCCCTCTTATTCCTGTTAAAATATATGCATGGTGTAATCTGTTGTTTTCTATCGCATTAGTTAATGTCTTAACCAAAGCATCTTGCCCCAACAAATCTTCAAAATTTTGAGGACGATATTTCCTGGCTAAAACCACATATTGATTTTCTTTATTTTCTTGAACCATACTCATTAACACTCTAAGAGGTGAAGGGATACAGACCTCATTTTGACTGTTACGGCTGCTTCCTTCCGAACCTGACCGGGTTGGCAGTAAAACAATCCTGTTCCCTTCATATTAATCAATTCATTTCTTTTATGACGTATACAGCAATAATTTGCAAGTTTAAAATTATACAATTATACTAATTATTGTATAACCACTGTAAAACATCATCATTCTTTTTACCCAAAAACTCTGGAAGGCTATCATAAGGGATATAACGTATATCCATTTGATTTTCAGGATAATCTACATTTTTATCACCTTTAGACACTACTTTAGGGCCATTAGGTGTAACTTCGTACATTTCTAAACTATGGCGACTTTCTCCTGTTGGTAAAATTTTAAAGTAACCATTAACACCAATAAACCCACTTTTTGATGTTAAATTTTCCTCTAAATTATCATGAGATTTTGCAGATAATACTGATGCTAACAAAACGCTATCATATGCAACAGAGTATATACTTTTGGGATATTCTCCGAATATATCTTTATATTTTTTAGTAAAGTACTCTCCATAACTTTTTGATACCATTGGATATACCCCATGATATAAAATAGTTTCTTTGCTTAAATTTGTATTATCCCATGCAGATGTTCCTAAAAATAATACATCTGGATACATAATATCATTATATGCAAACATTGATACTATTGATTTTAGACGATTACCACTATCTGCAATTAAAACAGCATCAAAGTCTTTTGCTTGAGATATCGTGTTAACTAGAGATGTAAAATCTACAGTGTCTTGATTATAAAAACCTACTTTTGTTAAAGTTATATTATTATTAAATGAAGACATTAAAGCTGATTTCACAACATTTAAGCCTCCATTATTATCAGGAACAAGTAATACTAATCTATTTCTATTTTCTTTTTTTGCATATGACAAAGCTCTTTCAATTTGCTCTTCGTTTAATAATCCTATACTATAAATACCATTTTGTAAAACCTGAGGAGATGTAGTAAAAGAAACAACCGGTATATTATTGGATAATGCAGAAGATGCCACACCCTCTACTTCTTTATTCGTTAAAGGCCCTAATATTAATTGTTGCTTATCATTAATTGCTTGTTTAATTGCACTTTGCGCCCCTTCTTTAGTACCCTTTGTATCGTAAAATTTTAGAACAACTTTACTATTTTTCAAATCATCTAAGGCCATAAACATAGCATTTTGCATTCCTAGCCCTATATTTCCAGTATCTCCTGTTAATGGTAGCAATACAGCAACATTTAACGAATCTTCTTCTACCATCTCAGAGTTAATTACATCATAATCTATTATTTCATATTTATAATCTGATAGTTCAATTCTATTATCTGTTAGACGACTATTGCACCCAAATAGTCCCAACATAAGAAAAAACATAGCTATTTTTTTTAACACTTGCATTTATTCCCAAAATATTTAACAATCTTATAAACTTACTTAAAACAAAAAACATTGTTTGTAAAGAGATATAAAATGACTAATACATGTTTATATATTATCGCAACTCCAATTGGCAATTTAGCTGATTTATCTATGAGAGCAAAAGATGTTTTAAACTCTGTTGATATTATTGCAACAGAAGACTCTCGTGTAACAAAAAAGCTTTTTTCACTTATTGGTGTTTCTTGTAACAAGAAATTTATTGCCTATGAAGATCATTTTGAACAAGAAAAAGTTCAATTAATTATTGATTTATTAAAAGAAGGTAACGATGTTGCTCTTGTTAGCGATGCGGGATCTCCTCTAATTTCAGACCCTGGATATAAACTTGTTAGAGAATGTAGAAAACAAGGAATAAAAGTAACTACAATCCCTGGATGTTGCGCTGTAATCTCTGCGTTACAATTATCAGGGCTTCCAACAAACAGATTTATGTTTGCAGGTTTTGTTCCAAACAAAGACAAAGCTCGTTTAGATTTATTAAATGAATTAAAAAATATTAATGCAACACTTGTTTTATATGAAACAGCTGTACGTATCACAAAAACATTAAATACTATAAAAGAACTTATGCCAGATAGAGAAGTTGCTATTGTTAGAGAAATAACTAAAATTCATGAAGAGTGTATTTTAGGGGATATAAGTGATGTTGCAAAACAAATAGAAGAAAATCCAATTAAAGGAGAAATCGTTCTTGTAATATCTCCATTTTGTGAAAAAACGACATCAGAAAATATTGATATCGAAGCAATATTAATTGAAGAATTAAAAAAATCTACCTTAAAAGATGCTGTAAAAAAAGTATCAGATATTTATAAATTAAAAAGAAGTGATGTATATGAAAAAGCTCTTAAAATTAAAAATAACACCTTATAATTCTGGCTATATTGCTGAATTTTTGTGTCGTATGTATATGAGATTGCATGGTTATAAAATTATAGCTAAAAACTATAAATCAAAACACGCAAGAAAAACACCATATGGAGAATTAGATTTTATTGCACTAAAAAACAATCGAATCGTTTTTTGTGAAGTAAAAAAAAGAAAACACGACACAAATTTCCTTCATGCAATCACTTACAAACAACAACAGCGAATAATTATGGGAGGAATTAATTTTTTAAAGCATAATCCCATATATAACAAATATGCTTTCCAATTTGATGTATTTTTTGTAAAATTACCTTTTAATATAAAACGAATCGAGAATGCGATATATTTAGATAAGGCTTTTTAATATATAATTTTGTTTAAATATAACCCACAAGCAGGAGCGGTTGGACCTGCAAATCGTCTATCTTTTTTTTCTAATATAATTTTCACATCTTCAGGATTTAACTTGCCATCACCTACGCACTTTAACGTGCCAACCATATTTCTTACCTGGTGATAAATAAATGATTTTGCCTCAACAATAAAATCTATTTCATCTTTATTTACTATAATATCTATTTTATCTAATGTTTTTATTGGCGACTTTGCTTGGCATCCTGCTCCTCTAAAAGAAGAAAAATCATGATTACCTAGTAAATATTTCGCACCCTCTCTCATCTTTTCTACATCAAGAGGGTAACCTACAACCCAAACTCTATTTTTTTCTAAAACTGTTGGTGCTCTTCTGTTTAATATACGATATATATATCCTCGATGTGTTGCAGAGAATCTTGCATGAAAATCATCATTTACTATTTGGACATCTAAAACAGATACTGGAGCATCTAATATGCGAAGTCTTGCATTTAATGCTTCTTGTAAGTGAAATTCATCCATTGATGTATCAAGGTCAAAATGAGCAACTTGCGCTATAGCATGCACTCCTGCATCTGTTCGCCCCGCTCCTACAACTTCAACCTCTTGATGAGAGAATCCTTTAATAGCTTCTTCTAAATAATATTGAACACTAACCCCCTCGTTTTGTTTTTGCCATCCGAGGAGGTTAGTGCCATCATATTCTATTGTTATTTTATATCGCATATCTTTATGCTATGCAGCCTTTTGCTCAACCATATCTGGCGCTGAAATTCTACGAGCAAAACCAAGAGCATCTTGAATTTTCCATATTACACGAAGTGCATTTAGAGCATCTTCACCTGTAATTCTAGGAGTTGCAAGTCCATTTACACATGCAATAAAATGTGAAAGTTCAGCTTGCAATGGTTGATTTGTTGGTATAAACAACTGTTCAACGCTTCCCTTTAATCCATAATTCATCCATTCAGGGATTTCTTCTTGATTTACATAAGGCATACGACCTTGTGAATGAACGTTGATACTTTGATTAATAAAATCCATATCAATATAGTTTGTATCTGTTGTAACAGCTAGTGTTCTAACACGAGCTTGAGTAATACGACTTGCTGTGATATTAGCTGTTGCACCATTTTCAAATTGTAAAAGTGCTGTAATATAATCTTTACCACTTTCATTGCCAGGAGTTTTCACAGCCATAGCTTTAACATCAACAACAGGTGATTTAACTAAAGATTGAATAACCTCAACATCATGTATCATTAGATCCATAGCGACATCAACGTCTGTAATACGGCCAGATGCTGCAGACATACGTTGAGCTGTTAGCGAGCGAATCTTTGTTGTATCAGATAAGATTTTACCCATTTGTTCAACAGCTGGATTAAAACGTTCAATGTGTCCAACAAGGAGTGTTACATTATTATTTTTTGCAGCATTAATTAAACGTGCACATTCTTCTTCTGTTGTTGCAAGAGGTTTTTCCATCATGCAGTGAATACCACGATTTAAGAAAAACTCACCTACTTCACAGTGAGCAACTGATGTTGTTACAACACTAACAGCATCAACATTATGAGCAACTTCTTCTAAAGATGTAAAAGCTTTAATACCAAACATTTCAGCTGCTTTAACAGCATTTTCTGTAAAAATATCATATACACCAACAAGCTCAACACCTTGAAGTGTTTTATATGTTTTTAGATGGTTTCTACCCATCATACCTGCACCAATTACGGCAACTCTAATTACTTTTGACATATTAAACCCCTTTAAAATTGTCATTTAGGTTTTATATATCACCCTTTTTTATAAAAATCTTCTAAAAATATATTTCAATTTGTTACAAACATAATTCATGTAAAAAAAAAAGAACCAACATTGGTTCTTTTTTTGTATTGTGCGACAAGTATAATTACTTTTCTAATTAATCAATCTCCGCTAAACGCTCTGCCTGATCCTCTGTTATAAGTGCATCTATAATCTCGTCCAAACATTCACCATTTACAATATCTTCTAATTTATAAAGTGTTAGATTGATACGATGATCTGTTACTCTTCCTTGAGGATAATTATATGTCCTAATTCTTTCACTTCTATCACCTGAACCTACTTGCAATTTACGTTTTTCAGAATAGGTTGCATCAATATTGGCTTTTTGAGTATCATATAGTTTTGCACGCAAATGGTTCATTGCTTTTTCTTTATTCTTAAATTGAGAACGGTCATCTTGGCATTGAACAATAATACCTGTTGGAATATGAGTAATACGAACAGCTGATTCTGTTCTATTAACGTGTTGTCCACCGGCACCAGATGCTCTATATACATCTATTTTTAAATCAGCAGGGTTAATATATAAATCAACCTCCTCAATCTCTGGCAACACAGCAACTGTTGCCGCAGAAGTATGTACCCTACCTTGAGACTCTGTAACAGGAACACGTTGAACACGGTGCGCTCCTGACTCAAATTTTAATTTTGCAAAAACATCTTTACCGGTAATTTTAGCTGAAGCTTCTTTATAGCCTCCAATACCATTTTCATTTGCATCTAAAATTTCAAAACGCCACCCTTGTTTTTGAGAATAACGTTGATACATTTCAAACAAAACTGCTGCAAAAAGAGCCGCTTCATCACCACCTGTACCAGCACGAATCTCAAGAATAGCGTTCTTTTCATCATCTTCTTCTTTAGGAAGTAATAAAACTTTTATTTGTTTTTCAAGTTCAGGAAGCTTGTCTTTTAATTCATAATATTCCATTTCCGCAAGTTCTTTCATCTCTTTATCAAGACTTGCATCATTCATCATATCTTCTGCATCTTTAAAACTTTTTTCCATTCTTTGGTAATTTCCAATTGCATCAACAACTGGTTCTAAAACAGAAATTTCTTTATTTAATTTGACTAACTCATCTGCAGAAATTGATGGTGAAGATAAAAGCGCTTGCACTTCTTCAAAACGACTTACAACACCTGCTAATTTTTCTTGAAAATTCATAAAATATTTTCCTTTGATTTATTTATTCTCTTTAAGGGCTCTTCTTTAACTGGTTTTATTTTAAATTGCAACTTATTTTTATTCTAACGAATCGACTAAAATATTTGTTTTACGACGTTTTGCTAATAAGTTTTTCTTTACACCTTTTACAAATACTTCAACATTCTTTGGACGACCGACAGATATAAATAAATTATCTACATATTCAACTTCTTTTATATCACCTTGGTGATATACTCCTTGGAAATAAACTTTATTTTTATCTTTTATTTCCACCCAACTTTCACCATTAAATTTTATTTTAAGCTTATTATCGATGATGGTTTCTTCTACTTTATTTTCGGCTTCTGTTTCTATTTCTTTTTCTTCTATAATATCATTTTCAATATTTGCTTTGCTTTCAACATCTTCAATGGTTGATGATGTATCTATAACAACATCATTGTTTACCAAAACATCTTCTACTGTACTGCTATTTATTTGGCTTTCTTTTTCAGCAATTTCTTCAACTGCTGGTGTTATTTTTGTAGATGTTTTGCTATATAATTGCCATAAACCATATACAAAAAGTAGCGCAATTACTCCTAAAAAAATGTGTTTTGTATTGCTTTTATTTATTTCAGGCTCAATAGATATTTCCTCTACTTTACTTTCTTCTTCTATAAGAGAGGCTTTTTTATATAATTTAACTGCACGTTCAGAACTTAGTCCTAAATAATTTGCATATGTTCTAACATACCCAACACCATATGGAACAGGAGGCAAAGTCTCATAATCACCCTCTTCTAGTGCTGTTAAATATATTTTTCTTATGCAAAGTTCCGCAGAAACGTCTTCTAAACTTTTCTTTTGCTTTAATCTATTGCTTTTTAATATTGCACCAATATCATCAATATCTATTTCTAACTCTTGTGTATTTTCCATGGCCTTAACTCTCGTTTGTAAGTTATTTTTGGTATTAAAACATAAAAATTAATAAATTTCAATAGCGTGATCATCTGCATATGATTTTAATTGTGGACGCAATGATTTTCTAGATGATGATAGTATATTATTTAGATAATCTTCAATCCCTTGAACAGACAACGATCTAATCATTGCTTTTATTTTACCATATGAAGCACTTGATACTGACAAATGTCTAAATCCAAGACCTATCAAAGCCATAGCATCAATTGGTGAACTAGCCATTTCTCCACATACCGAACAAAGAACTCCGGCATTATTTGCTTCTTTTATTATCTTTTTTAACATATTCAAAAACGGAGCTGATAATACATCATATCTACCATTTAATCTAGGGTTACCCCTATCACATGCAAAAAAGAATTGATATAAGTCATTTGTACCTATTGAGATAAAATCACAATATTTTAGTATTTCTCGTAATTGAAAAACGACCGATGGCACTTCAATCATCATGCCTAAATGTACTTTTTGTGGCATTTCAAATCCAGCTTTCTTTTCTCTTTCATATGCAAACATAAATGTTTCTCTTGCCTCCAAAAATTCATCTAAATTAGATATCATTGGAAACATTACATACAATTCTTTTCCACCAGATGCTCGAATAAACGCTCTCATTTGTTTTCTTAAGATTGTTCGCCTATCTAGTGTTATACGAATCGAACGCCAACCAATTGCAGGATTTTCCTCACTAATACTATTCCAATATGGAAGTAGTTTATCAGAACCAACATCTAAACTACGGAATATCACCTTTTTACCATTAGCAGCTTGGTGCAATTTTTTGTACCCTGCAACTTGTGTTGTTATATCTGGCATTTTTTCTGCGGACATAAATGGTATTTCTGTTCTATACAAGCCAACACCATCACATTGTGTATTTTTTATGTTATCAAAATCAAAATCCATACCGACGTTTAGATACAAATTGATACGCTTGTTATCTTTAGTTTTACTCTTTAAATTTTTTAGTTTTTGAATTCTTTTTTGCTCAATTTCTTTTTCTTCAATTTTTTTAGATATTTTATCAACAACACTTTTTGATGGATCTATAACAACAACACCTTCTTTTCCATCTATGGATATAGCGACGCCGTCTTTTATTTCTTTGAACAATCCAACAATGCCAGAAATTACTGGCACATTTAATGTTTTAGCCACTATTGCAACATGCATTGTTGGTGTACATTCTTCGATAATTAATCCCTTAATTTTTTTATAATCATAATCCATAAGGTCTGCAGGACCCATAGATGTTGCCACTATAACAATATTATCAAAAGCATCATTTTTTTTTGGACTACAATATTCTCCGCTCAAATATAAACGTAATCTATCAGCTATATCTCTTAGGTCATGCAATCTTTCTTTCAAATAGTCATCTGTTGCATTTGATAACCTATTCCACATTTCTGTATAAGCTTGTTCTACTGCTGCTTCTGCTGTTAGACCTAAATTTATATGATTTATAATTCGTTTATACCAACCTTTATCATTTGCCATCATTCTATAGGCATCAAGTATTTCTATTTGTTCATCATTTTCTAAATTATTGCGATTTAATTTTACATCTAAATCAGCATTCATTTTTTGTTTTGCATCTTCTAATTTTTTTAGTTCAGCATCCTTATCTTTTGCAAAAACTTCTGTTACCGCTTTACGACGCCTATGAACCACCACATTACCAAGAGCATATCCTGAATTAATTACAACACCTTTTAATTTGTCTTTAGATACAATACCTCGGCTTTTTATAACTTTTTTAATATAAGTAGTAACATCTTCAGATGCTATATATTCACTTAAGAACATACATATTGTTTCTAAAAATTCAACTTCGGTATCATCATATTTATGTGTATGCTTATATGTTAAATGCAATACACCTGTTGTCTTTCCCCATCTCTTGATTGGTAAAGCTATTTGAAAATCTTTTTTACTTTGGATAAATGATATTTGATTATCTAATCCTACTTTTCCGACAATACCATCACCCACACGAATCGATAAAAAACTTTCTTTATTTGGGCTACAACAAACTTCTTCTAATGAGACATCATCAGCTTTAACATATAAATTTACCGCACTTGCTTTTGTCTCATCTAAAATTATTTGCATAATAAACGATAGGTTATCTGTTGTATTATCTGCAACTAATTCGCTATGTATACGTTTTATAACCTCTAATGCTATATTTTTTTGTAAATTACCCATAGTTTCCCTCAGCCCCTTAAAATCGACTTGTTTTTTTATCTATATCACTTATTATTCATTTATTCTAGTTTATTTTTTACTAAAAGGATAAAATATTATGGCTACAACATATAAAAAAGGTGATAGTGATATTAGACCGTGGGGAACATGGGAAGTTTTAGAAGCAAATGACAAATTTTGTGTAAAAAAAATAACCGTAAAACCAGAGGCTATACTTTCTCTTCAAATGCACAATTATAGAGCAGAACATTGGATTATAGCAAAAGGTAATGCTATGATAGTTTTAGGTGAAGATACATTATATAGAAAGCAAGACGAAGCCGTTTACATTCCTGTTAAAACAAAACATCGCATTAAAAACACCTCAAAAGAAAATGAACTTATTTTTATTGAAGTACAAACAGGCGATAATTTGGATGAAGACGATATTATTCGCTTTGACGACAACTATGGTAGAACAAAATAATTTTCTATTCTGTTGAAAAAATAAAGATTCATTTTTACATATCCCTAAAAGTTAATTATTTATTAATCAGATGAGACTTTTAGGGATTTTTTATATGTACTCTGATGAACAATTTGCTACTAATCTAGATGATGATATTTTAGTTTCATTGTATCTAAAACCATCTGATGATGTTGTTATAGATGGTAGTTTTTGTTGGGATTATTTTTTTAGATTTGAAAATAATTCATCAGATGATGTTGTTCTTTTAAGTAAGCACCTATCTGTTATTGATAGCAAAGGTAAATCAATATCTGTTGACTACAATGGTTTTAGAGGTCAATTACCAGAACTTGTTCCTGGTGATGAATTTGAAGATGATGGCTATGTTACATCTAAAACTAGTGCAATATTAAAAGGTTTTTGCAAGATTAGAATCGGAGATAAAATCAGAGAGGTAGAGCTTCCTATTGTCCCTCTAATTGCAAATGATAACGAAACACGTATTCTAAATTAAAGAAAGCCTCCTTTCGGAGGCTTTTATTTTTAGTTATATTCTTTTATGGAATAATTATTTTTCACATACATATTTAAATATTCATGTATGTTTTGCTCCATACGTTTGTTAAATTCATCAAAGAGTTTATACACCATATCATTCCAATATTTTTCTTTATCTGCAATTTTGGTATCTACAGGCATACGAAGTTCACGCCACGCATCAATTGTTGTTTCTGCTGCAGATAAATTAGATTTATCTGTAATCTTTAATACAACAGATAAATTTGCACGATACTTAAGTCTGTCTTTTTGTAAAAACTCTTCAGATTTTTCAACCTCTTCTGTAACAGAGGCATCTTTAATTATATATTCAGCAATACGATTTGAAGAAAAACCATCTGCTTTCAATCTATCTTCCGCCCACATTTTAGCTGCTTTTTCAATAGATACAGGGAATAAATGTTCCACATTAGGACGAGTAAAAGATGGAACAAACTCAGATACAACATCCACTTTTTCAACATTTAACTCTATTGGAGCTGTTGTTTGAAAACGAGGCTCACTGTATCTTAATGGTATAGCATCTGTATCAGATGTTGTTGAACATGAAAATAAAAACAAGCTTGCAAAAGCTAGCGCTATATTTCTCAATTTATTCATAAGGAATACCCCTTTTTTAAATAGTCCACAAAACAATAGACTCAACGTCATTTTTTGTTATTGTACAATTAAAAGTTTAATACTTATTTAATTCTAGTTTAATTTTTGCACGATTTCAGGAATGGTAAATTCGTATTCCTCAGAGCAAAAACCACATTTTGCTGTTATTTTAGCTTCATCATTAACCATAGAAGATAATTCTTCTTCACTAAAACCACGTAGTGTTTTTAATAATTTCTCACGACTACAACGACATGCAAACTCATAAGTATTAACCTTTGTTACAGCCACATTATTTGCATGGTATAGGCGATATAAAATTTCATTCAAACTTAAGTTTTCATCAAAAAGCTCTTCTTTGGTTAATGAGTTCATTAATATTTCAGCCTCATTTCTTAATTCTGGTAAATCTTTAATATCAACATCTTTACCACCTAGCTCTGGAACACGTTGTAAAACAATACCACCTGCTTTCCACTGACCATCATCACTATCAGGAATTTCAATAAATAATTTTAGCATTGTTTCTATTTGTTCTGACTTTCTAAAGTAACGAAGAGCACATTCTTCTAGTGTCTTTCCTTGAAGTTCTACTATTCCTTGATGATAATCAGACTTACCATCATCTAAAGTAAACACTAAAGTCCCCGTACCCAAAAGATGAGGAGTTGCTTCAATTTGTCCGTCATTTTTACGAAGAGCAAATGCTTTTTCCAAGCGTTCTCTATCATAATTTGCACAAGCTCTTATTTTTCCATTTGATGTAACATCAACAACTATTGCGGATACTGGTCCATTTCCTTGTAACTGAAGAGTAAATAATCCTTCAAATTTTAGGGCATTTGCAAGTAAAACACCAAGAGCAGTTGTTTCTGCCAAAGCTGCTGATACGTTTTTCATATATCCATGTTTATTTATTATTGTTTTTAAAACATTATCCAAACGACAAATTCTTCCTACAAATACACCATTATCAATTAAAAAAGATGTACATTCATCAAAATTTTTATTAGCCAATTTCTTATTCCTTTAATATAATTTGATATCAATATTGGCAACTTAATGTATTTAAAGGTAAATTTCAAGTGTTTAGTGAAAAATCAAAAAAAAGACCTCCTAAAATCCCTACAAAGGCAAGATTAAAAAATATTGCACTTTATTATTTAGAAAGATTTGAAACAAGCAAAGATAATTTAAGAACTGTTTTAAGAAGAAGAATCGACAAGTATGCTTTTTTTGATAAATCATATAACCCAGAACAAGCTTATCTTTGGGCAGATGAAGTGGTTGAAGAGTGTTCTAAAAAGAATTTTGTTAACGACGAACGCTTTGCGGAATTTAAGATAAATTCATATTTAAGAGCAGGAAAACCAAAACGATATATTGAGCAAAAATTAAAACAAAAAGGAATCAATGAAAAAGTTATTACAAATTTTTTTGAAGAATCCGAATACAATGAGCAAGAAGTAGCCTATAATTTTGCAAAGAAAAAAAAGATTGGCCCTTTTAGAGAATCGAAAGAAAAAAGAGCTGAGTTTTATCAAAAAGATTTAGGAACCTTAGTTCGAGCAGGCTTTAGCTTTGATGTCGCAAAAGATATTTTAGATAGCGTTTACGAATAATGCTACATAAACCATTTTAAGATTTTTATAACACCCATTTTAGCAACACTATTATGAGCAGATACGTCTTTTCTGTTTAATATTTCTTGTTTATTTTTGTGATAAAATTCATAAGCCCGAAGTAGCATTTCTTCATTCTTTAATGTTGGCTTAAATCCTAATTTTTCTTTTATCTTTTGAGTATCAAAAACAAATGATGATGCTATCATTTTATATTGATACGGACCAAGAGGGGAAATCCCCAACCAAAAACAAATTTTCATAGCCCAAATCATTGGAAGTTTAGGAAAATGTAGTAATCTTGTTTTAGAACCAGATTTTTTAATAACATATTCATATACCTCATTAAATGTTTTAACATCATCTGAGCCAATGTTGAATATATCTGTGTAATCAGCCGATAATGCTAATTCAAATGCGTTTGCTAAATCTTTAGCATAGATAAATTGATAGCAATTTTTCCCATCACCCACCATTGGTAATTTTCTATTTTCATCAATAAATTCAAACAAAATACCAAGAAGTCCTAAACGCCCTTCATCCATAATGGTTGGCGAACGAAATATTATACTATTTATCTTATCTTTATGAGATAAAAGTATTTTCTCGGCTTCTAACTTTGATTTACCATAAATCTCAACTGGGTTTGGAGTTTCTGTTTCTAGAACTAAATCATCAAAATTTTTCGCCCACAAACAATTACTAGAAATAAAAACTATTTTATTAATATTATTCTTTAATGCGTAATTACACACATTTTTAGTTCCATCAACATTAGCATGCCACAAACGTTTCAAATCCTTTTTCACATGAGCCAACAATGCTGCACAATGAAAAATTGCATCAAATTTATGTTTAAAGAAAATTTCATCCATTAGCTTATCATCATTTATATCACCTTGATAAGATGTAAAATTTTCATCCTTAAAATCATCATGTTCAAGGTCTATGCTTACGCATTTTTCACCTAATGCTAAAAAATGTTTTTTTAAGATTGTTCCAAAAAAACCTGCACCACCGGTAATTAGATAACAAGCCATATAAATTCTCCTTTATTTATATGTTTATTGTAGAGAAACATAATTAAAAAATCCATAAATAAAAAATACCCTGTTAGTACAGGGTATTTTTAAGGCAAAATATTTTAGGTTAGAACATATAACGAAGTCCTAAAGAGAACTCCGTTAGACTTTTTACATATTCATCATCATTCATTTTGATATAACGAGCCATCCCTCTTAGTGCTAAATTATTTGTAATGTTATATTGAGCACCAATACCAAAACGAAAACCAAGTGTATCAAAATCTTTTGATGTATTTATCCATTCTCCATATCCACCGCCCCAATCTTCATAATATTTATCATCACTCTCAAAGTAATACTGTGCCAAACCAAGCGAAGCTAATAGCTCTAATTCTTGAGAAATAGGCATATATCCAACTGAATCAATACCAAATGCGGTATAACTTATTGTTGTTTTCCAATCCTCATAATCCATAACTTTCATATCTTCTTCACTTGAAGTTTGATAAAAAACTTCTAAACTGAAATGTTTATTAAATTTAGCACCTACTATAAAATTCAATGTGGTATTTTTATCTTCAAAATATTCATATCCACCTTCTTGGTTATCTTTTATCCATTCTGACTCTCCAAAATATGTTGAATTTATAGCTATATCTAGCCCTATATAAGGGCTAATATTATTTGTTTTTTCATAATATTTTTGTTGACCATAATTATTTTGATTTTGAACTACTCTTTCTTCTTTTTTTATTCTTTTATATTGTGGCTCTTGATACTCATAGCCTGCTTTTCTATAACCTTGACGAACAGGCTCTCTATATTCCACTCTTTCAACATATCTTGGCTCATCTTGATAGTAATAACCATCATTTTCATAATATTGTTCTGCTTTTGCTTGGCTATATGCAAAAAATGTGAATATACCAGCAAGTAATAAAAATTTTCTCATCTCAAACTTCCTTTCTTAATATAGTATTTAAAGAAAAAGCCGCTTAAAATAAAAGCGACTGGAAGTTGAAAGCTATAACAAGATAGTGCGGTATATTCACCGCAAAGGCTTATTTTACCGCCTTCCAGCCATAAGACTAAAAGGCATGCAAAAGTTTCGTCTTTACATATAACGCTTGTTAAGAGGCTTTCAAACCCCAAAACACCAACTCGGTATTTCGTGTATATGATACATAATATATCTTAATATATGGTAAATACGATATTTTGATTTTAATACATATAGTTAACCAGCAAGATATGTTTTAACAGCCTCGTTTTGTTCAAATAAATATAATAATGTTTTTAGAGCCTCACCTTGTTTAGTTTCTAAATTGGGGTCTGTTTGTAAAATATGTTTCACATCATCTCTTGCCCTTAATAATAAGTCTTGGTGGTATTGCATATCTGCTAGCTTAAACTCCGCAAAGCCTGACTGACGTGTCCCTAAAATCTCACCACCGCCACGAAGTTCTAGGTCTTTTTCAGCAATAAAAAATCCATCTTCGGTTTGTTTCATTATGTTTAAGCGTTCCTTTGAAACATTGCTTATCGGATACGAATACATAAGCATACAAACTCCTTCTTCATATCCTCTTTTTATACGTCCTCTAAGTTGATGTAATTGAGCAAGCCCAAAACGTTCTGCATGCTCTATTATCATAATTGTCGCCTCTGGCACATTTACACCAACCTCTATAACTGTTGTTGCCACAAGAAGAGTTTTTTTACCTTGCTTAAATTCTTCCATCACCGCATCTTTTTCTTGCTCTTTCATCTTCCCATGAATAAGAGCAACTTTATCTCCAAAATGTGTTTTTAGCATTTCAAAACGCTCTGTTGCTGCTGCCAAGTCAGATTTTTGACTTTCTTCTACAAGTGGACAAACCCAATATGCTCGTGTACCTTCTTCTAGCTTTCGCTTTAGAGCCTCGATAACTTCTGGCATTTTATTTACATTCATCACAACTGTTTTAGAGGGTTTTCTTCCAATAGGTAACCCACTTATTTTAGAATAATCCATATCCCCATATGCTGTTAAAAGTAGACTTCTCGGAATTGGAGTTGCAGTCATAACTAATACATCACAAGTTTTACCTTTTGATGAAAGAGCTAAACGTTGATTAACACCGAATCGATGTTGTTCATCAATTACAACATAACCTAAATCTTTGAATACCACTTGCTCTGTAAATAAAGCATGTGTACCAATTAAAATATCTATCTTACCATCTTTTAATTTATCATATATTTCTTTTTTTTGCTTTGGGCGAAGCTTTCCTGTTAACAATGCTATGTTTACATCAATATCTTTACACAAATTACAAATAGTTTCGTAATGCTGTTTGGCTAAAATTTCTGTAGGAGCCATTAATGCTGTTTGTGCACCACATTCAATAACCTTTAACATACTTAATAAGGCAACAACTGTTTTTCCTGAACCAACATCACCTTGTAAAAGACGAAGCATTTTATATGGAGCTTCTTGGTCTTTAGTAATTTCTTCTAATGCTTCTTCTTGTCCTTTGGTTAATGTAAATGGCAAATTAGTTAATATTTTTTGGTATAAAATATTTGTTGCCTTAAAAACTCTTCCTGTTTGTTTTTTTAATTTTTGACGAATAAGAGCAAGGGCTAATTGATTTGATAAAATCTCATCATATGCTAAACGCCGTCTTGCTATTGAATTTGGCAATAAATCATTTAGTGCTTTAGGATTATGAACTTTTTTGATAGCTTCATTAAAACTTATATACTCTAAATCACCAAAACTATCTTTAGACAACCACTCTATAAAATTAGGTGTTCTTAAAATAGCATCTTTTGCTAATTTTATCATCATTTTATTTGTAATACCTGCTGTTAGGGGATATACAGGTTCTAATCGCATAATATCATTTAACCTATTTTCTGGCACCACAAAATCAGGATGGCTCATCTGCCATCTTCCGTTAAAATATTCTAATTTACCACTTATTGCTCTTTTTTCTCCTTGGGGGTAATTTTTTTCTATAGAATCCTTATATACCTTAAAAAATATCAACTCTAGTTCGCTTGTTCCATCTGTGCAATATACTCTATAAGGATGTTTTTTAGTTTGTGGTGGGACATGCTCTGTAATGGTAACAACTCCTGTCCAAATTTTATTATTTATTGCATTACTCAATGGAGATGTATATGTTCTATCAACTACGTTATATGGTAGATGAAACAAAATATCTATTATCTTATCGCCACAAAGATTTTTGATTAATTTTTGATACTTTGCACCTATTCCTTTTATAGAATCGATAGAAGAAAAGAGTGGATATAAAATACTTGGACGCATATTTAATCTCTTTACATTTTAGCTGTTTTGAATTAGATATGTGTAACCTATAACAAAAAAGAGAAAAAATGTCTATTAGTTTTAAACAGAGCAATAAAAAAACATTATCAAACATTGTAAAAGATGCTGAAGCTTTTGCAATAAGAGATTTATACAATTCTTCTGATGAAGATTTATTATGTATTTTATCTGATGGTGTTAGCATAAAGCAAGTATATGATGTTTTATCTTTTATTGCTCCTGAAATTGAGGTATTAGTTTTCCCTAACTGGGATACAGTTCCATATGATAGAGTTTCTCCTAACCCTAGTATTGTATCTAAAAGAATCGAAACTTTAGCTAAAATTTGTTTAGATACAACCAATAAAAAACCTAGAATAATTTTAACTAGTATTGGAGCATGTATCCAAAAACTTCCGCCTAAAAAAGTTTTTTTTAATGCCAGAAAAGCTATAAAAATTGGAGACAAACTTAGCTTTGATGATTTTATACATTATATATCAATTAATGGCTATATGCGTGTCGAACAAGTTATGGAATCGGGCGAATATGCTGTTAGAGGTGATATTATAGATATATTTCCAAGTGGAGCAGATAAACCTTTAAGAATCGATTTATTTGATGATGAAATTGAACGTATAAGACTATTCGAGGTTGAAACCCAACGAAGCATAAAAGAATTAAAATTTTATAATTTTGATAGTGCTAATGAGGTTGTTTTAGATAAAAACACTATAAAATGTTTTCGTTCTAAATATCGTGAAGCTTTTGGTGGTGCTGGAATTAAAGACGAAATATATGAAAGTATCTCTGAAGGTAAAAAATATATAGGAATGGAAAACTGGTTACCCTTTTTCTACGAAGAAGAGCTTCCTATTATTTTTGATTATCTTCCTAAAGCAAATATTGTTTTGGGAATTGATGTAAAAAATGCCCTTAAATCAAAAGAAGAAACTATTATTGACCATTACAACTCAAGGCTTGAAGCTATTGATGTTAAAGAAATATCTGAAGTTGATAGATATAGACCTGTTGAGCCAAATTTATTATATCTATTAAGCACGGCATTTAATGATATTGTATTAGAAAAAAATTATGTAGAGTTTTCTAATTTATCTTTCCCTGATAGTAATGCCTCTATTAGCTATACAACGAATCCTCAAAAAATATTTGCCACTCTAAAAAACATTAGCAATTTGACAGTATATCAAGAATTAGATGCAGAATTAAAAGCAAATGCAGATAAAAAAAGAATAGTATGCTGTTACTCTGAAGGCTCAATGGACAGAATGCATAATATGTTCATTGAAAATGGTTTTAAAAATCTACACATATCCCCATCTTTTGATGATGCCGTAAAAATGGCAAAAAAAGGAAAAATAGTTTTAATCTTATTAGAACTTCAACATGGTTTTACCTCTGATGAATATTTCATTGTAACAGAACAAGATATTTGGGGTGAGAGAAAAAATACTCGTATTACAAAAAAAGTAAGCGCTGAAAATTTAATTGCAGATATTTCATCACTAAATATTGGCGAATATGTTGTACATATTGAACACGGAATCGGGCGTTTTAATGGACTAGAAAATATTATTACAGACGGTATTGCTCATGATTGCTTAAAACTTATTTATGCAAATAATGATAAACTATATGTTCCTGTAGAAAATATTGATGTAATTAGTAGATATGGAGCAGAAGATAGTAATGTCAATTTAGATGTATTAGGTGGTAATGCTTGGGAAATAAAGAAGGCAAAAGTAAAAGAAAAAATTAGAGACATTGCCGAAAAACTCATTAAAATTGCAGCTCAAAGACAAATGAAAAAAGCTGAAATTTTTATTCCTGAGCGAGGTAGTTATGATGAATTTTGTAGTCGTTTTTTATACACCGAAACAGATGACCAAATTAATGCAATAAATGATGTTATAAAAGATTTATCTTTAGGAATTCCTATGGATAGATTAATTTGTGGTGATGTTGGTTTTGGAAAAACAGAGGTTGCATTAAGGGCAGGATTTACGGTTGCTATGAGTGGAGCTCAAGTTGCCCTTATCGTTCCAACAACACTTCTTGCAAGACAACATTATCTTAATTTCAAAGAACGATTAAAAGGCTTTCCAATTAAGGTTAAAATGCTTTCAAGACTAATTAGTACAAAAGAAGCAAAAGAAATAAAAAAAGAAATAAAAGATGGTAGCCTAGAAATAGTTATTGGAACACACGCTCTTTTAAGTAAAGATATTGAGTTTTGTAATCTTGGATTGCTTATTATTGACGAAGAACAACATTTTGGTGTTCAGCACAAAGAAAGACTTAAACATTTAAAATCAGATGTACACATTTTAACATTAAGTGCAACGCCAATTCCAAGAACTCTCCAATTATCCTTAACCGGTGTAAAACAATTAAGTATTATAGCAACACCTCCTGTTGATAGACTCGCTGCTCGCACGTTTATTATGCCTTTTGATAAAATGATGATAAGAGAAGCAATCTATCGTGAAAAATATAGGGGAGGACAAATATTTTTTGTATGTCCACGTGTTTCTGATATTGCACAAATAGAACCAAAAATAAGAGAAATTGCACCAGATGTAAAAATATTGGTTGCTCATGGTCAAATGTCTCCATCTCATTTAGAAGATGTAATGTCTGATTTTGCTGATGGTAAAGCTGACATACTACTTTCAACGACAATCATAGAATCTGGCATAGATATGCCAAATGTGAATACTATGATTATATATCGTTCTGACATGTTTGGGCTTGCTCAATTATATCAATTAAGAGGAAGAATCGGACGCTCAAAGAAAAGAGGATATTGCTATTTTACAATCCCTAATCAGAAAAAATTAACACAAATAGCACAAAAACGATTAAATATATTACAAGCATTGAATCAATTAGGTGCTGGTTTTTCTCTTGCAAATCATGATTTAGATATAAGAGGTGCAGGTAATATTTTAGGAATTGAGCAATCAGGACACATAAAAGATGTAGGTGTTGCTTTATATCATCATCTTTTAGAAGAAGAAATAAACCGCATAAAACAAAATGAAATAGCTGATATTTCTAAAGACTTAAAAGACAATAACGATTGGAGCGTACAAATTACAACAGGTGTCCCAATTATAATACCAGAAACGTATGTTACAGATTTAGGGGTTAGACTTGGATTATATAAACGAATTGCAAATCTTAAAACCATAGATGAAATAAATGACATAAGAGAAGAACTCATTGATAGATTTGGAAACATTCCAAGTGAAGTTGATAATCTTATAAAAACTGTTGAGATTAAACAACTCGCTAAAAGCGCCAATATCGAAAGAATCGAAGCAGGTGCTAAAGGTTTCCTTATTACATTTCATAATAACTCATTTAAAAATGTTAATTTATTAATGGATTTTGTTACAAAACAATGTGGTGTAATAAAAATTAGACCTGATCAAAAACTTTTTATTGATAGAGAATTATCAAACTATAAAATTAGATTAGAAATGATAAAAAAATATATTGCCAAACTTTATGAAATAAGTATTTAAGACAATTTCTCTAATAACTTTTTATATGCTTCAGTTAATCGCTTAAATTTTTCTTCAGCTTCTTTATCATCTGGATGAAGGTCTGGGTGGCACGTTTTTGCAAGTTTCTTGTATTGTTTTTTCAAATTTTCAATACTAAATTCCTCAAAATTTAAATTTAATTCTTCCATTTTCTTTTTATCATCTCTTGAGAATCTAACTTCATTTTCTGCATTTTTATAATCAGAAAAACTACGCAAAAATTCTAATTCTTCATTTAAGTCACATCCGAATTTATATTTTATTTTAGAATGAAAATTACCAAAACTAAATCTTTTATGAAAATTATTTTCTTCTTCTATATCATTATCATCAATATAGTAATTCCATTTAGCATTATATTCTTGAACATGTTCTAAGCAAAACCAGTAATAGGTTTTAAGACTCCTATCACGAGGAGCTTTAAACTCTCCTGGTTTATTACATCCTGGATGGTCGCAATTACGCTTTATCCCTTCATTTTGAGGGTTAAAATATTTACGACTTCTTCTTTTTGTAGTTGTTTTCATTATACAAATGCTATTTATAAGGTTAAAATCTTTGGTATTTTATACTAATTTTCAATGCTAGTCAAATATTAATATTTAAAATCTGGTGAAAACAAAAAGTTTATACTCCTATTTTTTTATAGTTTGTATATATTTTAAACATAGGAGAATATTTATGCCAGAATTACCAGAAGTAGAAACAATAAAAGAGGCTTTAAAAAATTCAATAATAGATGCTCAAATAACATCTATTATTGTTAGAAACAGAAAATTTAGAGAATCCATTCCTGATGATTTTGAAAATGTTTTTTCAAACACAAAAATCATCAAAATTTGGCGTTTTGCGAAATATGCTATTTTAGATACAGATAATGGATATAGTATCATTTGGCATTTTGGAATGAGCGGAAAAGTTAGATTTTTGGAGAATCATGACACACCTTTAGAAAAGCATGACCATGTAATATTTTATACATCTAAAGGTATTATAGCATATAATGATGCTCGTAGATTTGGCTTAATGACATACACTAAAACAAGTCAAATATTTACTCATCATTTATTTAATAACATGGGAATCGATCCTTTTGATAAAAACTTTTCTGCCACTTATTTATTAAATAAATTAAAAAATAAAAAAACACCTATTAAAACAGCTTTACTAGACCAACGTATTATAAATGGTATTGGCAATATATACGCATCAGAAGCTTTATATAAAGCCCAAATATCCCCTATTAGAGAATGTTATTCTTTATCAAAAGATGAGTTATCTTATTTAGTAGATGCAATCAGAGAGGTGTTAAATAATGCAATAAAAGCCGGTGGTTCAACGTTACGGGACTACAGAAAACCAGATGGAAGTACAGGATATTTTCAAAACCAACATTGTGTTTACAACAAAACAGGTCAAAGATGTCCTAATTGCACTTGCGATATAAAAATCACCGGAGGCATAACAAAAATAAATCAAGCAGGACGTTCTACATTTTATTGCAAAACACTACAAAAATGAGGATATAATGAAAACACTTTATATACTTTTGATGTCTTTATGTTTAGTAAGTACAGAATCTAATGCTCAAAACACACAATTCATTGCTGGCTTTGAAGATATACCTTTGCTTAAAACAATGTATCAAAACACTACAAATGATATAACTTTTAACAATGAAGAAACACGGTATATAGAAACTCTTTTAATATCTAATAAAAAAACATCTTTTAATGAATTTAAAAAATTTTATAAAACGACTCTACCTCAACTAGGTTGGATGATATCAAATGAAACAGAAAATAGCATAACTTTTGATAGAGAAAATGATATTTTAGAATTTCAAAAAACAAAAGAATCTCCCCTAAATGTGTCAATTAACTTAAAAAATAGGATTTAAATTTAATTTTTTTAAAAAAATTTGTTGACTATCACAGATTATAGTTTATAAGTGTTTCAGAATTTTATTTGTAATTAACTTAAATTTTGACAGGATTAAAATTATGGCCAATCATAAATCGGCAAAAACAAGAATAAATAGAAACAACAAAAGAAGTATGATTAACGGTGCTCGTAGAAGCAGAGTTAGAACTTTTGTTAAGAAAGTTATCGCAGCTGTTTTAGCTGGAGATAAAGAGCTTGCTACATCAGCATTAAAAGTTGCTGAATGCGAAATGATGAGAGCTGCACAAAAAGGTGTTTTCCATAAAAACAAAGCTTCTCGTACAATCTCTCGCTTAAACCAAAAAGTTAAAGCTCTTTAATTTTAACTTTCATTCTTAGGTTAGCGCAAACGCTTCACCTCGTGGTGTCGTTTGCGTTTTTTTGTTTTATTTTCAAGCATTTAAACCGAATCTTTCTTAGAATCTGTGTCAAGTACATTTATTTAAATAATGTTAAAAAAATTATTTGTTTTCAGCAATAATACTCAATATGGTTATACCAAGTTATGAGATGGATTGATTTTGCAAATAAATACTTTTCAATTTATATGCAACCCTAGCAAATAGCTAAACAACAACGAATCGAAGAACTTAAAAACATGACATTAACTTTGGGAGATAAGATATTTAATCAGACATTATAAAGACAATTTAGTTTATTAAAAAAAATTGCATTTAATTTGATTAGGTATTTTGTTAGTTATTGTCGCATAAAAAAATATTTCGATTATGATTTTGCTTTATATTTACAAAAGGCAAATCCATGAAAAGAAATTATTTTGATTTAAATATGCTCACTTAGAGTTACTTTTCTTAATAAATTTAACTTTCGAATGAGCTACAAACTATAATTTTATGTAAAATATCTAACGTGGGAGATGGATATGGCAGAAGAAGCACTTGTAAATGAAATACGCTCAATTGATGCTCAATGGGGACAAGTTTGCAATCAGCTCAAAATGGAATTTGGAGAAACAGCTTTTGATAGCTGGCTCAAACCTCTTTCTGTTGGTGAGTTCGACAACGGAGTTATGAATATTTGCGCTCCAACTGCTTTTATGAAGAATTGGGTTGTTACCCATTATTCAGATAGAATCAATAAAATTTGGGAACAACATAATCCTAATATTAAAAAAGTTAACTTTATTATTCAAACAGGTTTTAGTGACAGACGTAGTACAGATACTTCTTTATTGAAGAAAATATCTTCTACACCTACACCACAAAATATTTACGGATGCAATATAAATAGTAGTTCTTTTGGTTTGGTTGCGGGCTCTATCCTTGCAAACGACTCTAATAAGAATGCAAACGCATCTACTCCACTAAATCCTAATTACACATTCGAAAACTTTGTAATTGGAAAAACAAATGAGTTTGCCTATGCGGCAGCAAGAAAAGTTGCAGAATCCAAAAACGTTTCTTTCAATCCTTTGTTTTTGTATTCTAGTGTAGGACTTGGTAAAACCCACTTGATGCACTCTATAATTTGGCACATCAAGAAAAATGATCCAACACGTAACGTGATATATCTAACAGCTGAACAATTTGTTTACAAGTTTGTAAAGGCTTTACGCTATAAAGACACAGCTGCATTTAAGGAACAATTTCGTTCTGTAGATGTTTTAATGGTAGATGACTTCCAATTTATGGGTAACAAAGGTACAACTCAAGAAGAATTCTTCCATACTTTTAGCTCACTTGTTGAGGAAGGTAAGCAAGTTATCATTTCTGCTGATAAATCCCCAACAGATTTGGAGGGAATCGAAGAACGCTTAAAATCTCGTCTAGTTGGCGGATTAGTTGTTGATATCATGCCTACAGATTTTGATTTAAGAATGGGAATCTTAAAGAAAAAAGCTGAAGTTTTAGGTATTGATTTACCTCAAAAAGTTGCTGAATTTTTAGCACAGAAAATCACTTCTAATGTTAGAGAATTAGAAGGCTCTCTCAAAAGAGTTGCAGCACATTCTCAATTATTATCAGGCAAAGAAATAACTCTTGATATGACACAGGATGTATTAAAAGACATGCTACGCTCTATTGATAGAAAAACAACTATTGATGAAATACAGAAGAAAGTAGCTGAGCACTTCAACATCTCTGTTAAAGAATTACAATCTTCTCGCAGAGCAAGAACAGTAGCAAGACCTCGTCAAGTTGCAATGTATTTAGCAAAACAACTTACATCTCGCTCACTTCCAGAGATTGGACGTAAGTTTGACAGAGACCACACAACAGTAATGCACGCTGTAAGAAAAGTTGAAGAGTTGATTATTGAAGATCAATCTTTAGCTGAAAATATTGAAATCTTGAGAAGAACTTTAGAAAATTAATTTTTTCTCATAAAAAAATTGTTGAAGACTTATTTTTAAACTTCTGATTTTATCGAATCGTGATAAATTGTAGGAAGATAGAAGTAAGTCTTTTTTTTAGGATAAAAATAATGAAATTTACAATAGAACGTTCACATTTTTTAAAAACTCTTAGCCATGTACAGAGCATTGTTGAGAAGAGAAACACCATACCTGTATTATCAAATGTTAGAATCGAAGCAAAAGATTCTAGCATCAACTTCAAAGCTACAGATATGGATATTGAGATAACAGAAATAGTAGAAGCTAAGGTTGCTGAAGAAGGTGCAACAACAGCTCCTGCTCATATGTTATATGACATTGTTAGAAAACTTTCTGATGGATCTGACATTGAAATTACTTATCCTGATGAAAAAGGAGCTTTAAGAATATCATCTGGACGCTCTAAATTTTCTCTTTCAACTATTGGCGTTGAAGATTTCCCTATTATTTCTGGCGATAATCTTCCTATTAATTTTGAAATTAGTAAAGATGAATTAAAAACATTAATAGATAGAACTCAATTTTCTGCATCTGTTGAAGAAGCTCGTTACTATCTTAATGGTTTATATGTCCATGCTAAAAATGAAGGTGATACAAAAGTTTTACGTGTTGTTGCAACAGATGGTCACCGCTTAGCTTGCGCCGAATCTCCATTACCAGAAGGTGCTGAAAAATTAGAAGGCGTTATTATTCCTAGAAAATCTGTTCTAGAGATTAGAAAACTTTTAGATGATGCATCAATAGATAATGTATCAATGTCTTTATCTGAAAATAAAGTTCGCATATCTTTTGAAGATATCACTTTGACATCTAAACTTATCGACGGAACATTCCCTGATTATGAGAGAGTTATTCCTATAGATAATGATAAAATACTAGAAGTTAACGTTAAAGAACTGGCATCAGCTGTAGATAGAGTATCTGTTGTTACAGAAAGAAGCAGAGGAATCCGTTTAATAACAGATACAAACCATGTAACAATAGCCGCTTCTAATGCAGAATTGGGAAATGCTACCGAAGAATTAGAAGCAAAATACGACAAAGAATCTATTGATACAGGTTATAACTTCCGTTATTTGCTTGATATTTTAGCGCAAATAAAAGGCGAAGATGTTCGTTTTAGCTTATCTGGAAGTGCAGCAGCAACAGTTATTAATGATACTTCTGATAATAGTGCGATTTATGTTTTGATGCCAATGAGAATCTAGTGACTATTGCTCCTAACATAAATTATGATATTGACGATACTAAGGTCTGGTCTGCTTTAAAGCACCTGACCTTAGTTAATTTTAGAAACTACAAATATTTAAGATTAAATTTTGATAAACCTTTTGTTGTTTTTACAGGCGAGAACGGATGTGGTAAAACAAACATACTTGAAGCAATTTCTTTTCTGTCTCAAGGACGAGGTTTGCGAGGTGCCAAATTATCAGAAATAAAAACTTTTGACTTTTTAGCACAGCAACAAACATCACCAACATTTATCAATAATAATGGATGGGCGGTTTCGGCTTTAGTTAAAAATGGTTATGATACTTATAATATCGGCACTGCAGTTGAAACACAAATCAAAGAGACAAATTTCAAAGAATATAAAGAAACAGAAAGACGTATCGTAAACATAAATAACCAAAAAATAACAAATCAAAGTGAACTTGGAAATTATTTATCTATCATATGGGTAACACCGCAAATGGATAGATTATTTCAGACATCTTCACAAAATAGACGTAGCTTTCTAGATAGAATCGTTTATCTTTTTGACACGAATCATTCTAAAAGACTTGCTGCTTTTGATAATGTTTACAGACAATGGTTACAAATAATAAAAAGCGGAAAAATAAATGATAATTGGCTATATTCATTAGAAGAACAAATTGCAGGAATTGGCGTAGCTATAGCTTGCGCAAGAAAAGAACAAATAAAAAAGCTCAATAATTTCATTGAAAAGAATCCTGATGACATATTTCCTGAAGCAATCCTTATGCTTGATGGAACAATAGAAAAAATGCTAGATGAAAAACCTGCTATTTATGTTGAAGATTTTTACAAAGAATCACTTTTATCACAACGTCATCTCATACTAAATAACATAACTTCTGATGGAATAAATAAGACGGATCTTAAAGCAATATACAAAAAGAAAAATATACCTGCAAATTTATGTTCAACAGGTGAGCAAAAATCATTGTTATTAAGTATCATTCTAGCTCAAGCACAAAGCCTTGTGGAGCATAATGGCTTTCCTCCTATTATGTTGCTTGATGAAATTGCTGCTCATATTGACGATGCAAAAAAAGATGCATTCTTAGCTAAAATAAAAAATTTGAATACCCAAACATTTCTTACTACAACAAACTTATTTGAGTTCACAAAAATTAAAGAACAGGCTAATTTTTTTGAAATAAAAGATAATATAGTAAAAGACATTTTCATATAAAAAAAGAACAGCCCTTTTAGCTATTCTTTTTTTCACATAAGCAATAAATTAAAATTGTTCAAACTCGTGCTTTAAATCTCTATCAAACATTGAGCGTATCGTTTCTTTTATATCAGCACCTTCATACACCCCTTTATATAAAGCCTGACAAATTGGCATATTAATCCCTTCTTTATCAGCAATATTCTTTACAGCCTTTAATGTATAATATCCTTCTGCTAGTTTACCAAAATCCTCACCCTTTGCAAACATTTCACCAAACATACGATTATGGCTATGTTTAGAAAATAAAGTTGCCTCATAATCACCAAGATGAGACAATCCATATGCAGTCATAGGGTTACCACCAAAATGTTTGATAAAGCGCCCAACTTCAACAGGAGCTCTTGCCATCAACGCACCTTTTAGCCCATACCATTCCAACCCATCAAGAATGCCTGCAGCAATACCGATAACATTTTTTAATGCCGCTCCTATTTGATTACCAATAAAATCAGACCCATAATAGAATCTAATTAATTCACTTTGCATTAATTTAACAACTCTATCTTTAGTTTCATCATCATCACTATCAATCACTGCGCAAGATGGAACTTTTTTCATGTAGTCTTGAACATGACCTGGGCCACCTAGTGTTGCAATATGAATTTCTTGATTTATTTCTTGATACATTACATCACTTAAAATAGTAGCACTAGGCTCTTCAAGCCCTTTCATTGCAAGTATAAATGTTTTACCTGATACATTATATCCATTTAACTCTTTTGCCAATGAACGTAAATGTTGGCATCCTATAGAGATAATTATATATTCGTTATCTAACACTTCACTTATTTTATCATGTAATGTAATATTATCAGATAATGTTAAGTATGGATTTTTGCGTGTTTCTTTTAATTCAATAAAATCTGGTGCTTCTGGACGGCTATATATTTGAACTTGCTCCATCTTGCAATAATTAGCCATATACCAAGCTAAAAAAGTTCCCCAACGACCGCTTCCTATCACAGAAATTTTAGACATACCTAGTTTCCTTATACTTACATTAATATTATGCAGTAATTTATGTTAATATTTTGATTTAAGCAAATTAATTTATAAGAAATCAACAAGAGGTATTATAACTATTTTTTCTTTTTAATATTTTGACGACCAATAATAGCCTTTATATAATCAAATTTAGCAAAAGATTTATATGCCACATCTAAGCTTTGGCTATCGCCATAAAATACCTTATTAGCCAACCCCTTTATAGCATCATCAATTTTATGGAAAGCTTCATTATAATCTTTACTATAATTATTTTTTGACTTTTTTTGAACTAAATCATGATATGCCGCAATAACTTTGGCTGTTTCATCCGCTGAATTGACATAACCTTTGCGCTCAAATTCATGCATAATCTGAGCTGTTGTCTGATAAAAACACTTGTTAGTCAAAATACTTTTCTGTATTTCATTTTTACTATCAATAATCATGACAAAAAAGCAAACCTCCAATTAGTTCACTATATTTATAACATATTTATTTTGTTTTTCAAGCTTTTTTATTACTCACATTTTTTTATTGTCTCAATGAAGCTAAGTTTCATATCTTCACCAATCTTTATTCCTGTACCATGAGGAATCGGAAAATTCATGCCACACTTCCACTCATCAATTGTTTTTAAGTACCAATAATGATTTAAGCATACACAACCATTCTTATAAAATAACTCTCCAAAAAATTGAAATTTTTGTGATTTTATATCATAACCAATTAATATAGACAGCAATAAAACAGATACAAAATAAGTAACTTTTGCATTACACCCCCTTTATAACCAATATCTAGCTTATGTTAATTGTTCTTTTTTTTGCAACACTTTATTTATTTCTAAACAAAAAAACATTTGACTTATTTAATATTTGATTTTATAAGGAATTGTCAAAACCGAGAGGCTTTAGCCTTTAAATAATAATTAATTAACCGGAGATTTATAATGAAACGTACATATCAACCAAGTAAATTGGTAAGAGCTCGTCGCCATGGTTTTCGTACACGTATGGCTACAGCTGGAGGTCGTAAAGTTTTAGCTGCACGCCGTGCAAGAGGACGTAAAAGACTTTCTGCTTAATATTGAAGCATAATGACAAAAATACTTACTTTAAAAAAAAGGAAAGATTTTCTAAGAGTCGCTCAGGGATTTCATGTTGCAACACACAACATGGTATTGCAAGCGACTCGTAGTTTATTTAACGATGACAATATTAGGGTTGGCTATACTGCAACTAAAAAAATCGGAAACGCTGTCATTAGAAGTAAGAGTAAACGAAGGCTTAGAGCCATTGTTAGAGAAGTATTAAAAGATTATGCTATTGTTGATGTTGATTATATTTTTATAGCAAGATTATCTACAGCTAGTTGCGACTTCAAAGAACTAAAAAAAGATACAATATATGCATTAAAAAAAATAAATAAAAACTTCACGCAAATTAATGATAATAATTCAACTATTATTGAATAAAATGTTTACAAAAACACGTACATTAATATCAAAAATATTGATAGCTTTTTTAAGATTTTACAAAAGAGCTATATCACCTTTTTTACCGCATGCATGTAGATATACACCAACGTGCTCTGAATACATGATTGAAGCGATAAAAAAACATGGCATACTAAAAGGCATAACTCTTGGTGTTAAAAGAATTTTACGTTGCAATCCTTTTGGAGAATCTGGGTATGACCCCGTACCTGATAATATAAAAAAAATAAACAAAAAGAGCTAATTAAACAGCTATAAAACTTTACATTACTACTTTTCTATATTATAAGTGTTGAAAACATTGAATTAAAGATATTTAACTAGGAGCTTTTTTTAAATGAAAGATGAATTAAAATCATTGTCACTTGCAGTTATTCTCTCCTTTATTGCAATTTATACTGTAAATCATTTTTTTGGAGTAAAAACCACATTATATACTCCTAGTAGTGTCAGTGAGAAAAATATTTCCGCCCCAAAAAACATTTCTAATTTATCAGATCAAACAGGCAATAAAACTTCTGATATAGTTGTAAAAGAGGATACCCGTATTTCTTTTGATAACAGCAATATAAGTGGAAGCATCAGACTTAAGGGCGCTAGATTTGATAATTTAATGTTAAAAAAATATAACACTTTAATTGATGATGATAAAAATAAAGTAGAGCTTTTGTCGCCTGTAAAAACAAAAAATCCTTATTTTGCAGAATTAGGTTGGTTATCTTTAGATAATGCAATATCTCTTCCAAATTCTAATACTGTTTGGAAGACTACATCTAGTTCATTCACATCAGGGAGTCCTGCAATTCTAACATGGGACAATGGCAATGGTTTAAAAATAATCCGTAAAATTTCAGTTGATGAAAATTATTTATTTACAATTACTGATACTGTTGAAAATATGACTGGTGAGGAAATTGATATATTCCCTTATGCTTTAGTTAGTAGAAATGTAAAAAACTCACCACAAAATAGATCTGTTGTACATGAAGGCATTAGTGCCGTTTTAAATGGCATACTAAAAGAGTTTAAATATGCAGACATTAAAGAAAATGATAATGAAACATTTGATGCTAAAAGTGGGTGGATTGCATTTTCAGATAGATATTGGTTTACAGCACTAATAACTCCTGATAATAAAAACAAAATAACTTTTAAAAACAATGGTAAAAATAATTATCAAATAGATTATTTAGGGCAACGTGTTATTATACCAAATGGCGAAGCTTCTAGTTATACATATAAGTTATATTCTGGAGCAAAAGAGATAAAGTTATTAGATAAGTATACTAAAGAAAACAATGTTCCTAAATTTGATTTAGCCGTTGACTTTGGTTGGTATTATTTTTTAACTAAACCATTCTTTTATATCTTAGATTTTCTATATAGTTTGCTTGGCAATATGGGATGGGCTATACTTTTATTTGCTGCAATATTGCGTTTATTGATGTTCCCTATTGCCAATAAATCTTTTGAAAATATGGCAAAAATGAAATCAATACAACCTAAAATGCAAGAGATTAGAGAAAAGTACGGTGATAATCAGATGCTAATTCAGCAAGCAACAATGGAACTTTATAAAAGAGAGAAGATTAATCCTGCTTCTGGATGTTTACCTATGTTAATTCAAATACCTGTTTTCTTTTCATTATATAAGGTTCTTAATATAGCAATAGAAATTAGACATGCACCATTTATTGGCTGGATTAAAGATTTATCGGCTCCAGATCCTCTTACTTTATCAAAAATCTTGCATTTTTATGTACCATCATTTTTGGATATTGGATTATGGCCAATATTTATGGGTTTAACAATGTGGTTTCAACAAAAACTAAACCCTGCCCCAACAAATAATGATCAAGCCAAAATGTTTGCTTTAATGCCTGTATTTTTTACTTTTATGCTTGGTCAATTTGCATCGGGATTGGTTATTTATTGGACTTTAAGCAATATACTTTCTATTATTCAACAAAAAGTTATCATGCATAAAAATGGAGTTAAATAATGGAAAATAATGAAAATGAACGCATAAAAAAGGGTATTGAACTTTTTAATAAACGTTGTGATTTTGTTTTGAGTGTGGCTTCATTAAAACAACTACCTCTAGATGATAAAACAGAAATAGCATTTGCAGGGCGTTCAAATGTTGGAAAGTCTAGTTTAATAAACGCATTGTTTGGTCAGAGAAAGTTGGCTAAAACTTCTTCAACTCCTGGTCGTACCCAACAGCTTAATTACTTTAATTTAAACGATAAAATATATGTGGTAGATTTACCTGGATATGGCTTCGCAAAAGCTCCTAAGGAAATTGTAAAAAGTTGGCAAAAACTAATCAATACATATTTGGTTGGCCGTGCAAATTTAAGAAGAGTTTTTTTACTTATTGATTCCAGACATGGCATAAAAAAGGTTGATGAAGAAATAATGGAAATTCTAGATACAGCGGCTGTTACTTATCAAATTGTATTAACAAAAATTGATAAAATTAGTGAAAAAGAGCTTAATAAAATTATCTCTGATACAAAAGAAAAACTTTCTAAACATACCGCAGCACATATCAACATCCTAAAGACAAGTTCAGAAAAAAATTTATATCTTGATGAATTAAAAGCAGAAGTTTTCGACCTTCTTTAGGTTATTTCGGTTATTCCACGAATATTACCATCTCTAACTATTTGCACCACATGAAGTTTACGTCTCATTTCTTCGATTGTCTTTTCCACATCGATATGAGGAGACGTTCTCATTATTCTCTTAACAAACGCCTCATATGCAGCTGTTGAGCTTTCTGCGTGTATTGTGGCAAGACAATTATCATGTCCTGATCCCATTAATTCCCAAAGAGCTGCTGCATTACTTGTTGATATCTCTCCTCCGATTATCGCATCAGGTGTAAAACGAACAATTAAGTCAATAACTTTTGAATAATCCATACTATTAGTTTGTTCAGTACGAGAAAGAACTATATGAACACGATTAGGTTGTGGTACATTAAGCTCCCTTGTATCTTCAACAGTAATAACACGTTTATGAATATCAAGAATTTTAAGTAAATTGTTCAATAGCGTTGTTTTACCTGTACCTGTACCACCGCTAACTAATATATGGTCACCACGTTTTAATGCTAGTAATAAACGTTCATATGCATCATCTGGAGCTTTTATGTGCTTTAATGGATTTATTTCTTTTAATTCTTTTCCTTGCTCTAATCCATAATCACCAAAACCAAATGCAACATCTTCTGTATGGAGACGAATCGTTATTGCCACTCCTCCTGTTGCTGCATCATCTAAATCGTATTCAATATTTTTACCTGCCACACCTGTAAAACGATGCCCGCCTGGAATACGAGCATAAACAACAGGAGAACCATTTATCGGATCAAATTCTTGGTCATTTAAGTTTGCTATTATATGCAAAAGATTAATTAAATATTCTCTTGAGAGTTTAGGGTCCTTATAGTTAACCCATGGAAAAGCTCGTTTTCCACGCAATCGCAACCAAATATCACCAGGATGATTAATTGCCACTTCTTCTATATTCTCTTGCTCATACCAATACGCAAGAGGCCTTAAAACAGAACATAGAACTTCATCTTCAAGTTTTCCCATAATACCACTCTAAAAAATAATCATATTGCTGTTATTTTAACATCTTTTTTGTTGTTAGTCAACAAAACTTCTTTACCTAGAATAAGACGATTTCACCTTCTCCTTCACCATCACTTTCATTTTCATTATTTTCGCTAACCGTCATTTCAGAGCCATCAGCTGATGGAGGAGGTAGAGCTCTCATAGGTCGTTGTTGTTGATTATTTGTATTACCACTATCGGCTACGAGAGGTTGATTTTGTGGCTGTTCATTATCTTTATTACCTCCACCTGCTGTTGTAACAATTTGTCCGCCTTGAGTTGCTCCTCCATTAGCCCCATCTCCACTACCATCTGATGTCACCAAAACATTTTCAACATTAGCAGCAACACTTGTTGCTCCTTTATCAATATCTTTTGTTGTTCTTAACCATAAATCAACCATTGGATAGATGATAACTCTTGTTCCTGCAGGAACATATGTTACAGGTTCTATTTGTTTCTTACTATCTATAATTTCTTGTAAAATTTCATCCATTCTTTCCATAAATTGTTGACGAGCATCGGATGCAGCTTCTTGCTTTGAGTTTTCAATCTCCCCAGTACTCTCTTCATCTGCTGCCATCATATATGTAATTGCAGATGTAACCATTGTTCCAACTATTGGTAGTGTGTATTTTTTCACAAGTTGTTCATCAACATAGCCAAGAGCACCGCCACCTCTACCTTGTGCATCACCTGTTTGAGCGCTACCCAACATAAAAGAAATTCCATCAGGTCTAATAATCCTACTCCAACTAATATCAATCTTTACACCACCGCTTGTGCTATCATATCTACTTCCTTCAGATACAGACTGCAATCCACCAATTATTCTGCTACCTGCTGGAATTATAACATTACGCCCAGCATCTCCATAAATATTACGCTCAACAATAGCAGTTACCGGCGTATCACCAATTGAAACGAGGGAACGAGCTAAAACTGCTGGGATTGGTTTGTCAGCTGTAATCATATTACTCATATCAACTCTTAATGATGATATTTGTTTAGCAATTCCCCAATCATCCTGCCATCCAGTATATGATTCTGCATTATAACCACTTTTAATTCCTACTCCACTTAAACTTTGTCTTCTTTCTTGATGTAACTGAGATAATATAGCTGCTCTTCTTGGATTATAGCGTCCACCAGGGCCAACTCCACCACCAGGTCCAACATTTGTAATATTGTCATTACTATTGTATGGAGAAATTGTTGCACCACTGGCTAATGGCCACCAATTTTTACTTGTTGAAATATTTTTTCTTTCTATTTCCTGTTTTTTAAAGCTACCTACAGTATTTCCTTTTTTATCGATAATTTCACCATTTTCATCAAGTGTCCCTATAATCTCTCCACTTTCTCCTATGACTTTTTGATTATCATATACATCTCCTATATATTTTCCGCCAGGAGTTATTGCTATACCTATTATTTTATGATTTAATTTAGTATTCGTTGCTTCTTTACTTTCTTTTATCTGTTTAGTATTTTCTTTTTTATCCGAAATATCTAATGTAGTATCACCTTTTATTGCACCTTCACCCTGCTTACTATTATTATCTACTGTTTTACCTTCAGAAACTGCTTCTTCAGAAGGTATGGTATTTGTATCTTCAGAAGAAATATTAATATCTTTTTTAATATCATCACTATTTATAGTACTTTGATTTTCGTCTTTTGCTTCATTTATATTGCTTATATAACCATCAATTACTTCTTGTATTCCACCAATATTTTCTTTATCTACATTAATATCATTTTTTTCTGGAGACATAGGAGGTAAATAATATTGTAAATAATGCGCTTTAGCAACAAGTTCCTCATTTTTATTTATAACATCTCCTTGGTTATTTAAATTACCTATATTAACATTTTTTGTATTTATAACATTTCCATCTAATTTTAGGTACCCAATACTCTTGTTCTCTTTATTTCTGATAAAATAATCTCTTTTTCCTCTAGCTATAACATTTTTTTTCTTGTCTAAAACAAAGCCATTATATATTGAACCAATAGCGTCACCTAATATGCTATATACTCGTCCATTTTTAGCTATATATCCTATCGTTTTTTCATCATTATCATATACATATAAATCGTATAAAGCATAACCACCTACCTTATCACCAAAAACAACTTCACCATCATATTTTACATAACCTATTATATTACCACTATCGGAAATTACATTTCCATTCGTATCTACTCGCCCCATATATACATTATTACTATCAAACGCAACTGTGTACTTAAATAAAACCCCTAAATAATCATTATTTTTTGATAATATATTTCCACTTAAATCCATTGATGCTATTTGAATTCCTCTATCATCAACAATTTTTCCTTGTAAATCGGTATAACCTATTTTTTTGCTATCAAAATTCATAACAGGCCAAAATTCAACTTTTGTACCAATTATTTCATTTTGAGCATTACGAACAAATCCATCTATACTTTGACATCCTAAATTTTCATTTTGATAATTTAATACATTACCTAATATAGTTTGAGAACCGATAACATCCCCATTTTCTCCTATTACTACACTCGGTATAATATATTGACCAATAACTTCGCCTTCTTCATTTACAGCTTGACCATTAGTTAACATCATTCCTAAATACGAATTATTTGGCGCTCTTATATCTCCATTACTAGAAATAACTCCTAAAAATTTGCAATCTTTGGCCACAACTACGGAATAAGGAATCCCCCCCCCATTAAGCGCTCCAAAACTATCAATAATATATCTATTAGATGTTATTTTACCTATAACCTGTTTATCTTTTACAACAATTCCATTTATTGTATTTGTTCCAATATAGTCCCCATTTATACTAACACCTACAGATAAATTACCTGCTAATTCATTTGTTAATATCGTTCCATTATTATCCATTATACTACTATTAGGAAGTATTTTGGCAATTCTTTCATTTTTATCATTAGTTATTAAATTAGTGTACCCTATATTGCCAATGCTTTTTCCTAAGAAATCTGTTACATAACTTACATTATTTATTGATCCTAATATTTTATTATTTTTATCAATAAAAACTCCATTCCCCTCTAATTTAGCTATTTCATTAAGAGATACATCCTCGCTATCTCCATTAACAGATGTATATGATAGTAAATTACCTTCAGGAGTATATATTCCAGATAGTGCAATATTGCTTCCACTTATTTTGTTATCTTTATCAAATAAATAACCATATGGAGAAATTGTATACTCCTTTGCACCATGATATATAATGTTGTTAATACCATTTATACCTATAAATTGATTATTTTTATCAAAAACAACTTTGGGAGCCAATAGTCTACCTATTTCTTTGCTATCAAAATCAAATGCTTTTTCTTTCAACATATAACCTTGTTCATTTCCATCTAAAGTTGTAACAATCCCACTAATGGATGCGTTGCCTTTAAGCCGTCCTAAATAATCAAACACAGGACCTTCTTTATTGATAAAACCAATAATAACGCCATTATCATCTATAGCTTCACCTGTTGCATTAATTTTACCAATAATTTCTTTTCCTCTTGCTATTTTTCCGTCAGGAATAAGGTATCCTAAAAATCTTCCATCTATGGTATTAAGTGTTGATGCAAAATTTAAGGTAAAACCTATAATATTTCCAGCTTTATCAACAACCCTATTGTTATTAATGGTGTATGCAACTGTTGTTCCATTATTTAAAACTTCTCCATTATAGCTAATTACACCTAAGTATTTTCCGCTATAATCAAAGGCATATCCGCCACTTGGCATATACCCAACAATAGTATTATCTTTATTGTATACATAACCATTAGCATGTATATTACCCAAAACTTCTTTTTTAAGATTAGTTACCTTTCCATCAGGAGTGATACTACCTAATACTTTACCATCAAAAGAATTTACAACTTTTGATGATATTAGTTTACCAAGTAACTCATATTTATCTTTATTTAAACCATATACAAAACCTGTTGCTGTTACAACTCCACTATTTTCACCGGCTAAATCATAAAAATATCCATTACCAGATACGCGTCCAACTATTTTTCCCTTATCATTATAAACTAATCCTGATGATATAACAGCCCCTAATACATTGTAACTATCGTCAACAACCAACCCTTGTGGTAGAACCTTACCTACTAAATTATCAAGCTCTTCTGTAACTGTTCCGTCGTTATTGACTTTTCCTAAAATTTTATTTGTATTAGAAATTGCAATTCCTTGAGGAACAATTCCACCGATTAGCATATTATTATCATCAACGATATAACCATCTGCTGTAATATGCCCAACTAATTCATTATTAAAATTAATAACTCCCCCATCAGGAATTACTTTTCCTAATAAATCTCCATTAAAATCTATAGCGCTTATATCAGCTGCATAAACGTTAAAATTTACACAAACAATCAGAGATATACTTAAAATTACTTTTTTTAATTTCAATATATTAATATACAAATTAGTTCCTCCGATTTTGAGCTACAGTATCTAAAGCATATCCTGAAATTTTATTTCTAAGATTTATATATGCCCCATTACTCTTCAAATAACCTATTTTACCATTGGTTAGATTTCGAATTTCTCCATTTGCAGATAAACGTCCTACAAAGACACCATCGTTATCTAGTATATTAACACCTATTTTATAAGCTTGTCCCATAATTTTTCCATTGTTATCTACAACTAAATTTGATGAAACAATCTTTCCAATTGTTTTTCTTTCTTTATCTATAACTTTACCATTCTTTAAAACATAACCAATAACCTTATCTTCTTCATTTATAACTATATCGCTATTTACAATTTCACCAATAGGAATGCCTTTATTATCTACAACTTGAGCAACGCTTGATACTTTACCAATATTTTCTTTATTTGGTGATATAACACTGCCATTTACAGATACTTGTCCTATAATTTTTCCAGAATAATCAAACACACTTCCTCTTCTTAAAATGCTATAATTATTATTAGTAATTCCCCCTGGTAAAATGGTTGTTAAAATGCCATCATCAAGACCTATAACATCACCTAGAGCATTTAAATATCCTTGTATATTTCCTAAAACATCAATAACAAAATCTTCCTTAACAACTTCTCCTATTATTTTTTTATTCAAATCTAATATATGCCCATCAGAACTTACTATTCCACTTATTTGCCCATCAACATCTATAACTTTTCCGCTCTTTGCTACATATCCTAAGTAAGCTCCATCATATCCTATAGCAACCCCTGTTGGTATTACACCTCCTATATACCCTCCTTTATCATCTAGCATACGTCCGGAGCCATCAATTTTACCATGTACCTCACCTAATATATCAATAACTTCTCCATTATCGTTTACTAAGCCTATTATATCTCCATTAAAGTCTACTACTTTTCCTTTAGGTAATATATTTCCTGCTTTCTTATTATAAAATGAAGCCCCATCAGATATAAATTTATCAATAGCTATACCTTTTGTATTGTATACATACCCATCTGCAAATAAATGTCCAACAACATCACCTTTTGCATCTACAATAATATTTTTATCCGACAAGATTAAGCCTTGTACTTCTTTTTTAGGATTAACTATATATTTATTTAATAAAATTTTTGTGTTTGGTATTACTGACATACTATCATATCCAAACGGAGATAAATTATTAATAAATTCACCATTTAATGTATATGCTTGTGTTTCATCTATAACTTGTCCTATTATAAATCCGTCTCGATTTAAAACTTCACCATCAAAATTTGCACATCCTATAGATTTATTATCATTTTTTACAATTCCATCATATCCAACAACCCCCATCATTTCTCCATTATAATACAATGCATAAGATGGTTGATAAACTTGTCCTATTTGTTTTCCATTATTTATAACTCCTCCATCAGGATTAACACATCCTATATATTCACCCTTATTATTTTTTACAAATCCTTCTGAATATGCCTGTCCAATAATATTACACTTATCATCTCTAACCCAACCAATTTTTACAATATCACCAACATATTTGCCTTTGTTGTCGACAATACTTCTATCGAAAAGCATTCTATATCCTGTATCCTTCCCATCTTTTTTCACTTTTCCATCTTTATCTACATATCCATATTGTTTACATCCCCAACCGATGGCCTTTCCACCAATAACCGCCTTTCCTATAATATTTTCCCCCTCTATTGCTTTAATTAGAGAATTGGGCAAAACTCTTCCTATAACTTCTTGTAGAGAATTAACAACCTCTCCTTTGTTATTAATAACACCTAAACTATATCCATTAGGGGATAGTGCTATAAAGTCTTTTTTTATAACGGCTCCTATTTTAACTCCTCTAGAGCTCATCACTTCACCATTTTCATTAACAAAACCTATCACATACCCATTAAAATCGTATACCTTACCATCTTTTGCTATGTAACCGATAACTTTACCACTTTCATCAACTGCTAAATTAGAATAATCTCCAACAACACCTACAACATTTCCCTTCTTATCGGCAGTGAAATCCATTCTATTTCCTTGTTTTCCAACAACTTGGCCGTTATCGTCCAAAATAGAACCATCCTCCTGTAATTTTCCTATAACATTACCGCTAAAATCTTTTGCTATACCTTTTTCATCTATATAACCAACGACCTGTCCATCTTTATTTATTATAGCTTTATGATTAACTATATCTAAAGTATCATCAATTTGCTTTACAATATTGCCTATAATTTCGCCATTTGTCCCTAAAACAGAGCCGTCTTCACCAACTATACCAATAATTTTTCCGTTGTTGCCAATGACTTGACCTTTTTCATCAACGTAGCCTATAATTTGCCCATTTTCATCAAGCGCAACTTTAGAATATTCACCAACTTTACCAATTAAATTACCATTAACATCATTTATGGTACCATCTTCTCCCATATACCCTATCAAGTTTCCATTAAAATCTCTTACTGTTCCATCTTCATCAACAAACCCTATTACATTGCCATTAGCATCTAAGGCTAATCTTTTACTCTCATCTGCTTTTCCTAATATTTCATCTGTTAATTCTATAACCTGCCCATTTTCATCAACAAATCCTAATAACTTTCCTTTTTCTTTATAAACTTTTTTATCATCACCAACATACCCTATTACATTTCCACTTTCATCTAGTGCTAGACTTATATCATTGCCGACACTTCCTATCACTCTTCCATAGTTATCTGTTATAGTTCCATCAGAATTTGCCTTACCTATTATATTTCCATTAAAATCATAAACATTACCATCTTCGCCTATATATCCTATTGTGTTACCATTTTTATCTAAGGCTGCTTTTGCTATTTTACCTGTTTTACCAATAGCTTGTCCTGTATTATTTAAGATATTTCCTTTTTCATCAACGAACCCTATTGTTTCTCCATCAAAATTCTTTACAATACCATTTTTATCAACATATCCTACAACGTTTCCTTTTTCATCATAGGCTAAATTTTTACTGTCTCCTGCTTTTCCGATTAAACTTCCATTACTTTCTATAACTTTACCATCTTTATCTACAACACCAACTATTTCACCTTTAGAATTAATAACTTGCCCCTTTTCATTTACATATCCTATAACATTTCCTTTTTCATCATAAGCAATATTACTCTTTTCTCCCGCTCTTCCAATAATATTACCTTTTTCATCTACAATATTTCCGTTGGCATCTAATTTACCGATTACTTTACCATTAAAATCTTTAACAGTTCCGTCATCATCAATGATACCTATAACATTACCGTCTTTATCAAGAGCTAAACGCTTACTATTTCCTATTGAACCAATAATCTTACCGGTTGTTTCAATAATATTTCCATCTTTATCAGCTACCCCTATTACTTTGCCTTCAGCATTAACAACTCGACCATTATCATCAACATAGCCAATAACTTTTCCATTAGCATCATGTGCTATTCTAGCTGTTTTACAAGAAGTGCATATAATCTCACCAATGCCATATACTTCATCTTTTTCATTAACAAAACCGATCAGTTTATTATCGCTATAGACTTTCTTGTTTTTTACAACACCAACAACTTCTTCTTTTTTATTTATCACAGATATCTTATCTTTATTCAATTCACCAATGATGATTTTTTTAGCCTTATGTACATCACCTTTATCATCAATAACACCTATTATTTTTTTATTATGTTCATAAACAAAACCTTCATTATCTACATAACCAACAGCTTTGCTAGCACTATCTATAACGATATTTAGCTCTTCTTTTAATTCGCCTATTAATTTTCCTCTATTATCGACGATGTTATTATTTTTATTATGACCAATTATTTTATCACTAAAATCTTTAACAATATCTTTGTGAGATAAATAACCTATAATTTCGCCTGTTTTATTTCTAACTACACGTTTTTTAATACATGTCCTGCCTATAATTTTATCACCTTTTTTTATAACATTACCATGTTCATCGATAAAACCTATTATTTCACCTTTTTCATTTACTATATGTCCATTTTCATTTTTATATCCAATAACGTTTCCTTTTTCATCAAGAGCAACTTCTTTATACGCACCAGCTTTACCAATTATTCTTCCTTTTTTATCAACAATACTACCATCATCTCTCATTTTTCCTATGAGATTACCTTTAAAATCTTTTACTGTACCATCTTTATCTACATAGCCGATTACATTTCCTTTTTCATCATAAGCCAAGCGTCTAGTTGCTCCAGCACTACCTACACTTTTGCCACTTGATGCTATAATATTTCCATTTTTATCAACTACGCCTATTGTCTGACCTTTGTCATTTTTTACTAATCTATTTTCATCAATATAGCCTATTACTTCTCCTTTATCATTAACAGCTAAATCAAAAACTTTTCCTGCTTTGCCAATAACCTTTCCTTTTTCATCTACAACATTGCCACTTGCATCAATTTTTCCTATAATATTGCCTTTAAAATCTTTTACACTTCCATCTGCATTTATATAACCAATAGCATTCCCATTAGTATCATACGCTAGCTTTCTAGATAACCCAGCTTTACCTATTGTTTTATCATTTGTAGCTATAATATTTCCTTTTTCATCAACAAACCCTTTTATTTTTCCATCTTGCCCTATTATTCTATTTTTATCGTCAATGTATCCAAGTACATTACCATTAGTATCATAAGCTATTGTCTTATAATCTCCTGCTGTTCCAATTTTTTGACCATTGTTATTAATTATTTCACCTTTTTCATTTACTTTACCTATGGTATTTCCATTAAAATCTTTTACATTACCATCATCATCAATATATCCGATTGATTTACCATCTTTTCCGGTAGCTATACGTTTTTTCTCAATTTCAGGAGATTGGTTATTTATATCAATAATATTGCCATTTTCATCGGCTATTCCTATTTGTTCTCCATTCTGGTTGTATACATTTCCTTTTTCATCAACATATCCTATAACATTCCCTTTATCATCTAATGCTAATTTAGAATAAGCCCCTGCTTTACCGATAACATTCCCCTTATTATCAATAATATTACCATTTGCATCTACTTTTCCTATTGTATTACCTTTAAAATCTTTTACGGTTCCATCTTTATCAATGTAACCAACAACATTACCATCTTTATCATATGCTAATCGTCTACTTGAACCAACTTTTCCTATAATTTTTGCAGTATCTGCATCATTACGAATTACGTTTCCATCTTTATCAACAACACCTACAACTCTGCCATTAAAATTACGAACAACACCATTTTCATCGATAATTCCCATGACTTTGCCATCTTTTCCGTATGCTACTTTCTCTCCTTTTTGTGCTACCCCGATAATCTTTCCCTTACTGTCTACAATATTGCCATTAGCATCTACTTTTCCTATAGTTTTTCCGTTAAAGTCCTTTACGGTTCCATCTGGCGATATTGTTCCTATTACTTCACCTTTATCATTATAAGCTAAGCGTTCTGCTTTTTCACTTTTACCGATAACATTTCCGTTATTATCAATAATATTGCCATTAGCATCTACTTTACCGATGTTTTTTCCGCTAAAGTCTCTTACAGTTCCATCTGGTGATATTGTTCCTATTACTTCACCTTTATCATTATAAGCTAAGCGTTCTGCTTTTTCACTTTTACCGATAACATTTCCGTTATTATCAATAATATTGCCATTTGCATCTACTTTTCCTATAGTTTTTCCGTTAAAGTCCTTTACGGTTCCATCTGGCGATATTGTTCCTATTACTTCACCTTTATCATTATAAGCTAAGCGTTCTGCTTTTTCACTTTTTCCAATTATATTTCCATTATCATCTACAATATTGCCATTAGCATCTACTTTTCCTATAGTTTTTCCGTTAAAGTCCTTTACAGTTCCATCTGGCGATATTGTTCCTATTACTTCGCCTTTATCATTATAAGCTAAGCGTTCTGCTTTTTCACTTTTACCGATAACATTTCCGTTATTATCAATAATATTGCCATTAGCATCTACTTTTCCTATGATTTTTCCACTAAAGTCTTTTACGGTTCCATCTGGCGATATTGTTCCTATTACTTCACCTTTATCATTATAAGCTAAGCGTTCTGCTTTTTCACTTTTACCGATAACATTTCCGTTATTATCAAT
>JAFTVD010000017.1 GCA_017465945.1 Alphaproteobacteria bacterium | reverse complement strand
TTTTTCTATAAAATCTTTTTTTACTTGTTCTAGAACTTTGGCGCTTTCTTCAAAGATTATAATTTTTTTGTTTGATTCTATATGGCGATAGCTTTCAGCTAATGCTATCATAAGGTAAGTTTTTCCAAAAGCAGTGCAGGCGTGAAAATAACCTTGAGATATAGCTGTTTCATCTGTTTTAGGGTCTACTAATTTTAAGATACTATCTAATTGACGGTCTTTTAGGTCTAGTTCGTCATTAACATATTTTTCTATTAAGCCGTTTTTTAGTTTAGCAAAGTTTCGGCGACGAGATCCTTCTTTTTTATATTGTTCTCTACGTTTTTCTAAATATGCTTTTTTTACTTTTATGATATTTGATGGCATATTTTCCCTCCTATTTGTTTAAAATATAGATTAATTTTAGCATAGAATCGGGGTATTTGCAAGCAAAAAAATAAGGGGTAAAACCCCTTAATAAATTAGTCTTTGTGGCGGAAAGTAATGCGACCTTTGGTTAAATCATAAGGTGTCATTTCGATATCTACTTTATCACCAACCATAACACGGATGCGGAATTTACGCATTTTGCCAGCGGTGTGAGCTAAAATCTCAACACCATTTTCTAGGCGAACTCTAAACATTGCGTTTGGGAGTTTTTCTATTACATCACCAGTAAATTCCAAAAGTTCTTCTTTACTCATAAATAAATCCTTAAATATTTCTTTTTTTTGCTATATATACCGCAAAATATTATTTTACAAGCATTTTTTGTGTTTTTTGTCGTGGAATCGTAATTTGGAATGTTGTTCCTACATCTACAGTACTTGAAACTGCGATTTTTGCATTTAGTTTTTGGACTAAATCTTTAACAATAGCAAGTCCTAATCCTGTTCCTTTATTGTCTGTTTGGTTATGTGTGGAATAAAAAGGTTCAAATATGTGTTTTAAATTATCTTCTTTAATGCCTATGCCACTATCTTTGATGTTTATTAGTATTTCGTCTTTGTTTGTGTTAGTTTTTATTTCTAAATCACCGCCATTAGGCATAGCATTTATGGCGTTTTGAATTAAGTTTAATATTATCATTTTGAAATCTGTCTCATTGCCAATAATTTTTTCTTTAGTGTTAGAAAAGTTTTTTATGACATTTATGCCTTTACTTTTTATTTCGTAGTCAAGCAATGAGAGCATATCTGTAATGCTAGAAATTATGTTGAATGAGGATAATGTATCTGATGAACGAGATAATTTTAATAGACGCTCTGGAACAGTTATACATTCTTTTATTTGAGAAGATATCATTTCTAGGTATTTTTTTTCTTCGGTTTTGTTGCTTGTATCTGTATAATATTTTTGTAGTAATCCTTCTAATATTAAATTTATTGCACCGAGATTATTTTTCATTTCATGGGCAAGAGATGATGCAAGAAAGCCAAGTGATGATATTTTTTGTTGGTGAGAATAATTAACGTTATCACTTAAATCACGAATCGATTCAACAATGCCATAACTATTGTTTAGGTTGATTCTTGCCGAGTTGATTGATAGTGGGCGATTATTTACGGTATGTACAAGTTTTAGAGTTGGTGATGCAGATTTTTCAAGTTCTTTTAATGGACATAAGTGTATTGCAGAAGAGCAAGGGCAGGTATTTTCTTTGCTGTATGCTTCATAGCATTTTTTTGATTTATGAAAATATTTGTTTTTTACAGAATTATTGTAGGCTTTATTGGATAATACAATATTATAATCTTTATCTATGATACGGATAGCATCAGGCATGGCGTCTATGATATTCTGTAAAAATATCTCTTTTTCTTTTATTTCATTAATATTGCTTTCGATATTGTTTAACATAAAGTTTATGGTGTGCATTAACGTGTCAAACTCATCTGTAAATTTTGATTTAGGGATGTCTATTCTTTTGGTGAAATCACCATTTGCAACGTCAACAGAAAGAGTTGTTAGCTTGTCGATAGGGCTTATTACCCAACGTTTTAATAGAAGCCATAGTATAATAAGAGAGATTAAAGTAAGTATAGCGCCATAGCCTATAATTCTTAAAGTTTCAGTAAATGAGGCATAATCTTCATTATATCTTAATGTTAGCTCTTCATTTAATTTTTGTTCTCTAGTTAATTCTTCTTGTTTTGCATTTAATTGCAAAGGGATATCTGGTTGTAGGTTACTAATTTTTTTACGAAGTGCAATATTTTCATTTAATAATTCAATAACATATTGGTTTCTAGTTATAATATTTGATTGTTCGGCTTGAAGCTTTTTGCCTATGGTTTTTTCAAATATAATGAAAAATATGCCAGAACATAGTAATAAAAAGGTAATGATTGTGAAAAAGAATCTTTTATTTAAACTAAAAAACATGTTATTTATCCTATAAAATTATCAATAGAGGCTTTTAAGTATGGGTTATATTTTTTTTCTTCTTTTAATGTAGATGGGGCGAGTAGCCCTTGTTCTCTTTTGTGCATTTTTTCTAGATATTTATCAAAATTTGGTAATTCTAACATATTTCTATGTGCACATGAGCGAGTATATTCATGACCTGGAAATATTAATGTTTCATCGGGGAGTTGTTTAATTTGTTGTAGGGTGTTAAACATCTCTGAGGGGGTTCCCTCAAATAATCCTCCTATACATAAATTAAAAAGCACATCACCTGTAAATAAAGCATTTATGCTTTTTATGTGATATACCATGTGCCCAGATGTGTGGCCTTGAGCTTTTATGGGTAAAATTTCAATATCATTTATAGTGAGGGGTTGATTTTCTTGTGCTTTTATATCGGCTCCTGGTATTTTGCTAAATTCGTCAGAAGGGGCTATTATTTTTAAATTGTATTTTTCTTTTAGAGTTAAATTTCCTTCAACATGGTCAAAATGGTGATGAGTGGTTATTATATGTGTAGGAGTGAGGTATGTTTCTTCTAATTTTTTTAAGATTGGATTTGCTTCAGCTGCATCTATGATTATAGCGTTTTTTGAATTTTTATGATGTATAATATAAGCATAGTTTTGCATGTTTTTTTCGTTGCAAAGTACTGGAATAATGTTTATTTCCATTTTTTATCTCCTGATTTTTTTAGGTGTCCAACATCTAATGCAAATAAATCATAAAAGGCTGTGGTGTAGTCTAGTATACCAACAAAATTTGGAAGGTTTGAGGAATTTGATAATGAATAAGCTATATTTTCACCTAGTATATGACCAATTCTTTCAACCATGCCTTCTCTTGCCCCCCATGTGTGTTCGTAATTTATGTTAGAATTAAACGTTAGAGCAAAACTTCGCATACATTCAATTAAACTATCAAATATTTTAAAGCGGTAACCATCTTCTTTGTTTTCTAGAGGTTCTAAACCTTCATTTGTGAACCATACTTTTTCTTTGTATAAGGAATTGGCTAGTTTTGCAGGGCGAGAAAATCCCCAGTTACTTTCCATGGCGGCTGCTGCGACAAAGATTGAAGGAGGAATAATGTTTATTCGTTTTTTTAGGTTTTGAATTTGTAGGCCAATTCTGGTATTACCAGTTTTTCTTGTAAAGTAATCATATTTTGTGGCAAAATTTTCTAATTTTTCTAATTCATCAGGGGTTAATTTTTTGTTTTTTAGATATGATTTTTCTATACGCAATAACGCATTTCTTTCATTTGTTATTTCTTCGTTTATTTTTAGGGCAAGAGGAGTAAGAATACGAATGAAAAGCTCGTTTCTATATTTTTGTAATGGTATTTCTTGAAAATCTAAAGGTAGTGTTTTTACAAATATAGCCGGATAAGCATCATCGTCTAATGCACGAAAGCGTTTATAGTTGTGCTTTGAATATAATTCTTCTAGTTCTGAAACGGTTGCATTTTCTACATATATCATGTCACCATATTCTGTTACTTTCATTTTTGCAAAGGAAGGGTATGAAAAAAATAAAGTAATAAGTAATGCTATAAGTGTATAGAGTTTTTTTATCATACTAAAATCGCCTCCTTGAGTTCTGGTAAATAATGAATAAGATTTTTTTCAACACGTTCTTTTAGTGTTTTCATCGCATAAGGACATCCGTTACATTTACCAAGAAAACGAACAGATACAATGTTGTTTTGTAATGAAACAAATTCTATATCTCCTCCATCTTTTTTTAAGAATGGTGCAACGATTAGATTTAATATTAATACTATTTTATGTTCAATATTTTCTGGTGATGAGTATAGTTTTATAGTGTTTTTTTGAAAATCATCAAGTTCGGCTATGGATAATGCTTTTAGATCATCTAATTGTTCTTTTGAATGTGATTTTATGTATAAAAAATCAGATGTTAATAACAGTTCTTTGGATAGTGATGTTTGATTTATATTAGTTATTATTTCGCATTGAGTGTTTGTATCTTTGCAGTAGAATGTTCCTACGATTGGCAGTGGTTGAGGCAAAAATATTAATATTTCAGTTGGAGATATTGTTTTTGTCTCAATTATCATTGGGAAGCATCCTTGAAATTTGTTGTTTTATGGTGTTTTGAATATTTTTTATATTATTTTGAGCAAGAGATATGTAGTAAGCCAAATATATAAGATGATTTGCAGAGTAAACATCTTCTAATGATGAATTTTTGATTATGGTTGGATTAAGATTTATTGCGTAATTTAAGTTTTTTAAGCTAGATGTTATTTCATCATAAAGTTCTTTTTCAACAATGAAATCTTGGTAGTCTTTGGTTAAAGCTGAAAGGAAATAGTGGATAGTGTAAAGAGTTCCTTGAGCATAAAAGAATGTGTCATCTGATTTGTTATCTATAAAGTCAGAACTATGTTCTATGGTGTGTTTGTTTATGGTATTTATGGTAGTGGTTAATAGGTTATCAATACTTTCTATATGATATGATAAGCTATTTATATTTAATGGATGGCGTATGTTTTGTGTTTTTGAAAAATCAGATATATGATTTATTGCTTTGCGATATTGTTTTGCAGAACCAGGAGATAATTTATCATTCTCATTTTGTGAGAATAACCAAATGTTTGCAGGATAGTCAAGTAATTGACTTGCTTCTTTTAATGATGCGTCTATATAAAGTGCGGACATTCTTTTTATAAAATATTTGCTAGCATTTTTTGTGCCTAATTGGAAATTTGGTACGTTATCTAATATTGATGCAGGAAAAATTAATGGTAATGATGGTGTCCAAGGGGTGTCATCAATTTGAGATTTTAAGGTATATATTAAAGATGTTGTTGTGTGTTGTTGGGTTGATTTATCTGTTTTTATATCAACGTTTAATTTGTTGTTTATGTTTGAGCTAACAAAAGCACCTATTGTATAGTATAATAGCAATAAACCAATGAACAGAAAGGAACTTGTTTTCCATTGTTTTATAAAAGAGTACGCTATTGATTTGAGCTTCTTTTTTTTGAGTTGAGTATAAATTGTTTTTGATTTGTTTTTTAGATATGTATAGGCATAAACAATTTTACCAATAAAACGTTTAATGGTAATTTTTAATTTAATTAATAAATTTTTTATCATGCCTTTTTTCTCCGTGATAGAATAGTGCGGATGATAGATGTGATATCTATTGTGCCTGTTATTTTAGCGGAAATCAAAAAAGTTGCAAGTCCTATTATGCCAATAATAGATAACTTGAGGATTAAAAATCCAATATTGTTTATTGTTAGATAGTAATTAAGTAGATATTTGGTTAAATAAATGGTTATTCCCATAATCAAAGAACAGATAAAAACATTTTTTATTTGTTTTATAAGTTGTAATGAAAATTCCCAGTGATTGCGTTTTTTTAATCCATGTATGTACTGATATAAGGAAACAAAAGCTGATATAGATGTGGCGATAGCTATACCTATATGACCAAAAGGTTTCATTAATATCAAGTTTAGTGTTAAGTTTGATATAAATACAATGATACTATACTTTACAGGTGTTATAGTGTCTCCTCTAGCAAAAAAGTTTGGGGTTAAAGCTTTTACCATAACGTAAGCTGGAAGTCCTATTGCATATGCTTTTAATGCGTTAGCAGTATTGATGGTATCTGAAGATGTAAATTTTCCGTGTTCAAAAAGTAATTGTATTAAAGAATCGGCTAAACATATAAATATGATAGCTGATGGTAGTGACATAATGATGCCATAAAAGATAGCTTTATCTTGAGTTGTTTTAGCTTCATCTATTTCGTTGGCTTTTAATTTTTTAGAAAGAAGAGGCAGTAAAGCTACACTTATGGCGGCACCGATTACTCCAAGAGGTAATTGTTGTAATCTATTGGCATAGTATAACCATGAAACAGCACCGCTTGAAACAAGAGATACGAGAATCGTGTCTACTACCATATTGATTTGGTATATACCAGCACCAAGAACACCAGGTGCGATACGTTTGAACAGTGTTTTTATTTCATTGTTTTTGAATGTTTCTATAATATGTATATTGGGAGTTATTTTTATATTTTCTTTGTTTAGAAAATGTTTTAGCCATAGTATTTCTACAATTCCTGATATTGTTATACCCCAAGCCATGCCGTATACTGGCATATCTAAAAATACAACGGACAATAATCCTGATGTTATAATACCAATATTTAATATTATTGGCGCAGAAGCAGGGGCTGCAAAACGTTCTATGGAATTTAGAATACCTGCTTGAAAAGAAACAATGGAGATAAATAATAAAAATGGAAAAGTGATACGACATAAATCTATTGTTAAGGCTATTTTTTCTTTATCTTCAATAAATCCTGGTGCTAAAATTTTTACAACATATGGCATAAAAAGTTCGAAAATCAATGTGAAAATTATTAAAATGAATGTTAATAAAGATATTGCAGATGATGCAAATTTTATAGAATCTTCTTTGCCTGATGCTACGAGTTTTGAGGAAAATAAAGGAACAAAAGCAGAGGTGAAAGCGCCTTCAGCAAATAAGCTTCTAAATAAATTTGGTAGTTTAAATGATACTAAAAACGCATCAGAAACAGCTCCTGCTCCAAGAAAGTTTGCTATTATCATATCTCTGATAAAGCCTGTTACTCTACTTATCATTGTGAAACCACCAAAGGTTGCTATGGATTTTATAAAAGACATATTTTTATTCCTTGTTTAAAAAATTGTATGTTTTATATTATATTTAAATCTGTTAATAAAGGGCAAATAAATTGTATTTTATCTTAAAAAAAGATAAGGTAAGAAAAGTAAATAGCAAATGCGAGGAACTTATGAACAAAACGATTAAGATTATTAATGAAAATCCTGATTTATCGATTATTGTATCTATGTATAATGAAGAAGATAGTTTAGATGTTTTTTTTGAAAAAATAAGGGAAGCATTGAGCGCTATTTCTGACTATTCGTATGAAATTATTTGTATAGATGATGGTTCAATAGATAAAACATATGAGTTACTTTTAGATTATGCAAATAAGGATAATAAAATAAAAATTATAAAGTTTTCTCGCAATTTTGGTAAAGAATATGGCTTGATGGCTGGTTTTAAGTTTTGTAAAGGAAGAGCTGCTATTCCTATGGATGTTGATTTACAAGATCCACCAGAGTTGATAATTGATTTTGTGAAAAAATGGGAAGATGGATATGATATGGTCTATGGAATCCGTAGTGATAGAGGAAGTGATACTTTTTTAAAACGCTTTACCGCTAAACTTTTTTATAAAATATATAATATGATGACACGTTCACCTATACCATATAATGCAGGTGATTATCGTTTAATAGATAGAAAAATTATTGATGCTATATTGTTATTAAAAGAGCGTAATGTTTTTATGAAAGGTATTTTTGGTTGGACAGGGTTTAAATCTTGTGGAGTAAAGTATACAAGGCAAAAAAGGGTTGCCGGCAAAAGTAAATGGAATTATTGGAAATTATGGAATTTTGCTCTTGATGGGATAACAGCATCTACCACTTTTCCTTTAAGAATATGGACTTATTTGGGAACACTTCTTTCTAGTGTGGGCATTCTTTATGCTATTTACATAATTTTGAGAACAATAGTACAAGGAATTGATGTGCCTGGATATGCTTCGTTGTTGGTATTTATTTTGCTTCTTGGTGGAATCCAAATGATTATATTGGGAATACTCGGGGAATATATCGGTCGTATATTTATTGAGGTTAAAGATAGGCCTATTTATATTGTGGAGAAAAAGGTAAACATTGGTGATGAATAATAATTTTAGAGAATATTTTTCTAAAAATATGATGATAACACTTGCATTTGGTATTGCAAGTGGGTTGCCTTTAGCTCTTGTTTTTGGTACGCTTTCTTTATGGTTAAAAGATTTTGATATAGCTTATAGAACAATAGGTGCGTTTTCTTTGATTAGACTTCCATATTCTTTTAAATGGTTATGGGCTCCGGTGGTTGAAAATGTTAAAATTCCATTATTGCATAAATTAGGCAAAAGAAGAAGTTGGGCAATTTTTTCTCAAATAGGGTTGATTTTTTCTATTATTTTGATTTCATTGCAAAATCCTAGTAGTAATTTAGCTTTGATGGCAGTGTTTGCTCTTTGTATTAGTTTTTTTTCAGCAACTCAAGATATAGTACTTGATGCTTTTAGGGTAGAATTATTTTCTAAAACAACTAATGATGAAGTAAATGGGGCAACTATTTATGTATTAGGGTATAGATTAGGTACTGTTATATCTAGTGCTGGAGCTATTGGGCTTGCTTCTATATATTCATGGAATGTGGTTTATTTTATTGTTGGTTTATTTTTACTATTAGGTGTTTTTGCTGTTTTGGTGGCGGATGAACCTTGTAGTACAGAAAAACTTAATTATGAAAAAGGTAATATTTTACGAACAGCATTGGTTGAGCCGTTTACACAATTTGCTAAAAAAGAGCATTGGATTGTAGCATTGTTTTTAGTCTTTTTATATAGATTAAGTGATTCATATTTTGGAACTTTGGCATATCCTTTTTATGATGATTTAGGTTTTAGTAAAGTGGAAATAGCTCATATTTCTAAATTATATGGAATGGTTGCTACTATTATTGGAGGGGTGTTAGGTGGATGTATTATAAATAAAATAGGACTTTCAAAAGGACTTGTTTTATTTGCTATTGTGCAAGGGGTTACAACTTTATTTTATATTTTCTTATATTCTGTGGGACATAATGTTTGGATTTTAATGGTATCTGTTTCTATTGATAATCTTGTATCAGGTATGGCTACAACGGTGATAATTGCGTTTATGTCCGTTTTGTGTGATAAGGGATATACGGCAACTCAATATGCACTTCTTTCATCTTTGATGGGGTTATCTAGAGATGTGTTTGCATCTACTGCGGGTAGGGTTTTAGAATTGACTTCTTGGCCTGTGTTTTTTATTATTACAGCATTATTGTCTGTGCCAGGTATGTTTCTTAGTTTTTATTTATATAAAAAGAAACCAGGATATTTATTAAAAGCTTGAATATTATTAAATTTTAGGATATAATTTTTATCAGATATTGATAACAGGAGCTTTAATGAGCGAAGATATTGTAGAAGAAAAGGTTGTTGGTGTAGTTGCGGAGGATATTGAAAATATCTCTTTTGCACCTGTTTCTACTATAGGTGAAGAAAAAACAGAAAAACCTGTATCTGAAAGGTTAGAAAAACTTCGTTCATATTATGATCAATTAGGACAAGCAAGAAAAGCTATGGAGGCAGACCTTGAGGCTACCCTTAAAGGAGAAGCTGTTGAGGGTGAAATTGAGGCTAAGTTATATGAATTTAGCCACTCTTGGAAAGCTATAGCAGATGAGATAGAACGTCAAGATGATATTTTAGGAAGAAGAAGAGCTTTAGCTGATGGGGAATATCATGTTGGAGCTAATTTAGTTGGAGCAGATTTTTCGGGACAAGATTTATCAAAGGCGGATTTTTCTGCTTCTAATTTACAAGATGCAAATTTTAGCGGTGCAAAGTTAGTTGGTACTGATTTTACCGGAGCTGATTTATCTGGAGCCGATTTATCTGGGGCTGATTTAACAGATTCTATTTTTGCAGGGGCAAAGTTAAAGGGTACTAACTTTACTGGCGCAAATATGGAAGGGGTTATCCTTCGCGATGCTGATATCGAAGATGCAATCTTAATTGATATCCGAATGGATGAGTTAGCGATTGAAGAATTGCAAGCGCTTGTTGAGTATTTAGCTATTTATTATCCTCATAAACTTAATTTAACACGAATTAATTTATCACTTTTGGATTTAAAGAGAATCGACTTAAGTCAGGTTAATCTTAAAGGGGTTGATTTTACAGGACTTGATTTTACTGGTGTTAATATTATGGAGTTAGATTTAAGTGAATGTATTATTACTCCAGAACAAATTGCTCAAGCATTGGGTAGGGTTCCTAGTCCTGAAGAATTGAAGAAAATTTTAGCTCCTAAAAGACGCAAGAAAGCTAAGAAGTTTTATATAGATTTTTCTGAATTTTTAAGTAATGGACATTTTACTGGCTGGATAGATTTAACAAAAGGAAGCATTAGTACTGATAAATTGGTTAAGGCCTTTTTGAAGGCTAAACAATTTTTGGTAGGAAATGTTGAAGATAAAGATGAAGTTATTTTTGAAAAGGCGAAAGAATTTCATGCAAATAAATTAGAAGAAGAACGAAAAGCATATAATGAAGAGCAAAAAAAGAATATTGAAGAGAGAAAACAAAAAATGTTACAAGAGCAACAAGCAGGAAAAGAATTGCCTTTGCATACAGATGAAAAATATGTTCCAATAAAAGTTAATTTTGGGCGTGATAGAGATTGATTTTTTTAGTATAATTAACTGAATTTAAAGTAAAAGAGGGCTATAGGTATTATAGTCTTTTTTATTTTATGTGAGGTTTAGTATGTTAAAAAAAGTTAGTTTAATGATGTTAGGAGTGATAATGAGTTTTAATGCAAATGCTGTTGAAGTTCAAAAATTGCCAGAGCCTGATAAAAATTCTGATTTGATGAAGCTTATTAATGAGCGTAAGTCTAGTAGAGAATATAGTACAAAGCCTGTTAGTTTGCAGACATTGAGTGATTTATTATGGAGTGCTTTTGGTATTAATGATAGAGGTACACGCACGATTGCAACTGCAAGAAATGAGCAAAATCTAAAAGTTTATGTAGTGTATCAAAATTCTATTTGGGCATATGATGCAAATGAGAATAGTTTAGTTAAAGTAAGTGATGAAGAAATTGAACAATATATTGCTAAACAAGATTTTGTTAAGGGGGCTCCGGTTAATTTGATATATACGGGTAGCGATAAAGATTACTCATATTTTCATGCAGGTTCGGCTGCACAAAATGTTTATCTTTATGCAACAAGTAAAGGTTTGAATACTATTGTTAGGGGATATATTGATAAAGATGAATTAAAAGATAAACTACGTTTAGATAGAGATGAATTTGTAATCATTAATCAAGTTATTGGTTATCCAGAAAGTTAGATTAGAAAAATAATGCTTGCCAAAAGAAAAAAAAGGTTATAGTTTCTTTTGGCGTTGGACAGATGACCGAGAGGCCGAAGGTGCACGATTGGAAATCGTGTGTACCCCCAAAGGGTACCGTGGGTTCGAATCCCACTCTGTCCGCCATTTTATATAGAGTGCTTATTATAGCGCTCTTTTTTTATGTTTATTGGTGTGTTTGAGGTCTTTGCCGATTGGAAATCGTGTGTACCCCCAAAGGTTGACCTAAGGGTTCGAAATCCCACTTAAGTCCGCCATTTTATATAGAGTGCTTGTTATAGCGCTCTTTTTTTATGTTTGTTGGTGTGTTTGAGGTCTTTGCCGATTGGAAATCGTGTGTACCCCCAAAGGTTGACCTAAGGGTTCGAAATCCCACTTAAGTCCGCCATTTTATATAGAGTGCTTGTTATAGCGCTCTTTTTTTATGTTTATTGATGTGTTTGAGGTCTTTGCCGATGGAAATCGTGTGTACCCCCAAAGGTTGACCGAAGGGTTCGAAATCCCACTTAAGTCCGCCATTAAAAAAAGCTACAATTTTGTAGCTTTTATGTTTTTGTAAAAGTTGTTATTTTTCTGGTGAAGTTGGTTTTTTATTCTTTTCTTCTATTATTTTTTCACGTTGTTCTTTTACTTTATCTTGTATAGTTCTTCTTTCGGTTGGTGATTGTTTGGCTAAATATGCAAAAACTATTTCAGCTTCTTCTTCGTTTGTGTTTGTTTTTTCATCATATTTTATTTCACAAACATAAAGTTTTTTTAATTCTTTTAATTGTTTAATGCTTTCATCTTGTAAATTTTCAATTATGGCAATGCTTTCACTATTTCTGGATAATTCAATGTATTTTGCCTTTTCATTTAAGTAAAAACTAGCTCTTGATGGTGGGGTGTTTCCTGCGTATAAGAGTATCATCACTTCATTTTTATCATTTTTCATTAACTCATATGAATCAATATTCTTTAGAGTGTTTGTTACTTTATTTATTACTTCTTCTGCCATTTATATTGTCCTTTCTTTTTTAGGTATGGTGAATTTTAGAACAAAAGTTCTTAAAAATAAGTTATAATTTAATGTTTTTGTGCATTTTTTGTTTGCAATATAAAATATTTATGTTATAAACGCTCATAATTTTAACAATTAGAGAACTAGAAAAGAGGTGATTTAAGTGGTTCAAGTTACTGTTATTGGTAATGACGTAGCGCAATCTTTGAAGATTTTGAAGAAGAAAATGCAACGTGAAGGTATTTTCCGTGAAATGAAACTTCGCCGTTGTCATGAAAAGAATTCTGAAAAGAAAACTAGACGTAAAGCAGAAGCTATTAGACGTTCTAGAAAGCAGTTGCGTAAACGCTTAGATACAGAAGGATTCTAATAAGAATTTAGAAAAAGGGGTTTCTAAAATGAAATCCCTTTTTTATTGTACAAAAGAGGGAGTGATATGGCTTATTTAGATGAGGCGAGAGTTATGTTAGATGTTGAATATTCAACATCATATAAAGAAGCTCAAGATGATGATTATGCGAAATCTTTTATGGACGAGAAGATAAAACATTCATATCAGGTTTTGGGGGCTGGAAATTATTTGATTGCTCATGAAGATTGTTTTTGTTTGTTAGATGATGATATAAAAGATAAATTGAAAGCAACGGTATTGTTGCATGATATTGCGAGATTTAGAGAAATTTTAGTTATTCAGAATGGTGGAAAATTAGACCATGGTGTTCATGGTGCTATGATGTTAAGTAATACAGAGAATTTTTCATCAATAGATGTTTTGTTGCCAATAAAACATCACGGGCATTTGATAGAATTTTTGTATAATGATGATGAATATATAAAGCTTTCGGATGATAAAAAAGAATGGGTAAAAAAAGTTAGTTATTTAGTTAGAGATGCTGATAAGATTGCGAATTTTTATTTGTTAGTTCGAGCTTTTGGTGAAATAGAGAAAATATTCTTTGTTAAAGATAGATTTGAAAATCCATATAATTTGAAACCATCTGAGAATGTTGCTGATTGTTTTATGAAGTTTATGGCAGTTAATCGGGGAGATGTGAAAAACTTTGCGGACCAAGCGTTAATGATTTTAGCTTGGATTTTTGACTTAAATTATAAATATTCGTTTGTATATTTAGAAAAACTGAAAATTATTGATAAGATATGTGATAATTTTTCTAAATTTTTTGAAAAAGAAGATGCTAATATGTACAAATCATTAATAAAAAAATATGTACAAGATAAAATAGCATAGAAGTTAAGAAAAAAGCCTCCGATTGGAGGCTTTAGTTTTTAAGATAACTTTTCTACTTGTGTGAACTCTAGTTCAACAGGTGTTTCACGTCCGAAAATAGAAACTGAAACTTTTAAGCGAGATCTTTCTGTATCTATATCATTAACAGTACCAATGAATGATGCGAAAGGTCCGTCTGTTACACGAATTTGTTCCCCAATTTCAAAGCAAACTTCTGTTGCAGGACGTTCAACGCCTTCTTCAATTTGAGTCATAATACGCATAACTTCTTTTTCTGTGATAGCTTGTGGTTTGTTATGACTACCAAGGAAACCACTAACACGAGGAGTATCTTTTACGATATGCCATGTGTCATCATTCATTTCCATCTTGATTAAAATATAACCAGGGAAAAATTTGTGTTCTGCGTTTACTTTCTTGTCTTTTCTTATTTCAACAACTTGTTCTGTTGGAACGAGAACTTCTAAAATTTTATCATCCATTTTCTTCAAAACGGCTTGCTCACGAATCGATTCAGCAACCTTTTTTTCAGAACCAGAATATACATTAACTACATACCAACGAGCGGCCATGATAGAAACTCCTAATTAAATATTGCACGAACTATTGAGCCAAAGAACCAATCTACGCAAAAGAAGAATGTGGCTGCAATAGCAACGAGAATGATAACCATTATTGTTGCTTGAGTTACTTCTTTCTTGGATGGCCAAGTAACTTTTTTTACTTCTTGTTTAACTTGTCTAAAAAATTGTATTGGACTTGTATTTCCCATAGCTGTACCATTTCAATAAGTGTTACGAACACAGACAATTAAGGCTTAATTGTCATTAAACATTGGCTCTATATAAATATTTTTATTGCTATATGTCAAGTAAAAGTTTTGAGTTTAGAAAGGTTTTTTGAGTTGGTATTTATTTAGTATATTGGATTGATTTTATTGGGAAAATATTTTTTATAGAATTTTGATGTTTTTATGTTGATTTATTAGAGTATATTGATAGCATATTATACAATACAAAGGGGTAATACGATATTATCTTTTTAGGGAATTGGTTGAATGTTAGAGATAAAAAAGAATAAAAATATGATATTGGGTGATATGACTATTATGTTTTTGATGGCGTTTTTATGTATTGTTCTTTTCATTTTTAATTTTTGGTTGTTTTATCCTGGATATATTGGTGCAGATTGGATTGTTTTGATGGCTTATTGGGGGATGGATAATCATTATCCAATAATGTACACTGTTTTGTTAAAATTATTTTCTGATATTTTTGGTAGGCATTTATATATGCCTTTATTTTTTAATCTGATACCATTTTATTTATCTATATATATTCTTTGTTTAGGTTGTTGGAAAAGATTTCATTCAAAATGGTGTTTTTCTATATTTATTTTGATTTGTGTTGGAAATGTGTTTTTTAATAATATTGTGTTACATAGTTGTTTTTCGTCATCTATGTTTGTTTTTTTATTATGGAGCATCGTTTTATATCAGATTTTAGCAGGAATAACGTACAAAAATATGATAGCTTTGGGATGCGCTTTTATTTTTGCGGTATTAAGTAGACACAACGCTATAATACAATCTTATCCAATATTTTTTATATATTCGTATATTGTTGTTGGAAAAATGGATAAATCATATGTTTGGCTTAAATATAGTGGACTAATGATGTTGTTTGCTGTTTTTACTATTGGAGTTTTATTGGGAATATCTTCTTTGTTAAAAAAAGGAACAGCATATCCTAGTAATTTCATATTTTTGCATCAAATGGCTGGGGTTTGTATTGCAAATAATGATAAGACTTGTTTTAAGGATGAGTGGTATGAAGATGGGCGAAATTATGAGTATCTTGTTAAAATATATTCAATGGATTTAATGAATGCAGATAATATGGTAGCACCATGGGTTTCATATCGTCCTTTTAAGACGGGGACCTTAGATGGTTTGAAAATGGCATGGCTAAAAAGTATTATTAAATATCCGAAAGATTATTTGAGATGTATTGGTCGATTTGTTAAAGCTATGTGGATGACTAATGCTGTAACAGAAATAACACCTAATCACCAACACTATAGTATTTATATGAACGATGTTAAGTGGCTAAGAACGATATTTTTGGATGAAGAACTATTTTATGAGGCGCCAGAAAGTAAAATAAAAATTTATAATTTTTTGCGTTTAATATTTCCTGTTTTTAAGACAATTCATTTTGTGGTGTTTAATTTTGTATTATTTGCGGTGGTTTTGGTTATGTTTTTTAGAAGAAAAGATGTTATGTTGTTATATGTATTGTCATCGTTGATTTCGGGTATTGCTGGATCGATTATTTTTTGTATATTTTCACCTGTTCCTGCATGGAATTATGTATATCCTGTTTTTATTTCTACTATTATGGCTGTTGTTGGGCTTTTATTACATTTCATTATTAAGAGTATGAAAAAAAGAGAGATATAGGTAAAGTATTTATTTTGGGGAGTGTTTTTTTAGTATATTTGATTTATTTTATTTGAAAAGAGTTTTTTTTATAGAATTTTGATGTTTTTGTATTTGATTTATTGGTGATGAGCTGTAGTATCTATAGTGTTGTGTTACTATTTTGTTTATTGAATCAAAATTTAGTTGTTGAAAGTTCAACTATAAAAGAAATATAGCGTAATTTAATAATGGAGCTTATAAAATGAAATCTTTAAGGCAAAAAAAATTTGGAGTTTGTTGTTATTGCGGGCAAAAAACTAAATTTTATAAAAGGTCGCATAAAGAGTGTCATAATAAATTTATATTAGGTAATGATAAAATATTATCATTAACAGATTTAATGCTGAATAATGATTTTGATTTTAAGAAATATGATAATATTTTAAATGATTGCCAACAAAATTATTTTATAAATGACAATGAAAAAAAGAGCCTATTAATTAAAAGTTGGGAAAATACAATAACAAAAGCCCTTGAAGAAAGTTATGTATCAGAAGAATTAGAAAAGAATTTATTACAATTTTCAGAAAAATATAATTTAACACAAGAAGATTTAGACGGTAATAAAAAGTTTGAAGAATTAACAAAGTCAGGAATAATAAGACAATTATCAGAAGGAAAAATACCCGAAGTAAAATATGATGGTATGTTGCCTTTTAATTTTCAAAAAGATGAGAAAGTTGTATGGATATTTCAAAATGTTGAATATTCAGAAGTTAAAGAAAGAACAAGATATGAAGGAGGCTCAATAGGTGGAAGTTTCAGAGTAGCCAAAGGTATATATTTTAGAACAAGCTCTTTTAGAGGTCATCCTGTTCATTATCAATCAACCGAATATATTGGAACAGGAATTTTGGTTGTTACAAATAAACACATTTACTTTGGATGCCAACATCAAAATTTTAGAATAAAGTATGAAAAAATTGTATCATTTACACCATATAGCGATGGTATAGGAATACAACGAGATGCTATGACAGCAAAACCTCAAATATTTAAGATTGATGATGG
>JAFTVD010000016.1 GCA_017465945.1 Alphaproteobacteria bacterium | reverse complement strand
TATAAAATATCAATATCGAAATAGAGAATTTTGGTGTCGCGGTTATTATGTTGATACAGTCGGTAAAAATGGTAAAAAAATACAAGAGTATATATCTCAACAATTAAAAGAAGACCAATTATCAGACCAGTTAACATTAGATTTAAACGACCCGTTTATGGGTAAATAGTAACAATTTGCGTCTGTCAGACGCTTATAAGCCCCGTTCAGGGGCTGCCAGTGGTAAAGGCTTATAGCCGTTAAAGAAGAACCGCCGGCTAGGCCGGCGGGTTTCTTTTTTTAGTTATTTTGCATTTGACCAACGTCTTTACCATACAATATTTTATTATAGATTTTAGATTGTTTATCTAGCTCTGTGTTTAATTGTTCAAATGATATACCTTGCTCCATTAGAGTTGCTTTACCTGAAAACAATGACACACCTAAACCTAGTTTATTGCCGTCTATGGTATACCCCAATCCTTCAAGCATTGTAGGTAGAGTATCTAAAGCTGTAAATAGACGATTTTTAGTTTTAATGTTATCTTTAGATGAAGAATTAATATATACATTGTACATAGTTCTATCCATATTTTTATCAAACTTAACAGCTTCACCCATTGTTAGATGGTCTCCAACTATTACTATTTCTGTATTATCGTAGAATGGTTGAGTTTTTATCCATTCAATAAAGTTATTAATTTTTGAACTTGAACATGATATAACATTTTTAAAATATTCATCATCTTTTACATCTTTACTATGATATTTAACCTTACAATTTTGGCTGTCAAAATGTTCATCACCAAAGTGGGTATCTAATGTCATGATTGTAAATGCAAATGGTTCTTTTTGGTTATATAAATTCAAAATTTCTTCTTTGGCATAACTGAACAATTTTTCATCTCTAACTATTCTTTTACGTCTTTTATCTGTATTTTTATCAAGATTATCACGTTTAGAATAAAAATCCCAATCAAGTATTTTTACGTTACCATGAGTTTCTAAATATTTATCTGTACCAGAAAAAGCTCTTGTCATACCTATCATGAAGCTTTGATTATATCCATCTTTCTTTAGAATATCTGACAAGCAAAGTGCTCCAGGTAAAAATCCATTTTTAGGACGATACAATGATGCATTAATTGGTAATCTTAATGGTATTGCACATAATTGAGAAACAAGAGATGCTTGTGTATATTTAGCTCCATTAATAACCTTAAAACCTCCAAAACTATCATTATGACTAAAACTTATATTATCATTTGCCAAAGTTGTTAATTCTGGTATCAAATTATCATCAAAATAATTAGCATTTGCATATGTATTTTCCATACTTTCGGCAAAAATCATTATTAAATTTCTTTTATGTTCGGGTGCTTTTATAGATATTTTATGCAAATCTACATAATATTTTTCATAGAAATCACCTATTGTTATATGAGTATCATATTCTTTGATTATTTTATCTATATTTAATATTCTCCAGCTAAATGAGAGCGTACAAATAAGAAACAATATAGATAAACTGAATAATTTACGGGGACTTATTTTCTTTGAAATAAAATACAACACTACAACTAGAATAACTGCAATCATTACTGTATTTTGCAAATAACTACAAATTAATTTTGTTTCTGAATCTAATGGTGTATTTAAGTGAAAAATAACTTGTTCATAACTCATTTCACCAAATTTTCTTATAGCCCATTTAGCTGATGACATTAGCATATAGCTTAAAAAGAATATTATTATAGATAATGTTTTCATAGTAATTATAGTCCCTTTATTTCGTTACATAGGTAATTTAGATTATAATTACTTATTTTCAACTCAATTTTTTGCTTGTTGATAAAGTATTAATTTGATGTAATTTCTAATAATTTATATATATTGATGATATTATATGATTTTATGGAGTTAAAATTTTGAACAAAAAATTATCTGTAAGTAAAATTAAAGAGTACAAAAAGGAATTAGAGGCTAAAGTTCCAGAACAACTAAGACCAGAGGTGGCAATAGAAAAAATAAAAAAATATCAAAAAGACTTTGAAGCAAAAGTTCCCAAGCAATACAGGCGTGAAGTTTATCGTAAAGGAATTCACTTGAGTTCTTTATGGATACCTGCACTCATTTATTTTGGGGGTACGCTTATTGCATCATTATGCTTTGCTCTTTTGATGCTTGGCGAATTACTGTTAGAATATGGCAATTATAAAAAGTGGAAATGGGCAAGGATTATATTTACATTACCTTTTGCTTTTGCTCTTAGAAATAGCGAACGACAACATAAACATTTTACTGTTACAGGTGGTTTTTATGTTTTAGCATCATCTTTGATTTGTACTTTGTTGTTTTCAAACGTTATTGCCTCCATTGCTATTACTGTAATGCTCATATCTGATACGTTAGCAGCTCTTGTAGGTAAAGCTTGCGGGCAAAGGAAAATTTATCAAAATAAAACTTTAGAGGGTACTGTTGCCTTTTTTATTAGCTCTCTTATCATAATGATACTTTTTAATCCAATATATACATTTACGTATGCGAGCGTTATTGCTTGCTTTTTTGCGGTATTCATGGAGCTGTTTGAAAAGTTCTTTGAATTAGATGATAATTTTTCGATACCGCTTGTAATTGGTTTTATTTTAACAATATTTGCTGGTATTGCTTAAATGTTAATTTTAAATTAAAAAAGTGCTTTACTTTTTAAAAATATTGTGTATAAATGTGGTCTGAATGATTGCTAGGGCTAATGGCATGCCTTGGTGGTCTGTTAATCCAACTTAATATTTGAAAGGGATTGAAATGCCTAAATTAAAAACAAAAAGTTCTGCTAAAAAACGCTTTAGCGCTACAGGAACTGGAAAATTAAAAAGAAATTTTGCTAACAAGAGACACTGCCTCTTCTGCAAAACTCAGAAAATGAAAAGACAAGCTCGTGGCACAACTTTGGTTTCAGAAGCTGATGCACAGATTGTTAAGAAATTTTTACCATATTTGTAGTTTTAGGAGGATATATAAATGTCTCGTGTTAAAAGAGGTGTAACAGCACACGCTCGCCATAAAAAAGTTTTGGATATGGCGAAAGGCTATAGAGGACGTAATAAGAACGTTTTCAGAGTAGCAGTTGAAAAAGTTGAAAAAGGTTTGCAATATGCATATCGTGATAGAAGAGTTAAAAAGAGAAACTTCCGTTCTCTTTGGATTCAACGTATCAATGCAGCAACTAGATTAAATGATATGACTTATTCTCGATTTATCAGCGGGCTCATCAAAGCAGGTATTGAGCTTGATAGAAAAGTCCTTGCTGATATCGCTTACAGAGAGCCCCAAGCTTTTGCTAAGTTAGTAGAAACTGCCAAAGCGGCTCTAGCTAAATAAGATTTTTAAAATCAGTTAAGTTTATATCAAAAAATATTTAGAGTCGTCTTGGTTAGCCAAGATGACTCTTTTGTATTTAAAACACATCTTAAAAATAGATGAGATTTTAAGTAAATTTATAAGGTGATAATATGAGTGATATTGAAGTTATAAAAAAAGAAATTGTAGAGCAGATTACTAATGCTTCAGACCTTAAAGCTCTTGATGATGTTAGGGTAAATGCTCTTGGTAAAAAGGGAAGAATTACAGAACTATTAAAAACTTTAGGTTCTATGCCTATGGAAGAAAGAATTGAGTTTGGTAAACAAATCAATGCTGTTAAGGCAGAACTTGATACTTTACTTACTAATCAAAAACAAGTTTTAGAAACAAAACAGCTTAATGAAAAACTCAAAAAAGAAGTAATTGATGTAACTCTTCCATGCCGTCCTGAAACACAAGGTAGAATTCACCCTATTTCTAAAGTTTATGAAGAAGTTGTAGCTATTTTTTCAGAAATGGGATTTGAAGTTGCAGACGGCCCAGAAATAGAAGACCAATTCCATAACTTTAATGCACTTAACACACCACCAAACCACCCTGCTCGCCAGATGCAAGATACTTTCTATGTAAACAATGATGTTACAAAAGAATTTGATAAAGATAGTGCATATGTGGTTAGAACACAAACTTCTAGCGTTCAAATTCGTACAATGGAGAAAAAACAACCTCCTATTAGAATTATTGCACCTGGCAGAACATATCGCTCAGACTATGATGCAACTCATACACCAATGTTTCACCAAGTAGAAGGACTTGTAGTTGATAAAAAAACTACTATGGCAGATTTGAAAGGATGTTTATATGACTTCATGAAAGAGTTTTTTGAAGTTGATGACTTAAAAGTTCGCTTCCGTCCATCATTTTTCCCATTTACAGAGCCATCTGCTGAAATGGATATAGGGTGCTTAAAATCTAAAACAGAACTTAAAATTGGAACAGGTAACGATTGGTTAGAAGTTTTAGGATGTGGAATGGTACATCCAAATGTATTAAAAGCTTGCGGAATTGATCCAGAAGAATATCAAGGTTTTGCATTTGGTGTTGGTATGGATAGACTTGCAATGCTTAAATATGGAATACCAGATTTAAGAACATTCTTTGAATCAGATGTTAGATGGATTAAAAACTATGGATTTGCACCACTTGATATATCTGCAATGACTTTAGGTTTAAGTGGTAATGGAGGATTGACACGATGAAATTTACTTTATCTTGGTTAAAAGAGCATTTAGATACAGATGCTAATATCAATGAAATTGTTGAAACTTTAACTCGTATTGGTTTAGAGGTTGAAGAAGTTGTTGACCCTGCAAGTTCATTAGAAGGTTTTATCACCGCACGTATTGATGAGGTTGAAGACCATCCTGATTCTGACCACTTACATGTATTAAGAGTTAATACAGGAAGTGATATTTTACAAGTTGTATGCGGTGCACCAAATGTTCATAAGGGTTTAGTTGGTATTTATGCTCCAACAGGTAGCCTTATTCCATGCTATGGCGAAACCTTAAAAGTTGCTAAAATTAGAGGTGTTGAAAGTATGGGAATGATGTGTTCTGAAAAAGAACTTTTGGTTGGAGATGACCACACCGGCATCATTGAACTTGATAGCAATACAGAAATTGGAATGAGTGCTTCTAGCGTTCTTAACATAGACCCTGTTATTGAAGTTTCTATTACTCCAAACAGAGCTGAATGTTTGGGTGTTAGAGGTATTGCAAGAGATTTAGCAGCAAGTGGTCTTGGAAAATTAAAACCTTTAGAAATTAAGAAAATTGAAGGAACATTTGAAAGCCCTATTAAAGTTAGTATAGATTGTTTGGAAGATTGCCCAACATATACCGGTCGTTATATTAGAGGCGTTAACAATAAGGCTGAAACACCAAAATGGATGAAAGATAGACTCACTGCTATTGGTCTTCGCCCTATTTCTCCACTTGTTGATATTACAAACTATATTAACTATGATTTAGCAAGACCTTTACACGTTTTCGATGCCGATAAATTAAAAGGAAATATCAAAGTTCGCATGGCAAAAGATGGCGAAGAGTTTTTAGCATTAAATGAAAAGAGTTTTGTTTTGGATGATAAAGCTCTTGGAATATGTGATGAAGAAGGTGTTCAATGCTTGGGCGGTATTATGGGCGGACTTAATAAGGGGAGCTATGAAGATACACAAAATGTATTTTTAGAGTGTGCTTTATTTAAGCCTGAATGTATCGCAAGAACTGGCCGTAAATTCCAACTTGATTCTGATTCAAGATATCGTTACGAGCGTTGGGTTGACCCAATGTCTAATATTAGCGGTAATGAGTATGCTACACAGATGATTTTAGATATTTGTGGTGGTGAGGCCTCTAAAATGGAGATTGCCGGTATTGAAAAGTTTGATGCAAAACCTGTTTATTTAAGACCTGAAAAGTTAAAAACATTTATCGGTCTTGAAGTTGAAAAAGAAAAATGTGCAGAAATCTTATCTAACCTTGGATTTAAGGTAGAAGAAGAAAACGGCAAACTTAAAGCTACTTCTCCAAGTTGGCGAGGTGATATTGAATGTGAGCAAGATTTGATTGAAGAAGTTGTTCGCATGATTGGGCTTGATAATATTCCTCTTTGCTCTATGAAAAGTGAGGGTTTCCCAAGACCTGTTTTGACACCTATTCAAAACAACATTATGGTTATCAAACATGAGCTTGCAAGTCGTGGAATGTATGAAACTGTAACATTTAGCTTTACAGATAGCAGTATTGCAAAATACTTCCGTCGTGGTAACGAGGGTGTTTTAATACAAAATCCTATCATTACTGAATTTGATGAGATGAGACCTTCTGTTCTTCCTAACCTTTTGATTGGAGCTAAAAACAACATTGCAAGAGGCTATCCAAACATGGCATTGTTTGAAGTTGTGCCTGAGTTTTATGGTAGAAACCCAGGTGAACAAAGAACTGTTGCAAGTGGTATTAGAGTTGGCAAAACAGATAGAAAAGAATGGACTGGTTCAACTCGCTTGTATGATGTATTTGATGCAAAAGCTGACGCATTGGCTGTAATTGCTGCGGCAAAAGGTCCTATTGAGAACCCACAAATCACAACTGATGCTCCTGATTATTATCACCCAGGTAGAAGTGGCGCTATCCGTTTGGGTAAAAATGTTTTGGCATACTTTGGTGAGTTACACCCAAGTGTATTAAAAGCACTTGATATTAAGACCAATGTGGTTGCTTTTGAAGTGTTTGTTGAAAACATCCCTCTTCCTCGTGATAACAAGTCTAAAGCTAAAAAACGTTTGGAATTATCACAACTTCAAGCAGTTGAAAAAGACTTAGCTTTTGTTTGTTCAAAAGATGTTAAGGCTGTTAGCATTGTTGGCGCTGCTAAAACTGCTGATAGAGAAAACATTATTGATGTTAGAGTTTTTGACGTATATGAGGGTGAAAACTTGGAACAAGATAAAAAGTCTATTGCTATCACAGTTACTTTCCAACCAAAAGACAAGACTTATACTGATACAGAGTTAGAGGCTTTGATGAATAAGGTTATTGTTGAAGTTGGCAAAAAAACTGGAGCAGTATTGAGATAATATTTTAATATTGCAAAAAATTAAAACGGCACTTGAAAGAGTGCCGTTTTTTATTAGCTATTATATTTTTTTACCAAATAATTGTATACGTTATCTACTTTTTCACATGTATTTTTCCAATTACTATCATATTTTATCATTTCCTCCACATAGCAACTCTTGTCACTACACTGAGCTTGCAATCCATATTTATTACCTCTATTTTCTCCATAAAATAAATTTTTATTTTGTTTTATCTTAATTTTCATTTCTAAACATTTGATTAATGATTCTTTTTATTTACAAAGCTCAAAGAAAATGCTTTACTTTTTAAAATTTTGTGGTATGAAAATTGAGCTATTTCAAGAAAAGAATCGATTTAATGCGATAACTTATTGTAAAAGCAAAATAAATCCCGTGGGGGAATTAGCCATAATTCTGACCACGGACCTTGTGATAACAATTAATTTTAGAATTGAGGTTTTAAAATGGCTAAGTCTAAAAAGAAAATTTTAGGTTTAATCAAGCTTCAAATCCCTGCAGGTAAAGCTAACCCTTCTCCTCCAGTAGGTCCTGCTTTGGGTCAAAAAGGCTTGAATATTATGGAATTCTGTAAAGCATTTAACGCTGCTACACAATCTATGGAACCAGGTGTCCCTGTTCCTGTTGTAATCACAGCTTTTGAAGATAAGAGCTTTACATTTGTAACTAAACTTCCTCCTGTTGCTTACTATATCAAAAAAGCTGCTGGCGTTAAGTCTGCTGCTAAAACTCCAGGTAAAGAAGTTGCTGGTTCTATCACAATTGCTCAAGTTAGAGAAATTGCTGAAGCTAAATTGCCAGATTTGAATTGTTCAACAGTTGAAGCAGCTATGAATATGGTTAAAGGTCAAGCTGTTTCTATGGGTATCAAAGTAACGGAGTAAGGCAATGGCTGGAAAAAGATTAGTAAATGCTTATAAGAATGTAGATAAAAATAAAAGCTACTCTTTAAAAGAAGCTATCTCTTTAGTTAAAGCTAACGCTGGCGCTAAATTTGATGAAACAATTGATTTGGCTATTAACTTAGGTGTTGACCCTAAATATGCTGACCAAATGGTTCGTGGCGTATGTGGTCTTCCTCATGGTAATGGTAAAACAGTTCGCGTTGCTGTTATGGCTCAAGGTGAAAAAGCTGATGAAGCTAAAGCTGCAGGTGCTGATATTGTTGGTGCTGAAAACTTGGTTGATTCAATCTTGGCTGGTAAAATCGAGTTCGACCGTTGCATTGCAACTCCTGATATGATGGGATTGGCTGGTCGTGTTGCTCGTGTTTTAGGTCCTAAAGGTTTGATGCCAAACCCAAAACTTGGCACAGTTACTATGGATGTAGCTAATGCAGTTAAAAAAGCTAAAGCTGGTGAAGTTCAATTCCGTGTTGAAAAGAATGGTATTGTTCACGCTGGTATCGCAAAAGCTTCTTTTGACGAAGATAAAATTTATGACAATGCTAAAACTTTCATTGATACAATCTTGAAAGCTAAACCACAAACATTAAAAGGAACATATTTGAAGAAAATTTCTATAAGTTCTACAATGGGTGTTGGTGTTAAGATTGACATTACAGCTTTGTAATAAATTATAGACTAAAAGAAAATCCACTAGCGAAAGTTAGTGGATTTTTTTGTATGTGCAGTTTTGTTTATAATAAAAAATCATTCATCTACAAGTGTTATCAATATTTTCTTTTTATAAAATTTTAGCATCACCCCTATAATCATATAATGCTTTCTTTTTACACCATTTTCTACCTTCAAAATATTTTTAACACTAAAATTCAATTTTTTTGCTAAATCTTCAACTTTTAGTTTTTTCTTTTCGCGTTCATATTTTAAGCAATCACCCATTGCTTTCATAACCATAGATTTGGTTTGATATCCAATATTTGTTATCCTCTTATTGTGGCTTGAATTAAAATTTGTTCTCATGATTTCTTAACTCCAATTTTTAATTAAAACAAAAGGCACCAAATAAAGGTGCCAGGGAGTTCAGATAATCACATTAGTATGACTCTTTGAGGCTTCAATATATACCCCAAAGCTCCCTGACTTGTAGTACAAGGAGTTTTTTACTAATGAGAGCCTCTGACAGCCCTGTTATTACTCTTAATAACGATATTGATTTTATGGTGATGTTTATTAGTTGTAAAGTATTTTCTTTAATTTACTTACTTTTTGTAAAAGTTAGCTCTACATTATCGCCTTTTAAGATTAATGAATTGTCATTTAAGGTGTATGTTGTAACTTTATTTAGGTCATTAAAATATTTGGTTTCTTTGGTCATTTCTTCTGGTGTGCCCATCATCATAGTAGAACCTTGTAATTCTAGCTTTATATTTGCACCATTTAATGTATACACACCAAAATAGTTATTTACTGCTTTGCCATAAAATTTATTTTCATTCTTATCAAATGCTAAGGTTATATTAGCATTATTTAAGCTAAACTCGTTTCCTTTAATACTTGGCGTAGAAGTTGCAGTACACCCTGCTAGAGACAACATCAAACTTAAATTTAATAGCATTTTTTTCATAACTTATACTCCTTTTAATCCTTATAATTTTCTCTTAAAATTGCAATTTCTTTTGCATATCCATCTAGCTCGTTTGGAGTTTCAAGATTGATTGGTATTCCCTTTAATGCGGGGTGATTAACAAAACGAATTAATCCTTCTAAACCTAGCGAACCATTACCCAATGTTTCGTGCCTATCTTTATGCGAATTGAACTCGGTTAGGCTATCGTTTAAATGAATAGCATGCAAGCGATTTAGTCCTATTGTTTTATCAAAATGCTCTAGCACATCATCAAGCTTATTAATAATGTCATATCCGGCTGAATAAACATGGCAAGTATCCAAACAAACGCCAAGTTCATTTATCCCATTTTTATGAGTTTTAGATATTATTTCAGCAAGCTCTTCAAAAGTTGAGCCAACTTCACTTCCCTTACCGGACATTGTTTCTAAAAGAACTGTGGTATTTTTTGCCTCAACCATTACTTCATTTAAGATTTCGGTTATTTGATTGATTGCAGTTGGTATGCCCTGCCCTACGTGAGAACCTGGATGAAAATTATATAAATTTCCTTTGATATGTTCCATTCTTTTTAAATCATCTGCAAAAACAAGACGAGCAAATTCTCTTGTTTTTTCATCTTTTGAACATGGATTTAAGGTATATGGCGCATGAGCTAGAATTTTACCAAAATTATTTTTTTTAGCTAGCTCTAAAAAAGCCTTTACATCTTTATCATCAATATATTTGGCTGTTCCTCCTCGAGGATTTCGTAAAAAAAACTGAAAAGTATTAGCATTGAGTTTTAAAGCGGTTTCTCCCATTTTTAAGAAACCTCCTGATGATGATAAATGGCAACCTACATAAAACATTTTTACTCCTTTTGTTATGTTATCATATATAGGGGCAAAAATATGGCTCGTCAATTTTTTTGAGCTATATATCAAAAAAAGCTTGTATAATATTTTATAGGGTGTAGCTTGAAACTAATATCGGAACGTAGTTCAGCCTGGTAGAACGCTGCGTTCGGGACGCAGAAGTCGGTGGTTCGAATCCACTCGTTCCGACCAAATGGACAAACACATTTATAATAATAGTTATAGTAATTGACAATAGTACTTTATTAACTATAAAGACTTATGTTAACATTAAGGATATTTTAAGATGTTTGAAATTATTGAAGAAGGTGCTTTGCTTGAGGAAAATGTTAAAGTTGGCAACTATGTAACTATAAAAAAAGGTGCTAAAATTGGGAAAAATACTGTAATTGGTGATTATAGTTATATCGATTCAAATGTTGTTATTAAGGAAAATAATTATATTGGAACAGGTGTTATTTTAAAAGGTAATGTTTCCATTGGCAAAAATAACCATATTCTTGATAAAACAACAATCGGATTATCTCCTAAACACATAGGATACCATTTTTACAAAGGACGTGTTATTATTGGAGATAATAATTTTATTAGTAATGATTGCTCCATAGATTGCGGAAATAATTATTTATCAGATAAACGTCCTGAATTGTTAGATTATCTACGCACAGATTTACCGTCTAATTTAGATTATGAAGATGCTACTATCATAGGTGATAGGTGTTACATATTAAATAATGTTACTATTCATCATAATTGTCGTGTTGGCTTGGGTAATATTTCCAATTATTCTGGAGAATATGATACCATAATATGTAGTGGTTGCTGTTTAAATGGTTTTGTACAATTAAGAAAAGGATGCGAACTGAGTAGTGGTACTTATATTAGGGAATTTGCATCTATTGGTGAAGGAGCTTTTACAGCAATGATGACACACGTTGTGAAAGATATTCCACCTTTTGCTTTTATTCGTAATAATTGTTGTATCGGCACCCATGAGGGGTTAGCAAAGAAATTTAAAATATCAAAAAATGAGATTTTAAAACTTAGAGATACATTTGAAAAGAAAAGAAGTGGAGAATTAGATAGTTATATACCATATTCTAAAAAGCAATAAAACACTACGTTATTTTAGGAGAACAACATGTTAGGTAGTATTATCGGTGATATAATTGGTTCTCCTTATGAATTTCATAACATCAAGCACAAAGATTTTGAGTTGTTTTGTGATAAGTGTTGTTTTACTGATGACACTATTTTGACTTGTGCAACTGCTGAATGGTTATTAACAAATAAAAAACCTGAAGAACTATTAAAAAAATGGGGAAAATTATACCAAAATCGCACTTATGAAGATGGTAAAGTTGGAGCATTTGGACAAGGTTTTACCAATTGGTTAGAAACAGGTATTGCCTACAATGCAAAAACAAATGGATGTATTATGCGCCTAAGTCCTATTGCTCTGATGATTGATGATTTAAAGGCTTCCTTAGATAAAGCTATCGAGCTTACATCTATTACCCATAATCATCCAGAAAGTTTGCTTGCCACTCGTGTTTATATTGAGACTATGTATATGGTAAAAAAAGGATTTTCATCACCAATAATTAAAAATTATATAACCAATAAATATGATTATGATTTATCTAAAAGTGTTGATGAAATACGACCTAATTATAATAAATTTTATGTTTCTTGCAAAAATTCTGTACCTCAAGCCATTATTTGTGCATTAGATGCAAATTCTTATGAAGATGCTATCAGAAATGCTGTTTCTTTAGGTGGTGATAGTGATACACTTGCATGTATGGCTGGCGGAATAGCAGAAATGAAATTTGGCATTCCTCTTAATATAAAACAACAAGCTCAAACTTTTATGGATGAAAACGTATCATCTACTATCAAAAAATTTTATCAAAAAATAAATACAAGATAAAAATATCATTTTTATTTGTCCTTACATATCCAATATATTCTAGGATTTTATTTTATTGACAGAAAGTCATTTTGTTGGTATTATCTTTTTTGTTATATTAAAGATTATGTTTTACTAAAATTATTATATTCATGAAAAAGCTAGTTTTTATTTTTGTGTTGCTTTGCTCTATTTCAGCACAAGCTAGGAATTTGTATCTTGTTGAATTGAAAATTTGGAAAGATGAGACCTTCTCTCTTTTTAACTTGAAAAACGAACGTAATGCGATTGAAATTGAACTCCCTGTCGATAAGGATTTGTATGACAGCATAAAAGAAGGTGATATTCTGCAAAACAATCCTGTTTACAAGAGTACTTTTTCGGTGTTGCCTCAATTTTTCAAAACTTTCAAGATTAAAGTCGTTGGCAAAAAAATCAAAAAAATTGACAACACTCCAGAAAAAAAGAGCAATAAATTTTATATGCTAAAGTTAAGGAGCCAAAAGCACGACACGTTTTCTTTCAACATAAAAAATGCCCGCAATGCTATTATTTTTGAAATTCCGGTTGATGAAGATTTTTATAACCGAGTAAAAAAAGGACAAAAGCTTAAAAGTCAAGATGTTTACACTGAGGCTTTTGACATTATTCCGGAGTTTTTCACAGAAATTGCAATTAGCGTTGAAGACAAACGTTATGTTAGAAAAAAGTAAAGTTAAACCGATAGTCAAATGACTATCGGTTTTTTATTGATTTTATTATATTCATAGTATAATCTCTGGGCAATCATTTATTATTTACTTACTATTTAATTTATTATTTTATATGAGACAATCTACATTTAATGCAATTTGCTGGCCTATTGTTGTGCTTTTTATTTCAGTAGCTAGCACTTTTTTGAGTACTCTTGTTGGTGCTATTTGCGGTTGGTGTGTTGGGCTATTTTTTGATGATAGCATTCTTTTGGTTTTAAAAAGTTGTGGTATCACTGGTGTGTCAATGTGGCAACTTGGAGCATTTTTGGGCTTCGTGATATCATTCTTTAAAAGTTCTGTATCTTTTGATATGAACAAATTAAAGAACTTAAAAAATGGTACAAAAAAACCTCAAAGTTAAATACTTTGAGGCTTTTTTATTACTACTTTTTGCGAAAACTTGATATTAGAATACTTGCTACAAACAAGAAACCTAAACCAACAAATACGTACAAAACAATTGGTTTTGGTTCGTCATAGCCAATATTGGCAATCGCAAGAAGAAACAACAAAACAAAAGAATAGATAGTACTCATACAAATCGTTATGATTTGATTGTATTGCTGTTTTTCTTTTTGAGTACCTTTTTGGGTTAGCGCTTTAGGGTGTCTTTTTTCCCACATTTTGATAAATACCAAGAAGCTAACACACACCATAAACATGATACAACACCATGTGATGACCGTCATCCTTAACTCATCCATACATAAAAATATTTTAATGATTAGTAATAATTGTAAATTTCTCGTTGTTTATGTATCACTAACTTATTTAAATTGCAATATTTTCTTGAAAGTTAAATATCTTTTATGTATGTTTGTGGTAGTTAGTAATTATTGTGTAATTAAAAATTTTTATTATGAAAAAATTAAAAATTATTAGAGTTTTGCTATTGTTAACCATGTTCATTGCTTTTGTTTTTGTAATTTATTATTTGGTTAACTTTTTTGAGCTTGTTTCCACTAATTCTTTTGCACCTTTTGTGCTAGCGCTTATTTTTGGTGTATATTCTCTTTTCTATGTACTAGAAGGGCAAATTAGTGAAAAATTTTCTTTTGCTCCAGAACATAAGATTGGTGAGATTTTTAATTATATTTCTAATAAACATCGTGGCGATAAGCGAGAGTTTGTTAGAGAATATGGTGAAGATGTATATCTTAATTGCTTAAATAAAGGTATTATTCACCAAACATATGGCGAGGATGGTGGCACATATTGGGAATTCACTATTCGTGGAAAACGACTAATGAAAGAATTTAATTCTTAAAAACTAGGGTGTTTGACATTTTCAAACACCTTTTTGTTGAATTTTATTTTTTTAAGTGTATTGTTGCCCTTGTTTATTTATAATTTTGTTTAATTTATTATTTTAATGTTATGAATTATTTTACTAAACTATTTAAACGTCTTAAATGCTCTAAACAAGACAAAAATGCTTTGGAAGGTGAACCTAAAATAATCTTGGAATTACCTCAGATGTGTATTTACCCAATCGACTTATTGGAACCTTTTGCTTTAGCTATTTCCTGTGATAGTATAAAACCTGTTTCATTAAATATTAACAGCATTGAGCTTTATGAACTAAAGCAACAAGATGGAACATTTGTTGGTAGTTGTTATGTTGTGAAACAAGAAAATATTTACTTTGGGTATATTGTTGGAAGAAAACACATTTTTTCATTTTCAAAAAATTATTTTTTGATGAAAAAAACTAGTGAACTATGGGTTCCTTTTAAAACTGGTGAAGAAATGATTTATTCTTTGATTTGCGAATACCGCAGTGATGAACAAAACATAATCGCAATTTGCCTTGTTCAAACAGATAAATCTTCTTTTGAAAATCAAACTGTTCTTCGCTCTTTTAGTAGCGATACTGATTTTTTTGATGCGCTAAATGAAGCTCGTAAAATTCTAGAAAAAAACTAAAAAAAGCACCTTATAACACAATGTTATAGGGTGCTTTTTAATTAGAATGGTAGAACTGTCTTATCAGGTGTTGCCTCCAATTTGTTTGTTTTTTTGTTATAAACAATGCCCGAACTTTCAATGTTGTGTAGATTATCTCTTTTTTTATACTTAAATAGTATAATTAGATTTATTACACGTTCGGTAATCTTTTTTGTTAGCCACATTACAATAATTGTAAGGGCAACTACTAAAACAATGTCTAATAATAAATTCATAAATATTAATTTTAACTATAAAACAATATGTTCTTCTTGGTTGACACAGCTGGAGTTATAACAAGAAAAAAGTATAATGCTAGCGATATAATCAATATGGAATCGGTAAAATTATTTGAATAACCATTTAATATTACATATGATGCTATAACATTTATGCTAACCAAAAAACAAGTTAATCCTGTTGTTTTAGTAAGCCCTATACTCTTTTTGTAGTTAAAAACTATTAGCTGACCAACTATTAGCACTATTGCAACTAGAGCTAAATAAGCCCATTTCATCACGCCAATAAAACTTAGCAAATATCCACCAAATATAACTATCATACTTGGAGATAAAACATTTAAATAATCTAATTTTTTCATATAAATTATTTTTAATTAATAATATCTTGATAATAGAAAATACTTGAGTTTTCTACACCTAAATATTATTAATTTCAAGCTCTTTATCTTTCTTTTTGCGAAAATAAACTTATAAATTTACGAAGTTTTCCTTTGCCTTTTTGAGATACAACATCATTTGTAATCAATCCATTTTGAAGAAGTTTTTTTCTTAAATTACAAACACATCTTTTAATAGAATCATCTACTTTTTTAGGGTCTTCCCAACCATTTACTTTATGTTGCATTGCTCTTAATATTTTCATTACTGAGGCAACTTTGGTATCTGTGCCTGCTAATTCATGTGCAACATTGGGGTAAGAATATACTAATGACAGGGGCAAAATTGGTTTAAATTCTTCTGGATATGTTCCTAACCTTGAATCAAAACGCTCTCCTAAATTTACTCTGTAAGGATGTGCCATACAATTACCAATTATTATATCTTGCGCAATACCATCTAAATCATCATAGGATAAATATCTATCTTTAGGATTTTTAGATACAGGAACATCTGGTATTATAAAGTTTGTGCCGGCTACTTTATTTTGATTGCTTAAATTTTGGAATCCATAAGCAAATTCTGATGCTATTCTTTTTTGATAGGCTGGATAGCCAAACATAACAAAATTTACATCTTTATTTTTATCAAAAAACCGATTTCTTATTTCTGCTAAAAGTTCAATATTGTCTGATGTTGAAATATCACGAGGAGTTACCAAACATTCTTTTACAAATTTTTTGTGCACTCCGCAAGCTTTGAAAAAACGAACATACATTTCGACTTCTGATTTTACATTAAACTCTAGCCCTTTCTGATTAAAATTGGTATTTCCTTGATTATCATGTAAGCCTAAAAATATCAATTTTTTAGGTGTACCTGTTCTTTTATAATCATTATACCATGCTTCAACTGCGGCAGCACCTGAACCTGGATGACCTGAAAAAATTACAAAAGCATCTGTATTTTGTGGTAAATCTAAATAATCACAACCGATAATCTCTCTATCATAATCGGTATAGTGAATAACTTCTCCTTTTTTTATTCTTCCCATATCTTCAGCTTTTAGAACTAACTTTTTTTCTTTCTCTGTTAAAGAAAAGGTTACAATACTTTTTCTGTCTTTAACATATTCTTTTGCTTGATTTGAGGCTTTTACAACATTAAAATCTTTTGATAATGTTAGATCATGAGCGTATTCAATGTCTTTTACATATTCTATGAAATCTTTTTTATTATATCCACGTTTAGTCCATCTCTTTTCATAATAAGAATAATCTTTTAAGGATAATGATAAGAAGTCTCGTACAATTTGCTCATAGATTGTTGGTGTGTATGTCATATTTTATTCTCCATCATAATTTATGATATCATAATAACATAAAATTAAACAAAAGTAAAACATACAAAAAGAAACCCGCCGGCCTAGCCGGCGGTTCTTCTTTAACGGCTATAAGCCTTTACCACTGGCAGCCCCTGAACGGGGCTTATAAGCGTCTGACAGACGCAAATTGTTACTATTTACCCGTAAACGGGTCGTTTAAGTCT
>JAFTVD010000015.1 GCA_017465945.1 Alphaproteobacteria bacterium | reverse complement strand
CCACAAGTTTGTGTTTGGCAAGTATAGCATTGTACACCCTTGCCATAAGTGTCTAGTACAAAAGTCCATCCTTCATTGCCACCAGTACCGCATTTGCTATAGTTTGTATTATCTGCAAAATAGTTGGTTTCGTCACAAGCATATTCACAAGTGTAACAGTTATCGCCACCTGCTTGACCGATATATTTAGGAGTTGTAGTTAAACCTGTATAATCGGTACATTGAGTTACGGCATCTGCATTTAATTCTGTACATGCAAGTGATTTATCTCTTTTCCAACAACCAGAACCTGTTGCACTTTCAGAACAAGTATAACCGCCTTCTTCACATTCAGTTTCAGATGTATAAGTATGAGTTGTTGGGCATTGTGGGTTTTTATAACATTGAACTGGAGTTGTTATAGTATCGCAAACTTTACCTTCTGGGCAGGTTCCTGCTGTCCAACCTGATGCGCAAGAATACTGACATTGGTGGCAAGTTTCTCCTTTTACAGTATTTTCGTTAATAGGTGTAGAAGTATATCCTTCGCCAGTATCACAAGCGGTTGATTGATAACCAGTTTCACATGCAGTTGGAATAAAGCAATCAACAGGTGATGTTCCTGCGCTTGAACAAGTGAAGTTATCGTTATTTGTTTCACAAACAGATTTATCGCTATAATATTTATTTGTTGTATCGCAAGTGTAATCACAATTATGACAAGCAATTTCTCCTGCATGATTGCCAGAGAGATTATCTTCTAAGATTACACCAGTTGATGGAGTGTCGCAACTTTCTTTTTCAGGGTTAATACAAAGTAGAGTTTCTCTTATATAACATCCCGTTGAAGCTTCAATAGTTGAACAATCATAGCCTCTGCCACCGTTTTGGTTGGTTTCGCATGAGGTTTTATCTATGTATCTTCCTTGTGTTTCATCGCAACGACAATTATAATGTGTACCAAATTCGTCTGTACATTGATTTATATCTGTCATACCTGTTGGGCACATGTCGTCATAAGGATAAGATGTTGCATCACAGATACAACTATAGTGAATTCCTTTGGAGTCGGTACATTCATCAACTGGGACTTGTCCTGTTGGGCAAGTGTTTAGATGTGGGTATAAATTTATGTCGCAGAGTTTTTCGGGGGTGTTATCTCCACCTGAATCGCTGTCAAACATTAGATATGCACCTACCATTCCTGCGCCAGCAATCCACCAAGCAGGAGATATTTTTAGTTTTTCTTTTGTGATTATGGCGCAAATTGGATCATCATCATCATGACATTTTACATTGGTAGAGGCGCCGAATTTTAATAGTGTTGCATATGCTTTTTGGTTTTTAGCCTGTTGGGCAATGCAAAGAGCGGTATTTTTGTTTTTATCTTGTAGGTTTATATAACGTTTAAATTGGTGTAGACGTTGTATGTTGTTAGTGCTAGCCCATTTATATAAATGATATGGAGTTAATCTTGTGGCAGCTATTGCAGGATTTATAACAAAAGAAGTTGTAACTGCTACTACAGCTACAATAGATGTTATTTTTTTTAGTATTTTTTTCATCGTATAGTCTCCATTATAATCCGTTTATTGGATTTCTTCTCCTTTTTTTATGCCAAAAAGAATACTTTTTTGTACCCAGCCTTCGATTTTGTTTTCAAATTCTAATTTGCAAAATGATAAAGTGCATTTTTGGATTTTTCCAACAACTCCATTTTCTACTTTTGCAATTACATCAGAGTTTAAACTTTCTTTTGAATATATATTGTTTTCACCTGGTTCTGTGATTAGTGCATATCTGGTGTTAGTTAATAAATTTTTTCTAACCCATGAGGTTGTGCCTTCATAATCTTTGATTTTGCGCCATTGTTCATATTCTGCGATTATTTCGACAGGGTGATTCTTTTGTTGGTATATCCATTCTATGGGGTAGCGAATATTAGGGCCAGAGCGAGCATTTACTTTATCTGCACGCATGGATACAAAGCGAGTTTCACTAGGGCTTAGTTCTATTATAGCGCCTAATGCAGGCAGACTCGTAGTAAATATTAATAAAAATAAGGTTATAAAGCGCATTTTTACCTCAAAAAAGTTTTTTATAGTGTTATTTTACGAATCGAGTGTTAAAAAAGGTTTAAAAATCGTCTTTTTTTGAAGTAAAACTTTAATTTTAATATATATTGTTGTTTTTAAATAAAAAATTAAATTTTGTTTGATATGTGTGGTGATAAATATTTATTTTTGAAGGGTGAAATTATGGATTTGATAAAAACTATTAATGATTTGGTTAGATTTAAAACTGAAACAGGTAATCAAATAGAAATAGATAAGTGCTTGGAATATATTAAAAATGCTTTTAATGGAACAAAGGCTAATGTTAAAATTGAAAGATTTGATAATGCAAGTCCTGTTATTTATGTAAGAAATAACGATAAAGATGAACAAGATGTGTTGGTATTAGGACATATTGACGTTGTTAAAGCAAAAGAAGAGATGTATGAACCTAAAATTATTGATGGCAAGATGTTTGGGCGTGGAACTTTGGACATGAAGTCTTTTGCTGTGGTGGCGCTTAATAGTATGTGTTATGTTTTAGAAAATAATTTAGATGTTAATTTTGGTATAATTCTTTCAAGTGATGAAGAAAAAGGTAGTAACAGTACGCATGCATTTTTAGAAAGATATAAGAATATTAAAGCCAAAGTTGTTCTTGATAATGATGTTGGGGGAGATATTGGGGTAATTATTAATAAATGTAAAAATCCTGTATTTGTAAAATTAATATCAAAAGGTGTTTCGGCTCATGGGTCTACTCCGTGGGAGGGAATTGACGCAAATGAAAAATTGATGGAGGCTTTAAGAGGTTTAAGAGAATTTTATCCTTATTTTGATAAAAATATAGGTAAGCCTGAAGATACATGGGTTGATACTGTGCATGTGGCAAAAATAAATGGGGGAGATGTATCTAATATTATTTCTTCTTATGCAGAGGCGTTGCTTGATTTTAGGCTTGTTGAAACATCAACAGTTGAGGATTTGGAAAAAAATCTTATGAAAGTTTGTAAAGATGGGGTTGAGTATGAAATTGTTTCTAGTTCAACGTCTGTTGTGATGAGTGAAAATGAACCTAAGATTTTAGCATATAAAAAGATTGCTGAAGAGGTGTTAGGTAAAAATATTAAGTTTGAGCAGATTGGAGGGGCAACTGATGCAAGATTGTTTGCCCAAAAGGGAGCTATTGTTATTATGCATTCAGGAACAGGAGAGGGGATGCATGGTGATGATGAATATGTTGAGCTTTTGAGTGTTGAACAACTTTGTCAAATTCAAATAAAATATTTAGAAGAAATTGCAAAAAAGATGCTCTAATGTTTTGGAGTTTAAAAATGTAAAAGGTAGTACGAGTTGTACTACCTTTTTTCGTTTAGAATGGGCAATTAGGTATCCATCTTTTTTGTTTTGCTTCAAGATAGACTTGAGGGGATACGTCATGCTTTTCAATGTGTAGTTTGAAGAGTTCTTTGGCTTTTTTGTGTTTGAAAATCAACATTTGAGCATCTTCCTCCAAAGCTCTTATTGAGATGTAGTGGAAAAGAAGGTCTTCATAGTTTGGGTTTTCAAGCAAAACAGTCTGTCCGTTGAATGTCAAATCCAAGCATTTGTCTTTTCCATCAAGATAATGGTTGAGAAGTTCTTTGGCATCAGGGAGCTTAAAAAGATAAGTTTCAGATGACATGCGTAACTCATAAATTTGTACGTCAAGAGCAGAAATCAAAATTTTTTTAATACTGTTGTCGTACTCAAGTCCTTCGTTTATCTGTTTTAAGATAAATTCGGCAGGGGTGGTAAAAGAATGCATAGGTTTAATAGTTTTAAAATTGTAAAACATAAGAATACTAACTCGTGGTTAGCATAAATGAAAATATTGAAAAGTCAATGATTGTTTATTATAAGGAATTGGATGTAAAAAGTTTGTGTGTGTGGGAGAGAAATGGAGCAGGCGACGGGAATCGAACCCGCATTAAAAGCTTGGGAAGCTCTCATTCTACCATTGAATTACGCCTGCGCCATTCAAGGAGTTTCATTATGAAGACAGCAAGTTATATAGATAAATAAAATTTTAGTTTCAATATGTTTTTAGGGTTTTGTGGATAAAATATGTTGTAAAAGTATAAAAAAGTGTAAAAAAAGTATTGACTTTTAATAGTTTGTGCCTTATAGAGTGCATCAAGTTTGGTCAAATGTTGTTTTGACTTAACGCTGTCCAAGACCGTAGGTGGTCATTAAATGTTTGATTTTATTAGTCAAACGGCCTTAATTTCCTACGCAGACGGAGTTAACAAAGATTTTTTAATCAATTTTTCTCCCCTCCGGACAGATTTGGTGCTACGTAATGTAGAGTTTTATTGTGTGTGAATATATGTGATAATGCTTTATGGTTATGTAGTTGTTGTAAACGATTTTATGGCTGTTGTGGTTATAAAATCAAAATTTGGAGACAAGTAAGTGAATCGCGAAGAAAAAGCTGAACTCTTAAGCGAAATGAATGAACTTATTTCTGGTTCTGAAGCTGTTGTTATCTCTCACTACAGAGGTTTAACAGTTCAAGAAATGGGTGAATTAAGAAATAAAGCTCGTGAACTTGGCTGTGAGTTAAGAGTTACAAAAAACCGCATTACTCGTCTTGCTCTTAAAGGTACCAAATTTGAAGGTTTAGATGAATTCTTCAAAGGTCCAACAGTTATGGCTTATTCAGAAGATCCTATTTCTGCATGCAAATTGTGTGTTGAATATGCTAAAGCTAATGAAAAGTTTGTAGTTGTTGGTGGTGGTTTAAGCAGTGGTGTATTATCTATGGCTGAAATCGAAAGATTGGCAACAATTCCTTCTATGGACGAATTGCGTGCGAAAATTATCGGTTTGTTACAAGCGCCAGGTTCTGCACTTGCAAGAGTTACCAAAGCATACAGCGAAAAAGAAGCTGCTTAATTGTTTTAAGATATTTAAGATGGAAGTTTATGACTTTCGTTTTAGAGTTGAGAAGCTTAATTTTCAAAAGTGCTTTAGAGAGCAAAATAGTTGTTTTAATGTAAGATTTGGTTGATTTATCAAGTTTTATGTTAAGCGGTAAAAAAAGAAAAATTTTATTTAGAAAAAAGTAATTTATTGGAGAAAAAAAATGGCTGATTTAGCTAAATTAGTTGAAGAATTATCAGCATTGACAGTTATGGAAGCTGCTGATTTATCTAAAATGTTAGAAGAAAAATGGGGCGTTTCTGCAGCTGCTGCTGTTGCTGCTCCTGCTGCTGGCGGTGCTGCTGCTCAAGCTGAAGAAAAAACAGAATTCGATGTAATTCTTGTTGAAGCTGGTGCTAACAAAATTAACGTAATTAAAGAAATCCGTGGTATCACAGGTTTAGGCTTGAAAGAAGCTAAAGATTTGGTTGATGGTGCTCCTAAAACTGTTAAAGAATCTGCACCTAAGGCTGAAGCTGATGAAATCAAAGCTAAACTTGAAGCTGCTGGTGCTAAAGTTGAATTGAAGTAATAACTTTAATTATAGCTAGTTTGTGAAGGGTAGTTACTTTTTAAGTGCTACCCTTTTTTTGTGTATTTAGATAAATTTTTATTGTTAAAAAAAATATATATAATATACATTTATATAGATGTGAAAAACTTAAGGACTATTATGGTAAAGAATAAAAGTATTTGTTTATTGTTTTGCGGTTTAGTTTTAACTATAGCTATTTTGTGCTGTGGTGACTTGTATAAATATATCGGGTATTTTTTGTATTCTTTTTTAGGGGCTTTTTTATTTTTTTTATTTGTAGCAAACTGCAAAATAATATCGTCAATTGTAATGTTTATTTATTTTTTAGTTATTGGTGTGCAGGTTGCATCTTTATGGAATACTAGAGAGTTTGTAACATCTTTGATATTGGAGAATTTAGATTCAGTAACAAGTATAGAAAAGGATATATTATATTCTTCAATAGTTATTTGTTTATGTTATGTAATTTTATTTCTTATTTTTTCGTTTATTCCAGTTGTTTACAAATCTTTTCAATGTAAGAAAAAAATTTTATTATTTTGTTTTTTTGGGTATTGTTTTGCGGGAATAATATTTAAGGTAGATATAAATAGACTTCCTTTTATTTCTTTTTTTAATAGTTGTTATGGTTTTATGTTACAATTGTCCTACACTCCTGATGAAAAGATGGTTTTTAAACAAAAAGAATTGTATGGAAAGAATTGGGTATATCAAAATAGGGATGAGGAAAATGTACCAAATTTAAGTGGAAAGAATATTATTACTTTATTTACTGAAGGTTTTTCGTTGAAAGTCATTGATAAATTTAATTCTTATCCCAATTTAACGCCAAATATTTCTTCGTTGATGGATAGGAGTTTGTGGTTTAATAATTATTATAATCATACAGCTACTACATATAGGGGAATTAGAGGAAGTTTAAGTTCTTCATATCAGTTAAATGGGGTTAGTCATTATGAAAATATTGAGGGAAGTTTGCTTACGAGAAATACAGATGATAAAGTAATTAATATTGTTTCAATATTAAGGGGTAATGGCTATCATACATATTTTTTATCGGCTCATAGAGAAGGGGATGTTTTTAATAATTATATAAGAAGTATGGGGTTTGATAGGGTTTATACTGCAGGTGATTTTAAAAATAATAATGAATATCTTACGGATTATGAATTGTTTCAAAGTTTGAAGAGAATTATTTCATCAGGGGAATTAAAGGAGCCTTATTTTATTGCGGTATATAATTTGGGGACACATTATGGAGAAAAATCACCTTATTGGCTCTATTTAAAAAATGGTGAAGAAGTAAATGAATTAGTAAATATTATGCATAATTATGATATTGAGTTTGGAAGTTTTATTAATTGGTTTGATAGTGATGAAAATGTTAAAAAGGATACGTATATTATTTTGACGTCAGATCATATGACATTTCCTGATGAAAAGTATATAAATACTTTTGCTGAACAAAAAAGACCTTTAAATTGTGTTACTGGGCGTATTCCTTTTATTTTGTATGGTAAAGGTATTGAACATAAAATAATTAATGCGAATGGTAAAAATTCTCTTGATTTTGCACCAACACTATTAAATTGGCTTCGTATAAATGATGCATATAATTATTTTTTGGGATGTTCTTTGTATGATGATAAGTGTAAATATCCTTTTGAATATATTTATGCTATGTCTAACTTCTTTTATTATAATGATTGTAAGCCTATTATAGCTAAAGGGATAAGTTCAAAAATTATAAATGATATTAATGATTTTTATAATTTTAGTGCAGCCTTATAAATTGTGAGAATAAAGATAAATTTTACTTGTATTTGATGTAAATTTTTTGTATGTAGTTTGGTAGTGTCGGCGTAGCTCATCAGGATAGAGCAACAGTTTCCTAAACTGTGGGTAGTGGGTTCGAGTCCCGCCGCTGACACCATTTTTTAAGGGGAAGTATGAGTTTTTGGGAAAATATAAAAAAGTTTTTTTCAAATGAAATATCAGATGAAGAAGTGGCTAATAATGAGTGGGTGCAATGTCCAAAGTGTTTAGTTCATGTTTTAAAAGAAGATTTAATAGATAATGATTGCAAATGTCTAAACTGCTCGAGTAATGTAGATGTTGTGGTGCAGTGTTCAAATTGTATGGAAAATGTTTTGATAAGAGATGTTATAGATAATGGTTATAATTGCCCAAATTGCTCTCAATATATAGAAATTGAAAAAAAATAAGAATTTCATTAGTGTTTTTCTAGTTGAAAAATTGTCATATTTGTGATAAAATTAGTCATATTTATGATGTTTTGAGGATATTTGTTATGGGAAAAGTTGGTAATTATATTGTTGGGGCTAGTGTTGTTGCTGTAATGGCAGGTAGTCCAGTAAGTGCTGAAGCACAAGAAAATGTTACTAACAATAATGAAAATGGTAATAAAATAGAATATGTTCAAGACAATTTAAGAGATGAACTAAAAAATGATAGCACAGTTGCTTGGGAAACTGTGGCTGGTAATGCAGAGCAATTAAGCGAAGCGTCATCAACAACTCAAACAAAGGAAGAATTAAAAGAAGAATTAAAATTAGATGCAAAAGAAAAAGATGAATTAGTTAATTTACTTAAAGCTCCAACAAGAACTGTTGAGTATCAAGTAGATACGGTAAATTATGTTACAGGTACTTTAGCCAGATATAGTCCTTTGGATAATACAATAACAGTTTACTATAGAGATGTTGGAGAAGAACATAAAAAATCTAATGAAAGAGCACAAAGTAGTGGTGTTGTAGTTCATGAAGTACAGCATAAAGATAAAAAATTAGCTTTGCTTGGTAAGATGTCGATGAGCTGTGAACAGAATTATAAATTATGTATGCATGATGAGATATCATCAAATATAGCGGACTTATTAGATCTTAGGCAAAAATATATAGAAGCAAAGACTGACGAAGAACGGGATAGTGTATTAAATGGGGCCGATGAAAGATTTTCTTATTATGTGGATGCAATACGAAGTAATAAAATAAAACCAGGTTCGTTAAATTCAAAAGATTTTAAGGAAGAAATGGCATTTATTGCAAATGAAACAAAAAATATGTGGGTTAATAAATATGCAATAGCATACGCTTCTCATAATATATATATTACATCAGACCATGCTAATAATGGAGCAGAATATTGCAAAGAAAACAATGAAAATTATAAAAATGCAATGGATACAATGTACACAATGGGAGGAATAAATTTTTCTGAGTATTTTAAGGAAGATGTTGAATGTTATGATAAGGAAGGGGTGGCAAAAGAGCAAGCTAAAGCAGATAGCTTAAAGAAAAAAATGCCAGAAATTAGTACATATGAAGCAGATATGATGAAAATTGAAATGGAGCCATTAAAAGGCACAGAAGGATTAAGTGCAGAACAGCAATATAATTTAGCTATCCATAAATATATGGCAAAACATTTGTTAGAAGGTGGAATAGGTGGACCTATAAGTAATTTTTTTGTTAAAAATGAACTTCAGTATGTTGATTATTTTGCTAAAGAAAAATGGAGAGAAGTTAGTAGGGATAACAATCTTTTTAATATGAGTGTTGAGTTACAGCAAAAAATATTAAAAGAAAATACATATTCTTCTAAAGGGAATGAAGAAAAATATCAACAGATGTTAAAAGATATTTGGGTTATAGATGGAATTGATTTTACTAAAGGGTTTAAAGATGGAAAAGTACCTGATTTTAATAATGACCCTGAGTTAGATTATTTTGCCTCTGTTTATTCTTTGAACTATCAAATTTCGGAAAGAAGCTTTTCAAATCGTGTAAAAAATTGTTTTAATAGAATTAAGTCGAAATTTAAAAAAGAGGATTCATATTCTGATGTGAAAATAGAAGCAAAAGATCCTAAATATATGGAAGGTCGAGGATTTTCAGATGTTTTAACAAGAAGTGATATTATTGACTTTAGAAAACCATTTTTGAAAGATTTTTTGAGTAAATTAGAAGAGGTAGAGGGGGCTAAAGGAAATGTTGCTACAAATGCTAACAATAGTGTGGTAGAAAATAGTCCAGCACTTGAAAATAATGTTTCTAAACAAGATAGGGTAGCAGGTGATGTGGTTCGTGGTGAGCAAACAGCGGATAAAACAAAGGTTTTGGGAGATAAATTAAAAGAGGATTTAGCAAATATTCATCCGAAAACAGAAAAAGCTAATGATAATGCAATGACAAATGTTGCTATAAATATGGCAATGCAACAAAAAGGTGGTCGTTAATAAGGAAAAAAGGATGAAAAAGAAATTAGGACATTATATTGCGGGTTTGAGTGTGATTGCGGCAATGAATGCCACAGGGAATTATATTGCAAAGAGTGGGCAAGATAATGATGATATTGAGGACAAAGTTGAGTATAAAGAAAATACTTTAAGACAAGATTTGAAAGAAGCATGCAAGGATGCACAGGAGTGTTTTAATGATTTTTTTGCAAGATTTTCTTCAAATAAAGATAAAGGACAAACATCGCTGGAATTACGAGAAGAATTAAGAGAAGATAGCCTATTTTCGTATGATGTTATTGAAGAGATAGGAAAAGCACCAAGAATTAAAAATCTTCAATATCAAAATGATACAATAAGTATAGATGAAGAGAAATCGTCTACGGCATATTATCGTCAATCAAGTAATACTATTACAGATATTATTGTTGAGGGTGAAAAACAAGATACTGTAGAAACACTTATTTCACTAGCTCATGAAGCAGAGCATATGCATCAATATAATAAAGTTAATTTTAGTGCGGATATGAGTTTTGAGCAACATTATCAGCTTCATAATTATACAGAAATTGGGGCAACAATGGCAGGTCTTTTGCAAGTAAGACAGATGTATAAAGAAGCAAAAACAGATGAAGAAAGAAATGAAATTATAGAAAAAGGTAAGGGTAGATATAGATACTATTTTGACAAGGTTGAAAGTGGTGAGATAAATCCATTGAGTAATAGTGTTAAAGATTTTGATGAGGAAATGAAGTTTATAGCAGATGAAACTGCTATTTATTGGCACAATAATTATGGAGTTATTTATAGAAAAGATCATAATGAAATGGTTTTAGAGGATATACAAAAAGGAACAGGAAATGTTAAAGCAGATGATGTAAATTTTTCGGAAGCTCGAGATCAAATTTTGAATATAGGAGGAATTTCTTTTAGTGATGTTATGACCGAAGTAATTGGTACTATTTCTATAGAAATGATAAGAGCTGATGGAATGTTAAGAGATGGAGCTAATATAGATAATGTTATAGATGCATTAAAAAAGGATGGATTAAGAGATGATGCTGATGTTTTTTTAGCGAATGTAAATAATCCAGAATTGAAACATTTTAGTTATGAACAAAGATATAATTTGGCTATTAATAGTTATTTTGCAAGCCTTGTTAAGGGAATAGAAGATGATGTTAGTGCTAAAGAGTTTAATGGCGGTATTCCTAGTATTTGTGAAAAAGATAGTATTTATCAAAAAACAGGTGAATTAATTGAAAAAATGTGCCATGATGAAGGATGGCTTGTTAAGGCAAGTGATAAAGAGTATAAAGATGAGTTAAGAAAAATTTGGAGTTATAAAGATGAGAATGGAAATGATGCTTGTTTTCTGGATAAATTGGGAGTAGATGAGCCTGATTTTAGTAAATATGTAGCAAGTAGTGAGAAACTCAGAAAAAAAGATGCTTATAGTTTTTCTAATAGCGTGGAAGAACATTTTGCTTCGTTTGTTGAAAATAAAAGAGATGTTGATAGTGTAAGTAAATATAGAATTGGAGAAAAATATCAAGTTGGATTAAATGATGTTAGTCCTATGAATGCACCTGATTATAATATGGAATTTGGGGAGAGACGGTCTGATGTGATGCAAACAAATGAAATAATTGATACTAGAAGTGATTTTTTGGCAAGAGAAAGACAAGGTCGGTTAGATAATGCTAAACTAACATTAGAAGAAGATTTATCAAAAATTCATCCGAAAACAGAAAAAGTTAAAGAAATCCATATAAATGATTTAATAAAAATGGTGGGACGAGAATAGGGTATGATAATAAAAGACGAGGGATATATTTTAGGTGCTATAAAGTATGGAGAAAAAGCTCTTATTGTTACTATTTTATCTGCGAGCAAAGGAAAAATAACAGGATTTGTTTCTGATGGTATGAGTAAGAAAAATAGAGGTATTTTTCAGGTTGGAAATAAGATTTTTTTTGAATCATCTGCAAGATTAGAAGAAAATATGAAAAGGCTTTTTAGGGTAGAACTTGTTGAGCCTAATGCAGTTGGTATGATGACTGATTTTAAAAAGTTAGAATTATTGACAGCTGTTATTCCTATGTTTGTCAAAATATTAAATGAAAATGAAGAAGTTTTGAATTTTTATGAAATTGTGGGAAAATTTTTTAAGGCTAAAAGCATAAAAGAAATGTTTGTCTGGTATACATATTTTGAGTTTTATGCTTTAGAATATTTAGGGGTTGGTTTATCACTTGATTGTTGTGCTGTAACAGGAGAAGTGGATAATCTTTATTATGTATCACCAAGGACGGGTAAGGCTGTTTCAAAGGATGTTGGAGAGCCATATAAAGAAAAATTGTTCTTTTATCCGCAATTTGTTGTGGATAAAAGTGATAGTCCGTCTTATAAGGAAATTTTTAATGTGCTAAAAATGACTGAATATTTCTTAAAAGAGAACTTTTTTAAGTTTCATGATATTAAATTGCCTGATAGTTGTGCAAAAATATGGAACATATTGGCAAATGAGATGGATGAAGCTTAAGCATAATTAAAAATTGAGGGTGTAATGGAAGAAATTTTAGAAGAAGAGCGTATTTATGACGTTAAATTAAAAGAAGAATTAAGCAAGCGTTATTTATCGTATGCTATGTCTACGATTGTGGCTCGTTCTCTTCCTGATGTTAGAGATGGATTAAAACCTGTGCATCGTCGTTTAATGTACGCGATGAGACAATTAAAGTTAGACCCTAAATCTGGTTTTAAGAAATGTGCTAGAGTGGTTGGTGATGTTATCGGTAAATATCATCCTCATGGAGATAGCGCTGTTTATGGTGCTATGGTTCGTTTGGCTCAAGATTTTTCGGTTAGGTATCCACTAGTTGATGGACAAGGTAACTTTGGTAATGTTGATGGTGATGGCGCTGCTGCTATGCGTTATACTGAAGCAAGATTGACTGACTTTGCTATAGCTTTAATGGAAGGGTTAAACGAAAATTCAGTTGATTTTATGGATACATATGATGGGGAAGAACAAGAACCGGTTGTAATGCCTGCTGCAGTTCCTAATTTGTTGTGTAATGGAACGTCTGGTATTGCGGTTGGTATGGCTACAAATATTCCTCCACATAATTTAGGCGAGGTTGCTGACGGTCTTTTGTATTTAATAAAAAATCCTGAATGTGAAATAAAAGATTTAGTTAGGTTTGTTAAAGGTCCTGATTTTCCTACAGGCGGTTTGATTATTGCTGATAATAAAGCTATAATTGACGCATATACACATGGTAAAGGATATTTTAGAATTAGAGCTAAATGGGAAAAGGAAGATTTGGGGCATGGGCAATACCAAATTGTTGTGACAGAAATTCCATATCAAGTTGTTAAATCTAAATTGATTGAAAAGATTGCACAGTTATTAGAAGATAAAAAATTACCATTGCTTGTTGATGTTAGAGATGAGTCTGCTCAAGATATTCGTATTGTTTTAGAGCCTAAAAATAGGTCGGTTGATGCAACATTGTTAATGGAGCATTTATTTAAGCAAACAGAACTTGAAACAAGGTTTGCAATGAATATGAATGTGCTTTCTTCTGATGGTGTGCCAAAAGTTATGAGCTTAAAAGAGGTATTAAAAGAATATCTTGATCATAGGCACAAAGTTTTGGTTAGAAGGTCGCAATATCGTCTTCAAAAAATTATGGCAAGACTTGAGATTTTATCTGGCTATTTGGTTGCATATTTAAATCTTGATGAAGTTATTCGTATTATCAGAGAAGAAGAAGATTCTAAAGCTTGTTTGATGAAAACTTTTGAGCTTACTGACAATCAAGCCGAAGCTATACTTAATATGAAGCTTCGTAATCTTCGTAAACTTGAAGAAGAAGAAATTAGAGCAGAATTTGATGAATTAACAGAAGAAAAAAATGCTTTAGAAACATTACTTCAAAGTGAAGATTTGCGTCTTGAAAAATTGGCTGAAGAATTTAATCAAATGAAAGAAAAGTTTGGTAAAAAAACGCCTCTTGGTCGTCGTAAAAGTCAATTTGCAGATATGCCTGAAGATGTTGATATGCCGATTGAAGTTATGGTTGAAAAAGAACCTATTACAGTTATTTTGTCTCAAAAAGGTTGGATACGCAGTATGAAGGGATATATTCCTTTAACTGATGAGTTTAAATTTAAGGAAGATGATAGTTTGCTTACGGTTATTCATGCTTATACAACAGACAAGATTATATTGTTTGATACAGCAGGTAAGTTCTTTAATATTAATGCTAGTGAAATACCATCGGGACGTGGTTTTGGACAGCCTGTGCGTTTGATGGTGGATTTGGGCGTTCAAGATAATGTATGTAGTATGTTTGTGTTTGAAAAAGGTGCAAAATACATTGTATCTTCTGATTATGGACATGGTTTTGTTATTGATGAGAGCCATATTATTGCTCAAACTCGTAATGGTCGTAAGATATTAAATCTTGCAGAAGGAGAAGTTGCGCAGTTTTGTAAAAAAATAGAGGGCGATATGGTGGCTGTGGTTGGTGAAAATAGAAAGCTTTTAATATTTAAGTTAGAAGAAATTCCATCTATGGCTAGAGGACGAGGTGTGCTTCTTCAAAAGTACCAAGGTTGCAAGATGTGTGATATTCAGACATTTAAGGAAGAAGAAGGTTTTTGCTATAATCGTTCTGGTGGTATTGCCAATGAAAAAGAACTTCTTACATGGCTTGGGCACAGGGCACAAGTTGGAAGACTTGTACCGTTTGGGTTTCCTAAAACTAATAAGTTTTTCAAATAAATTAAAGGGGTAAATTTTGGTATCTAAAGCGGTCTTTTCGGGAAAATAAAAATTCATGTAGTTCTATCTACACTAAAATTTTTATTTCCCTTAAGCCCATCTTTATCTATCCAAAATTTTCCGCCTTTAATGGCTTTTGGGAAAGCATATTTTATTTTTCGCCTTTATTGGGTGTAGAGTTGTAGTGGCGTTGGAGAAATCTAACGCCTTTTTATATTTAGAGGACGTGTCATTGCGAACGAATGTGAAGCAATCTAGGGTGGGGAATATGGATTGCCACGCCTACGGCTCGCAATGACGGGGAGAGATGTGGATTGCTTCAAGGCTTACGCTCCTTGCAATGACGGAGGAGAAGGGGATGCAATGATGAAAAAAGGGGGCGCAATGACGAGAGGATATGTCATTGCGAACGAATGTGAAGCAATCTAAGAAGGTGTTTTTTTGTTGCAAAAAGGGGAGATTTATGGTATTATGTTAGCATATTAAGGGAGTTTTGTGCTTTTTAGGATAGAAAAGATGAGTGAAGTACATAAGAAAAAGCTAAACGAACAACTAATTAAATGTCTTTTAGATGACAAGCTTTCAACTGAAGTCAAGCTTAGGAAAATGGATTATATTATCCGTATGGGCGGAGATGTTAATGCAAGTCATGGTACAGGATGCTCACTTTTAGATTTAGCAAAATTAATGGAAAATGATAAAATTATCCAATTTTTAGAAGAAAAGGGAGTGAAGAATGTTGGGCTTGATAAAGAAAAAGCTGAAAATTTTTTTAATATAGCAAGTGTTGAAGAAATAAATAAGTTTTTAAAGATTTTGCCTAATAGATATGAGCTTGATTGTAATGTTGATTTGTCACATAGAAGATTAACAGAATTACCTGATTTTTCTAAAGTGGTTGTAAATGGTTACTTTGTTTGTGATTATAATAAGCTTACTTCATTAGAGGGAGCGCCAATTAAGGTTGGAAGATGTTTTAATTGTAGTAATAATCAGCTTACTTCATTAGAAAATGCGCCAAGTGAGGTTGGAGGAGATTTTGATTGTAGTAGTAATCAGATTACTTCATTAAAAGGGGTGCCAATTAAGATTGGAAAAAGTTTTAATTGTTGTGATAATCAACTTGACAGTTTAACGGGTGCACCAATTAAAGTTAATGAAGATTTTAATTGCAATGATAATAATCTTACAAGTTTAGTCGGGGCGCCAAGTGAAGTTGGTGGGAATTTTGATTGTAGCAGAAATATGCTTACAAATTTAAAAGGTGTACCATTAATGATTAAAAGAGGTTTTTATTGTAGTCATAATGAGCTAACTTCTTTGGAGGGAATACAAACCGAGATTATAGGAAATTTTGATTGCAGGCATAATAAACTTACCTCATTAAAAGGAGCACCAATTATGGTTGGAAGAGATTTTAATTGTAAAGATAATCTACTAACCTCTTTAGAGTATGCGCCAAAAGAGGTGGGGAGAAATTTTTATTGTGCTAATAATCCATTGAAAAGTTATGATGGTAAGTCAGACAATATTGAAGGGATGTTTATAGGACCTGATATTTTGCCTATTGGTAAAGTTAATGGGGGAGTAAGTAGGTAAAAGGGGGATAATAGATGTCTTTTATAAATATTAAAAGTGAGGAGAAAAATTTGTATAAACTTCTTAATCAGTTAAGGATAGAGAAGTTAAGTGTTGAGATGTGTGAGAATATATTATCATTAACTAATGCTTTTCAAGTTACAAAAGCAATGCTTGGTAAAATTAATAAATTAGATAGTGAAGAGAAGAAAGAGTATAAAGATGTTATAGTTTCTATGTTTGATAGAAGATTGCAACGAGATGAAGAAAAAAATGTTGCGTTAAATATTGCTAAAGAGTGCGGTTTTGAAGATGAATTAAATAATGTTATAAAAAAAACGGGCGGGGTAGGATATCAACCTAAACATGGAATAAATATTTATGTTATTGATAGTTATGGTTTTTTTAATGGTGTAGATTTTAGTTCATATGATGGAATATATGTTGAAGAAGGGGTTGATGAAATAGATTTTAGTTGTAACAATACATTGAATGGGGGAATAGATTTATCAAATGTTAAAAAAGTTCATATGGCATCTTGCGACTTAGGAGGTACAATATTAAAATTTAAAGATGGTGCTGAAGTTTGTTTGAGTAAGGCGAAGAATTTACCTGAAAATCTAGATGTATCTATGTGTAAATCTATTAGTTTAAATGGCTGTGATTTAGAGGGGATTAGTCTTATTTTTAGGGAAGGGGCTAATGTTTATTTGAGAGGAGTTAGCAATTTACCTAAAACGTTAGATGTATTCATGTGTGATACTGTTGAATTGAGTAATAATGATTTAGAGGGTATCAATCTTATATTTAAAGAAGATGCTCATGTTTTTTTAAGAGAAGTTAGTAACTTACCTAAAACGTTAGATTTATCAATGTGCAATGAAGTTGAATTAGATAAGAGTGACTTTAGTTCTGTTGAGTGTATTATATTTAAAGAAAGAGCTTGGGTTGATTTAAGAAATGCAACTAATTTGCCGAAAAATTTAGATGTGTCAATGTGTGAAAATATTAATTTAAATGGGTGTGATTTAGAAGGAATTAATCTTAAATTTAGAGAAGGTTCTTTAGTTGATTTGTCTAAAGCAAAGAATTTACCTGAAAATTTAGATGTATCTATGTGTGAGGTTGTTGATTTTATTGGATGTGATTTAAGTAGATGTAATTTGATTTTTAAGAAAGGGTCTATTATTAATATGAAAAATGCCGAAGCATTACCTCAAAATTTGGATTTTTCTATGTGTGATGAAGTTCATCTTGAAGAGGCTAGTTTGGGTAATGTAAAGAAAATTAAGTTTAAAAATAGAGAACAAAGGGCTAAATCAGGCATTAATGTTCCAGATGGATGGAAAGGTAAAATTGTTTATGAAGAAAATGGTTTTGATGTTGCGAAAACGTTTGTTGGTAAAATGTTTAATAGATAAGAAGTTGTATGATTAATATATACTGTTATCAATAAATTCTGTAATTTGATTTTTAAAGGATATAGGGTCATAGATTGCAGATTGGGGATTGGATAGTTTTTTATAACCAAATGATGCGCCATCGTTGATAGGTATTATAACAAGATTTAGAGGACCTTTTAGGTTAAAAACTGGGTAAAATTCTGGGTGATATTTTAGGTTTATAAGATATGCGTGTAGTCTTTCTTTATAATTTGAGCGCAATATATTTATAATGAGATTTATGGTTTGATTGCATGTTAGACAAGGGTTTAGCGTGTTATAAAAAATTATGGCTTCGGGCTTTTTTTGATTTATGGGGTTTATGTATAAGCTTTCTAAAAGAGAGGAAGAAAAAGCACTTTTTATAAGAATAAAAAGTGCTAAAAGTAATGGTGTTATTTTAGAAAAGATGTGTTTTATAGTGGAGATGTTTTTTCTTTTAACCATATTAATTCCTGTTTGGTGAGGTATTTTTTTAGGGTGTTAAACACTTGTTTATGATATGTATTTACCCACGTTTCTTCGTCTTTGGTTAAGAGATATTTATTGATGAGTGTTTTATCAATAGGAACTAAGGTTAAAGGTTCAAATGATAATAATGATGTGTTCTTTTTTTCTTTGATATAATAAAGGTTTTCTATTCTTATACCAAAACTATTTTCTTTATAATATCCTGGTTCTATGGAGGTTATCATATTTTTTTGTAAGGAGGCAGATTTTTTGGCATGAATAGATATGCGGTGGGGACCTTCATGAACATTTGAAAAATAACCAACCCCATGTCCTGTGCCATGAAGATAATCTAAATTGTGTTTTAACAATGGTTGACGAGCAAGTAAATCAAGCTCTGAACCAGAGGTGTTTTCTGGGAACAAAGATGAGGCTAATGCTATGTGAGATTTTAGAACAAGGGTTGCTTTGTCTATCATTTCATCTGTTGGTTTGCCAATGGCAATGGTGCGTGTTATATCGGTAGTGCCGTCATAATATTGTCCGCCACTATCAAGTAATAATAAAGAGCCTTTTTTTAAGGTTAAGTTTGTTTTTTTAGTTGGATTATAGTGAACTATTGCACCATTTGGACCATAGGCAGAAATAGTGGCAAAGCTTTCAGAGTAAAAGTTCTTTTCTTTTTTGCGATATGATAAAAGTTTATCTTTGATGTCTAATTCTGTTTGATTATGGTAGTTTTTTTCTAACCAATATATGAACTTACTTACAGCTACACCATCTCTTATATGAGCTTCTATGATGCCTTTTAATTCTGTTTTATCTTTGATTGATTTTAGGTTGTCTATAATATCTGGGACATTGATAAAAGAATCGGAGAAGTTTTTTATTATTGATGGGGTTGTTTGGAAATCAAGTCCTAGTTTTTTAATGTTTGCTAGCTCTTTTTTTAAGCTATCTATTGGAAGGGCTATTTTTAGGTCTGTATTATCGGCAAATACTTTCATACTTCCATCTATATTTAGTAAAGCATAGCCTCTAAATATTGGAGAATATGGTAGGGCATTTGAACGCAAATTTAACAACCATGAAACATTTGATGGAGAGGTTATAAGGTATGATGTTAGTTTTTTCTTCTTTAGGTATTTTATGACTTTTTGTTGTTTTTCTTTTGAACTTAATAGGTTGAATTTTTTGTGATGTTGAAATGTTTTTGCAATGTTTGGACTAAGGTTTTTAGTGCTGTTAACATTTTCTATAAAATCAATTAAAGGTAAATTTATTTGTAGGTTTGCTAATTGTGATAGGCTTATTTCCCATGGATTATACAATATGCTAGATGTTTTAGGGAAATTAGATTTTAGCCAATCTATTAGGCTTATTTTAGAGAGTTTGATGATTTCTATTTTTTTGGTATTTACCTCATTTTTAGCTTGGAGTTCATATCTACCATCTACAAACAAATAAGATTTTGTTTGTAAGATAAGAAGTATGGCGTATGAGCCTGAAAAATTTGTTAGTTTTAGTATTTGGTTTTCATCTTCTAGGATATCTTCATTAATAAATAAGTTACCATGCATAAAAAGGCAGGCATTTATATTCTTTTTTTTCAAGTCTTTTTGTATTGAATTAATATCCATTTATGTTCTCCTATTTTTGTAAAAGTGCTGCTCTCCAATTTTCGATTTGATAGGTTTTTATGAGCTTAAATCCTAGAGTTGTGTGATGATTAATAATATCTTGTTCTTGATTGTCTATAAAACCAGAAATTAAATAATAGCCGTTCTTTGATAAACAATTATATGCATCTTTTGCCATTTGTTTTAAGGGGTTTGCTAGGATGTTAGCAAATATTATATCATAAGGGGCTGTTTGTTTTATTAGTGGATTATTATAGCCATCGCTTAAAATTGATGTGATAAAAGAATCGGTGTTATTGGTTATGGTATTAGAATGAGTTACATCAACTGATTCAGGGTCAATATCTGCTGAGATGATTGATAAATTTGGTCCCCAAAGTTTTGAGGCTGATATGGATAATATACCAGAGCCTGTACCCATATCTAATATTTTTGTGGGGGTGATTAAATGTTTTAATTCGGATATGGCGGTTAAGCACATTTTTGTTGTTTGATGTTCTGAGCCAAAGGCTGTTGCTGCATATACTTGTACGGGAAGTTTATCCGTTTTGGGACAAGTTGTTTCATGAATTCCGTAAATTAAAAATTCGCCAATTTCATATGGAGGGAATTTTATAACGTTTTCGGTTAGCCAATTTTTATCTTCTAAAATTTCTTCAATAAAAGGAGGGAGGTTTAAGTTTTTTTCTTTTATTTGTTTTTTGAAGTTGTTTGTATCAAATGAATTTAGAGTGTAGCAAACATATTGTTCTTTTCCATCATCTGTATAGTTTATTGATACAACATCAAAGTTTTCTTCTAAAAAAAGGGTTTCTATTTCTCCTAATTCTTCAATGGGAGAGAATGTTATTAATTTACATGGATGTGAAATGTTGTGCATAGGTTATCCTTAAAAATTTTTTTTTGTTTACAAGTTTTATTTATCGTTGCATAAATATAGTGAGTAAAACGTTAACAAGAGTTTATATTATGAAAAAAATATTTGTTGCTATAGCTTTGATGATGGTTGCGTCTTGTTCTTATTTAAAAGGTGATTATACCTTGGGACGTCGCAATACTTTTAATGATTTCTTTTATACATATAACATTCGTTATTATGAAGAAGGTGCTTTGGAAGATTTAGAAACAGAAACTATATCTGTTTCAGATTATAAAAAAGGTGCTATGCGCCATGCTGTTCCTGGTGGGGTTGTTGTTTCTTCTAAAATTTATCAGAAAACTATTTATTCTGATGAGTTTGTAAGACCTACCGGTAAAGGTGCTATGGTTTCTTACACTGTTCCTGTAGAATTTTCTGATGAAAAAATGTATAGAGCTATGGGGGAGACAGAAATTGATGGTGTAACATATAGATTGTTAGAGCCGAATCGTCTTGGTGATGTGTTATTAATTGATGGACGTGGTAATATATATCCAAGAGTTGGACGTATTTATAATGGTAGATTAGCTTTATTAAAAACATCATTTGTATTGGAACCTCATGGAGTTAAGTTTTTAAGCGAAACAAAGAGTAGAGCAGGTGAAGAAGAGATTATGAGTGGTTTTGAAATTAGATATCAAGGTATTGAAGATTATCAGATGGTATTTGATTATATTAATGTATCACCTAATGGTGGTCAACCACTTCAGACAGAGAAAACATATAAGTTCCCAATGTATGATAAGAAGATTGATATTGAGGGTGTGATTTTTGAAGTTTTAGATATCAATGAAAGTGGAATTGAATATAAGATTTTAGAAATATAGTTTTGTAATAAATTTCTCTACATGAAAAAGGCCACATGAATTTGTGGTCTTTTTTTTATAACTAAAATTGAGGTTTATTTTGTAAAAGATATGAATATTTGTTTTGGGTAACAATAGGAGGTGGAGATGAGATTTATTAGACCAGAAAGTTTAAATAAAGATTCAATTATTTTAGATGTTAGAGGAGATGAAGAATATAAAAGAGAGCGTTTGGCATTGCCTCATATTGTTATTAAGGCGGGAAATGTAAAGCCAGATGAATTTATGAAAAAGTATAATCCTAAAGGAGATAAGGTTATAAATATTTTATGTACATCAGGTGGGCTTGCATCTGAGGTGGCGATGAAGTTTGAAGAGGCGGGATATAATAATGTGGCGGTAGTTGTGGGAGGAATAATAGAAGCTGAATATGAAGGAATTGAAGTGTTGAAAAATTAATATGAAAAAAGCCCTTTTTTTAGAGGGCTTTTAATTTTGATTTAGTTTTTTAACTTTTTTTGTTTACATGTATGTTTGCAAAGAATTAGGTTGCCTTTTTCATCATATTTGTAATTAGGTTTTTGTCTTTTTACGTCTTCAATTTGAAAAACATGGCGTTCTGTCATTACGTCTGTTTCTTCGCAAAAGTTTTCACATGGAGGACATTCTTCTTCGCAAGGAACTTGTTGAAGATATACTTCTTTGGTGCAATTAGATAGCATTGTACAAAAAATAAGTAGAGCTAAATTTATTTTTTTCATTAGTTTCCTCCATTTGTTTGACAAATTTTTAAAAATCTTATGGGTTGACTCTTTTAAAAAAGGTCTTATATTAAAGTTACTTTAATATTATAATGTTTAATAATTAATTAAATAGTATTATTATGAGCAAGAAATTAATTACACTCATCGAGCGCAAGGCCGATGAAGAGCTTAAGGCTTATTTTGGGTCGTTAGGCAAAGAGAAACCTCTCGATTGCCATGAAGAATTGGTATTGTTGGAGCACAGTTCTGAAGATGTTATTTTAGCTTACATTAATCGTTTCCGTTTGAGTGAAAAGGCAGAAATTTTGATGTTGGAAAAAGTAACTCCACATATTCGTCTGACATATATCAATTATTATGGACTTCGTGAGGAAACTCAAAAGTTTGTGATTGAACGCAATCTTCTTCCTGTGGCATTTGACTTTATGAAAATGCATGAGTTTTTTGATGTTGACTATTTGCTTGAAAATGGTGATTCGGAGATGATCCGTGCCCATATTAATAGCCATGCGTTGAATGACGAGCAAGTAGAAAAACTTCTTAATCATGATAATTCTTCTTTGTTTACATCTTATGTGAATAAGGGACGTTTTATCTCAGATAAAATTAAGGAGTTGGTTATTAAAAATGAAGACTATTCTGCCTTTAAGGCGATTGTTTATCATTTTTATAGAACCTTTAAGAACAAATCAAAAAAGGCTCGTGATTACAAGAAACTGATGAATCAGGTGTCAGGGGTTGGTTTGTCATCTGAACAGCAGATTATGGTGCTTTCATCTTTTAATCGTATGTTTATTGAGTTGTTGTTGAAAACAACTCCTTTGAGTGTGAAGGCACAGGACTACTTGATTGAGCACAATTTTGATGCGTCATGGTTTAAAATTCATGTTGAAAATCTTTATTGTGTTGGAGGTTATCGCTTTGAAGGTGAAAATGAAGCCAAGTTGTTTAAGGTTTTGGCTAAGAAGAACTTGGATGATTGTTTGACAGAGTTACGTTTGCTTGATGATGTAAGTTTTGTTAAGTTTGCATCTGTTGAAGCGGTAAGAAAGTACATTAAGAACTTTTGGCTTACCGATGATGCGCAGGTTGCATTGATTGAGGGGGGTAATAGTACAATAATTAAGGAGTTGCTTTCTCGCTATTCGCCAGAACATGGTATTTGTTGGCAAGCAGAGGTTGCGTTGGTGAGCTTAAACTCAACGGCGCTGATAGATTTCTATATCTCGTTCCATTCAATGTGTTGGGACGCATTGGAAATCTTGAAAAAGTGTAATCCTGAACTTCACAAGAAGTATTATACGCTCCATCGCTACTAAAAATTAAATCCCCTTTGAGCTTAGGCTTAAAGGGGATTTTTTTGTTTAATCTATTGGAGGGGAATAGGTTTGGTAGATAGATTTTCTTGTTGGACGTTCAAAAGGAAAGTTTTGTTTCCAATTTTTGGGACAGTTTGTTGAATTGTTTTTGAAATTGTTGATTATATCTATTATGCGGAATAGTTCTGTTGGGTTTCGCCATATTGCATTATCGTTTAGGCTTACGTGACGAATGATTTGTTGTTTATCTAGTATAAAAGTTGCACGAAGTGGTGTTTCTTTTGTGGTTAAAACTTGATATGATTTTGATATTGATTTGGTAAAATCTGCAATTAGTGGAAATATTATATCACTTATGCCGTCTTTTTGTGGGGGCATATTTTTCCATGCGATATGTGAGCCTAGCTCATCTGTTGAAATGGCTATGATTTTGGTATCTCTTTTGGTGAAAGCATTTATTTCTTGATTTAACATTAAAAGTTCTGAAGGACAGGAAAAACTGAAGTCTTCAGGATAGAAAAATAAAATTGCATTATAATTTTTTACATATTTATAGAGATTATAATGTTGAACAATAGTGTTATCCCCTAAGATGGCTGGGGCTATAAAATTTGGAGCTTGTTTTCCAAGTATTGCAATTTTAGGGTATATTGCTGTTTTTTCATTGTAATCTTGGGTAAAATTATGGGGCATATTGTTGGGGAAGTCACAGCCACATTTATCGTCTTCAGAGCAATCGCATTTGTTTTTATAATCATAATGATAGTTTGAAGTGTTGGGTTGATATTTCATATATGTATCTCCTTTGTAAATATAAAAAGCCAGAAAATTATTCTGGCCTTTTATATAATACTAAGAAGCGCTTATTTTTAGATGTATGATACTTCTAAAACTTCAAAAGTTTTTTTACCGCCTGGGGCAATGTATTCAATTTCATCACCAACTTCTTTACCAATTAAAGCTTTAGCAAGTGGTGAAGATAATGAAATTTTATTTTCATTAATATCTGCTTCATAATCGCCTACGATTTGATATGAATTTTCTTTATCTGTATCAACATCAACAACTGCAACGGTTGCACCAAAGCGAATAACATTACCTTTTATTTCTGTTGGGTCAATTACTTGAGCACGACTGATTACAGCTTCAAGTTCTTGAATACGTCCTTCGATAAAGCTTTGTTTTTCTTTGGCAGCAGAATATTCTGCGTTTTCTGATAAATCGCCATGTGAACGAGCCTCAGCAATAGCGGCTATTACATTTGGTCGCTCAATGCCTTTAAGATCTTTTAGTTCTTGTTCCAACCTTAAAAATCCTTTTTTGGTTAGAGGAAATTTATCCATTTTGCTTCTCCTAAAAATAAAGTTATCCGCAAATTAAAAATTGCGGGTAGTGTTTAATTAAAAGGTTTGAAAAAATTTGACTGCAATTTTTGTGATGCAGCCAATAAATTCATTTTTTTGATAAGAAGGTGTATAATATCATTTAAATTAAAAATCAAGAGTTATTTTTGTTTGTGTGTGGGAAAGTGTTTTGATGATTTTAATAAAAATATTTTTTATCAATATGATAGGGAAATTGTTAATTAATTAAACTTTATGCTATACATCAATTAAGGAAGATATAAAATAGGGCGTGTATTAAGTTAAATATAGGAGAAAATATATGAAAAAGAATCTTCTTTTAGGTGGTGTTTTAGGGCTTGTTATGATGGCTTCTACTCCAAGTTTTGCGATTGACTCAACAGGTGGTTGCGGTCTTGGAAGTATGGCTTGGAAAGGTCATTCTGGTATTATTCCTCAAGTTTTGGCTATGACAACTAATGGTATGTTTTTAAATACTGTTGGTGTTACGTTGGGTACATCAGGGTGTGATCCTAATGGCCGTGTTACAGGTGGTACAGGTAAACTTGTATTAGCTGTTATTGAAAATAATATGGAACAATTTGCTATGGACGCATCTCGTGGTCAGGGTGAAACAATAGAAACTATTGCAGGCATCTTGAATGTTGATAGCAAAGAATTAGGTCAAAAAGCTCAACAAAGTTTTGCATATTTGTTTGTTGATGAAAATGTTGAAGCTGTTGATTTGACATTGAAGATTATGGAATTAGCTAACGCTTAATTTTTTGATTGATAAGGGGAGCAAACAGAGTTTTGCCCCCTTTTTTGTTTGATATGAGACGATTTTTTCTTGTTTTATTTATTGTTTTATTGTGCTCTTTTGATATAATGGCAAAAGAGGTTTGGCATGATGATGCTTGGCTAAAATTACTTTATTATGAGAAAAATGGAGACCAATATCGTTCGTTGGTGGAAAATGATGAGTTTTTCTTATATGAAAAAGGACAAGAAAATCCCAAATTAGAATTTGATGAGAGTGTTAGAATTTTTAATGATGTTAATAGTGATAAAAAGTGTCAATTTCCGGCAAGATTTGAGTTATTAAAAAAGATGGGGGTGGTTAAGGGGAATCTTGACCGGTGTAGGGAATTTTTGCAATTTGTTGATGATTTGCAAGCTAAAAGTATTACGATGCTTTTTACTAATGCGTATATGAGTAATCCTTCGTCTTTGTTTGGGCATACATTGTTTAGAATTGATACTTTGAGAAAAGGTAGCCAGCTTTTGGCTCATGGGGCTAATTTTGGAGCAGATACTGGAGATGAGAACGGAGTTTTGTATGCCTTAAAAGGTTTGTGGGGTGGATATTATGGTACATTTGGAATTAAACCTTATTATGATGTAATAAACTTATATAACAATATTGAGAATCGTGATATTTGGGAGTATGAGCTTAATCTTGATGATGAAGAAAAAGATATGTTTGTTAAGCATATTTGGGAAATGAGGAATGCTAAAATTAGGTATTATTTTGCAAACCAAAATTGTTCTTATATTCTTCTTTTAACATTGGAGGCTATTAAGCCTGAGCTTAATTTGAGAGATAACTTTAGTTGGAAAGTGTTACCGATTGATACATTAAAAGAAGTTAATGGTATTGAAGGCTTAATTAAAGTTGCCAATTATAGGCCATCTAGACAATCAAAACTAAAATATCGCTATAGGCAAATGAATGATGAGCAAAAAAGGGCTTTTGTTAAAATTATTATAAATGATAAGCTTGATTTAAGTGAGCTTGAAAGTAATGAAAAAGCTGATGTTTTAGAGACTGCATATCAATATGTACAGTATAAGTATGTTGAGGGTGATTTAGAGTTAAAAGACTATCGTAAGAAAAGTTTTAAGCTGTTAAAAGAAAGAAGTCTTATTGAAGATAATACGCAATATTTTGAAGAATTAAAAGAAGGGGAGAATCCATTATATACTCATAAATCAAAAAATGTTGGAATAAGTTTTGGGGCAAAAAATGGAGAGATGTTCCAAGAAATAGTATATAAACCATCATATAATAGTTTGATGGAGGATAGCTATGGAATGCTTAAAGGGGCGGAGATTAATTTATTTGAAACTAAAATTCGTCATTATGATGATAAGGATAAGTATGTGTTAGATGAATTTAATTTGTTATCAATAAAATCTTTGAGCGGTGTTGATGTTATGTTTAAGCCTTTATCGTATGATATTGGGCTTAAATATAAGGAGATGTATAACCCTAAAAATGATGAAAGTACAGGAAGTGTTATTTTAGAAACAGGGGTTGGACAGAGTTATAATTTAAGCGAAAATTTTTCGATGTTTGCGATGAGCGTTCCTAATGGTGTGTATGGTGGTGGGTTAAATGAAAACGGATACGTAGGTTTTGGGGTTAAGCTTGGAGTTTATTATAATAAAGATAAATATCGATTATATGCATGGGGAATGAAAAATTATACAACATCTAATGAGTTTAATGGGGAGAGTTATGCTATTGAGGGAGCGTATGGTATAAATCGTGATGTTATGTTGTATGGAGGGTACAAGATGAATGATTATAAAAAAAATGATGATGAAGAGTTTATGTTTGGGATTAGGGTGGGATTTAATTAAAACTTGACAAAAAAAATTAAGATTGCTACAAGATTGATACTTTTAGAGATTATTTTTTTTATTATTAATTTTTTTACTTTATAATTATGGGAGATATAAAAAATAAGGTTTTAAATCTTAATTCAAAAAGTGCTGACTTTGTGAATGCCATTCTTGATAAAGGTGAAGCATCTTTAGATGGGCTAGAAGTTTTGATTATTAAATCAGATGGCTACTATATTCCTAAATATATCAATGTTGGTAATGTATTGATATTTGACGCTGTAGAGTTGTTTGATGTTGTTGAAGATGTTATCAAAGAGCGAATTTCATCTAAGAAACTTAGCAAAAAAATGGTTGAAAATTATGTTTCTTTTTTTGTAAAAACAGAATTTTCAAAATATGCACTAATGAAGCTTTATAGTCTTCTTATTGATTTTGGAGACAGTAGGTTTACAGCTTTTATTTATTCAAAAATTAATAAAGACCATGGAGCTGTTTATTGTGTTTGCTTTAGTGATATGTGCAAATATGAAAAAGGACTAGCGTTTTATCAGTTGCCATATTTGGTTAAAAAAAATGACTATAGTGGCTGTTTGAATTATTTAGGAAAATCTTCTCTTGAAATTGATATTGTTTGCTATTTGTTAGAACATGGATTGATATCTGATTTTAAGAAGCTCATTTCTTGGGTAAACAAAGTGTATAAAGACAAAAAATTTGATAAGAAATTTGAAAGAGCTTTTTTGATTTTTGTTCTTTGTTTCCTTGAGTTTGAGGAGCCTATTGGTGGTAAATTTTATGATGATAACATAGAAGATATCGTGTTTAATAAAATGTTGCCTGAGAATGGTGCGGCAATATTAGAGGTATTTTTGTTGGTATCTGATGATGGTAATTACAAGAGTAAATATGCGGCTCAGGTTCGAACACTTATTGAAGATATTGAAGATGATAAGAAAGTTATTCAAATTTTGTGTGGTTCTCTAGGTGCTGCAGTTGATTAATGATAAGACTACCAATGCAATTATGTATTGGTAGTTTTTTTTTTATTAAAAAGTGTATTTTTTTAAGATTTAATTTAGATATTGACAGTTATGATAAGTTAAATATATTTGCAAAGTTTAATTTATTAAAAATAAGAAGGAATTTATAGTACTATGTGGTCTTTTTTATCTTATAGTCCGGAAACAGTTTGGTTTAGAGCTTTAATGGCTTTTTTAGTTTCACTTGGTTTAGCTTTAGCTTGTGGTGGAAGTTTGATTTCTTATATTAAAGGGATTAGTAAAGCAGGGCAACCTATAAGAAAAGATGGTCCGCAGAGCCATATTAAAGAGAAAAAAGGTACCCCTACGATGGGTGGGCTATTGATTTTGGGTGCAAGCTTAATTTCAATGTTTATTTTTGCTAACATTAAGCTTCACTTTGTGTGGATTTCTATGCTTGTTATTGTGGTATATGGTGCAACAGGGTTTGCTGATGACTATGTTAAAGTAAAAAAACAAACACCAAATGCAATGACTGCAAAGGTTAAATTGTTTATTCAGTTTATGGCGGCGGTATTAGCGGTTAATGTGGTAGCAGCTGCAACACCAAATTCTGTTGAAAGTACTTTATTTATACCATATTTGAAATGGAGTTTTGAGATTTCATGGCTTTATTTTCCTTTTGCATTATTTGTGATTGCGGGAGCTTCTAATGCTGTAAATTTAAGTGATGGGTTAGATGGCTTGGCAGGTGGAATGCTTGCTATTGTATTTAGTGTATTTATGGTATTTTCGTTTGCAACAGGATATCCTGTATTTAATAGTGTTTCTATTCCTTATATTCCAAAAAGTTATGAAATGGCTGTTGTTTGTGCGGCTCTTGCTGGTGGTTGTATTGGATTTTTATGGTTTAATCTTAAAAAAGCACGTATTTTTATGGGAGATACAGGGTCTTTATCTTTAGGCGCTGTGCTTGGTGTAATTGCAGTTATTTTAAAGCATGAGATTATTCTTGCTATTGTTGGAGTGGTATTTGTTGTTGAGACAATATCTGTTATGATTCAAGTTATTTATTTTAAGAAAACAGGAAAACGTTTCTTTAGAATGGCCCCAATTCATCATCACTTTGAGCAACTTGGTTGGAGTGAAAATAAGGTCGTTTACACATTTTGGGGTGTAACAATGGTTGCTTCAATTATCGGTTTGTTGTCTTTGATGTAAGGAGAAATTGATGCGCTTATTAACAAGACATAGCAAGAGTAAAATTTCTAACTGGTGGTGGACAGTTGATAAAGTAAATTTTATGTTAGCTATTTTTCTTATTTTTGTAGGCGTTATGTTGGTTTTATCTGCAAGTCCTAGTGCGGCTCATCGTGATAGATTGATAGATGAATTTTCTTTTGTGAAAAAACAAGGGGTATTTATTTTTGCAGGGCTTTTGATGATGGTAGGTGTGTCTATGCAAAGCATGCGCACGATTAGAAGATTGGCTGTTTTAGGGTTTTTGTGTGCTTTTATCGGTGTTGTTTTGACTTATGTTGTTGGTGATGCAACAAAAGGAGCGCAAAGATGGATTAAATTTGCAGGATTTTCTTTGCAACCATCAGAATTTATTAAGCCGGTGTTTATTGTTGTTACTGCATGGTTGTTAGATGCTAGAAAAAGGGCAGAAGATTTCCCTGGGATGGCTATTGCAGTATTTTTATTTTTGATGACGGCAGGTGCTGTATTTGGACAGCCGGACCTTGGTATGACTGTGCTTATTTCTGGAGTATGGGCTCTGCAAATGGTTTGGGCGGGTATTCCTGCTTGGCTTATTGGATTGTTGTTTTTATTAGGTCTTGTTTTAGTTACTGGTTCATATTTCTTTTTGGCACATGTGAGAGATAGAATAGATAAATTTTTGGCAACAGAGAATGAGATTGGTTCACAGATTCAAAAATCTATGGACGCATTTGCTAATGGTAATCTTATGGGAAGAGGTCCTGGTGAAGGTGTAGTTAAGATGACATTACCTGATGTGCATACAGACTTTATTTTTTCGTTAGCCGGAGAAGAGTATGGAGTTTGGTTACCATCATTGATAGTTATTTCTTTTGCTGTTATTGTGATTAGAACAATGATGTTATCATTAAAGGATAATAATTTGTTTCAGATGTATGCGGCTTCGGGGCTTGCGGCATCGTTAGGTGGACAGGCGATTGTTAATATGTGTTCTTCTTTGCAATTAATGCCTGCAAAAGGAATGACTCTCCCATTTGTGTCTTATGGTGGTTCATCAATGCTTGCTAGTTGTTTAACAATGGGAATGTTATTGGCGTTGACAAGAAAGAATGCGGTGTCAGAAGATAAAGATAATGGATAATAAGAATAAAAAAGGAGTATAATATGTTTGAAAGTTTTTTTGCAAGTAAGAACAGTTTACTAGAAAGTTTGCCTGAAGTTAGAGGTAAATATATAGAAAATGCAAAATTATCAAAGCATACTTGGTTTGGAGTGGGTGGACCTGCTGAGGTTATGTATATTCCTGAAGACGAAGAAGATTTGAAGTTGTTTTTATTAAAAAAGCCTGATGTTGTGCCTGTTACGGTTATTGGCGGTGGTTCTAATCTATTGATTCGTGATGGTGGAATTTTAGGTGTTGTTATTAAATTAGATAGCCAGTTTTTTAAGAAAATTGAATTTGATGGTAGCTATTTGACTGTGGGTGCAGGAGTGAAAAATAGCGATTTGAAAAAAGTTTTGATTGAAAATGAAATTGGTGGTTTGGAATTTATAACATCTGTTCCTGGAAGAATTGGGGGTTTGCTTAGAACTAATGCAGGGTGTTTTGGCAATAATGTTTCTAATGTGTTAGTTAAAGCTCGTATTATGAATGATTGGGGCGAAATTTATGAAGTTGAAAAAGAAGATTTTAATTTTTCGTATCGCTCTAGTACGTTTCCTGAAAATTGGATTATTTTGGATGCAACATTTGAATGTGCAAAAAAAGAAAAAAGTGAAATTAAGAAAATTTTAGATGAACAGAAAAAATATAGAGAAGAACATCAACCTATTAATAAAAGGACTGCTGGTTCAACATTTAAGAATCCTGAAGGGTTATCTGCTTGGAAGTTAATTCAAGATGCAGGGTGTCAAGGGTTAAAGGTTGGCGGAGCTGAAGTTTCTGATAAGCATGCTAATTTCTTAATAAATAGCGGTAATGCAACAGCCCAAGATATTGAAGAATTGGGAGAATTGATTGTCGAGAAGGTAAAAGAAAAAACTTCTATTGTGCTTGAATGGGAAGTTCGTCGTATGGGAGTGAAAAAGTAATCTAAAATGCAAGTTGGTGGCGACAATTTATTGAAAACAAAAGAAAACTTCGTTTATCCTGAACGTGAGTGGGCGTATAGGTTATGTGGTTTTTTGATGATTTTTTTAGTTGTTGTATCATTGTCTTTTATTTCTATTACAATTAGGGATAATATTATTTCTGTTTGGTTTGATAAAACTATGAGTAGCATGTATAAGATGACGGCTAAGCATGGTTTGTATGTGGAAGATATTATTGTTGAGGGAAATTATCGTACATCTTATGATGATTTGGTGGAAGCTCTTAATTTGTCTGAAAACGAAAGTATTTTAGGAATTAATATTGCTCAATTAAAATCAAGAATTGAACAGTTGACTTGGGTTAAAAGTTGTGTTGTGAAAAGAAGCTTTTTCCCAAATAATATTATAGTTGAAATCAAAGAACGTGAAGTTATTGCAATTTGGCATTATGAGGGAAGGTATTATCCTGTTGATAATGAAGGGCATGTTATAGAAGTTGAAGAATATGAACCTGATGCTTCAATGTTGATTTTAGCTGGTGATGGGGCCCCTCATCATTTGGCGGAATTATTAAAGGTTTTAGATTTGGATAAAGAATTAAAATCTAGAGTTAAGGGGGCGGTTTTTGTTTCGAATCGCCGTTGGGATTTGATATTTGAAACATTGGATAATGGTGTTGTTGTTAAGTTACCAGAGAAAAATTTTGATAAAGCATATCAAAAAATTGCATTATTAAACAAAAGGCAAGGAATTTTTAAGCGTAAATTAACTTCCTTTGATGTAAGGTTCGATGATAGGATAGTTGTAGATATCGATAAATCCTTTTTAGATTTAGATGTTAAGAAATAGAAAATAAAGGGGTAGCAATGAACCATTCTTTTAACAGAGCACCAATTGTTGCGGCACTTGATATTGGAACATCAAAGGTTTGCTGTATTATTGCGAGAGTTACAAAAGATAAAAGAGTATCTATTTTAGGGTATGGATATAATGCGGCAAAAGGTATTAAGAATGGAGTTGTTGTTGATGTTAATCAGGCAACCATTGCGGTTTGTAATGCTGTTGAAGCGGCAGAGCAAATGGCAAATGAAAGAATTACTAATGTTATTGTAAATGTTAGCGGTGATAGAACTAGAAGTGTTATTAGAAGTTCTAATATTTCAATTCATAAGAATCGCCCTGTAATGAATGAAGATGTTAAAAAAGTTACAGATAAAGGTTTGATGAAAGTTAATGTTGAAGGAAATGAGCCAATTCACTTTTTAACGATGGGGTACCATGTAGATAATGGGGAAGAGGTGAAGAATCCTATTAACATTTATGGTGAAAATTTAAGTGTTGATATTTTGCTTGGTTTATATCCAAAACCAATGTATAAAAACTTAGCAACTGTGGTTGAAAGTTCGCATTTAGATATTGAAATGAAAGCATTTTCTTCTTATGCGTCAGGACTTTCTTGTTTGGTTGATGATGAAAGAGAATTGGGAGCAACCATTATTGATATTGGTGGTGGTACAACAAGTATTACGACATTTAAGAATGGGCATCCGGTCTATTTTGGAGCGATTCCAGTTGGTGGAATTAATGTTACAAATGATATTGCTCTTGGGCTTACAACTTCATTTAATTATGCAGAAGAAATTAAGAATCGTCACGGATGTGCATTTTTGATTAGTCAAGATGAGCAAGAGGTTATTAATGTATATCCAGTGGGTGAGGAAGATGATAGTAATATTAAACAAATTTATAAATCTGATTTGATTAATATTATTTCGCCTCGTATTGAAGAAATTTTTGAATTAGTTGGAAGAAAGCTTGATGAAGCAGGGTATAAGAATTCTACATCTCATAGGGTTGTTTTAACAGGTGGTGCATCTCAACTTCCAGGTATTAGAGAAGTGGCGTCTATGGTTTTGGATAAGCAAGTTCGAATCGGTAGACCTCGTAATATTGAAAATATACCTCAAGTTTTGCATAATCCTACTTTTTCGACTGCTTTGGGATTATTGTTGTTTGCAGTTAATAATTCTGAAAAGAAAATTGTAAAAAAAGTTAATGTAAGTAGCAATAGTGATGGTATTTTTGCAAAAATTTTGGAATTGTTTAAGAAAACTTGCTAGTTGGTAACTAAAACTTAATCTATTTTAAGCTAGAATCTCGTTAGATATTGGATTCTAGCTTTTTTTTAATTTTAGGAGATAAAAATATGGCAATAAAACTGTCTGTCGGCGACGCAAATTTAGCACAATTAAAACCAAGAATAACTGTTATCGGCGTTGGCGGTGGCGGTGGTAATGCTATCACAAATATGATGTCTAAAAATTTAGAAGGTGTTGATTTTGTGGTGGCTAATACTGATGCACAAGCTTTAGCATTAAATCCTGCTACTAGAAAAATTCAATTAGGTTTGGAAATTACTCAAGGTTTGGGAGCAGGTGCTAGACCAGAGATTGGAAGACTGGCAGCAGAAGAAGCAAGAGAAGACATTGAAAGAGAGATTGCATCTTCTAATATGGTATTTATTACCGCTGGTATGGGTGGTGGAACTGGTAGCGGTGCGGCTCCTGTGGTTGCTAAAATTGCTAAAGAAAAGGGAATCCTAACTGTTGGTGTTGTTACAAAGCCTTTTGCTTTTGAAGGTAAGAAACGTATGGAAAATGCAGAAAGTGCTTTGGAAACATTTATCAATGAGGTTGATAGCATTATTGTTATTCCTAACCAAAATTTGTTTAGAATCGCTGATAAAAATACAACATTAAAAGATGCTTTTGTGAAAGCTGATGAAGTTCTTTATGATGGTGTTAGATCTATTACTGATTTGATGATTATGCCAGGTCTTATTAATCTTGACTTTGCTGATGTTAAGAAAATTATGGCGGATAAAGGTAAAGCTATTATGGGAACAGGTGAAGCAGAAGGTGAAGATAGAGCTAGAATCGCAGCAGAACAAGCACTTTCAAACCCTATTTTAGATGATTGTTCAATGAAAGGGGCAAAGGGTGTTTTAATTAATATTACTGGTGGTTCTGATATTACTTTGATGGAAATTGATGAGGCTGTTAATATTATTAAAGAAGAAGTAGATGAAAATGCTGAACTTATTTTTGGTTCTAGTTATGATGATAGTTTGTCAGGAAGAATTAGAGTTTCTATTGTTGTAACAGGTATTGATGAAGATGCTCAAGTTCAATATCTTAAAAATAAAGAAATGAACAACTATGTTAGTCTTAATAACGAAGTTGAATTAGAAGAAGAAAAAATTGAAGAAGAGGTGGTTGTTAATGAAGATGTTGTTGTTGAAGAAAAAGAAGGAAGTGTTGAAGTTGTAGAAAATATTGAAGAAGAAACAACTCAGGCAAATGATAATATAATTAATTTATCAGAAGTTAAAGGTGAGGCTACTCAAGGTGATTTATTGGAAGAAAAACTTGAAGATGATGAGCCAACTCGCTTAAATTCTTCACTTTTTAATGCTATTATCAATAAGCCTATTGTTGCTAATGCCGAAGAGGAAAGTGAGGATGTTAAAGAGGAATTGTCAGTTCTTAAAAACGATAAGCCTTTTGTGCCATCGTCAAAATTAAAAATTGTTGAAGAAGAGCCAGAGCTTTTCCCTGACCATGGTGAAGTTGAATTTCCTTTTGAAAAGAAAAAACGTGAAGAGCAAGTTAAATTAGAAGATGAAGAAGAGCAAGTTAAGCCAGCTCGTACTTTCTTGGATAAAATTTTAGGGCGTAGTCATAGCAATAAAGTGGTTAAGCCAATGCAGATGGTTGCTCCAAAATTTGAGGAAATAGAAGATTTTGCTGATAAAGCAAATGATGATGATGATTTAGAAATACCATCATTTTTAAGACGTAGATAATAATATTGTTATAAAACTTATGGGCTATGAGAAATCATAGCTCTTTTTTTATGGTTGACAATGATGTAAAAGTATGCTATTGTCCATTTGTCTATATAAATTTTTTGTGCTATGAATTATGGTGTTTTAATTTTTGTAATTATTGCGATAGCAGTGATTGCATTTGTGTTTTGGGACGCAAAGAGAGAAAATTTTGGTGTTAAACAAAGTGATGCAGATCTTGACCAAGAATTTAATCAATTGATACAGAAGGTATTGATTTTGGGTCAAAATCTGGATGACTATGTTGAGTTGTTATCAAAAGAAGAAGTTGATGTATCTGAAGAAAGGTGCGATATTCTTCGTTTGAGACGTAAGATACAGACTTTGGTAGATGACTTTGAAAAAGACGTTAATAATCTAGGTCTTATGAATGCCAAAAGAAAGAACCTCAAAAATCTTAAATCAATTTTGCTTGAGATTGAGGTTTACCAGAAAAGTATTTCTTCTTTGTAAACAGTAATTAAAAAAAGCATTTCCCTTATTTGGGGATGCTTTTTTTTATGTTTGATTTTAATAATATTTAAACTGTTAGATTGTTACAATTATAGGGTTTGATAGAGAAGGAAAAGATAAAAGATGTTTGTTGACAGCCATTGTCATATTGAAGATGAAGAAGTATTAAAAAGAGCATTTGATGCTGGTGTTAGGGTATTGCTTAATGCAGGAAATGATTTAGATGAAAATGATATAGCTTTAGAGATGGCTAAAAAATATAAAAATGTATGGACATCTGTTGGAATTCATCCGGATAATGTTTTAGATAAATTAGATAAAATTAAGGTAGATGATATTATTAAAGCTAGTTTAGATGATAATGTTGTTGCTATTGGTGAATGTGGGCTTGATTATCACTATGGTAGTGATTTTAAGGATGAGCAAAGGGAGATGTTTTTAAGACATATTGAAGCGAGTGGTAAAACAGGACTGCCGATAATGATTCACCATAGAGAAGCTGAAAACGATATGGTTAGTATGTTAAAAGAAGGATTGAAAAAATATCCTAACTTAAAAGGGGTGATTCATTGTTTTACATCAACATTTGAGTTTGCTAAAGAAGTATTAGATTTAGGGTTTTATATATCGGCATCTGGCATTATTACTTTTAAGAGTGGAAGTGATATATTAGAGGTATTTAAAGGAGCTCCTAAAGATAGGGTGTTAATTGAAACAGATAGTCCATATTTAGCACCTGTTCCTTTTAGGGGGAAGATTAATGAACCTAAATATGTTATTAAAACGGCTGAAAAATTAGCTGAAGTTTGGGGTGTTAGTTTAAAGGAAGTTTCTAATATTACTATGAACAATTTTTATAATTTATATCAAAAAGCAAAACGATAATTGAAAGGTATGTAAAGTGTCTAGAGTTGTTATTTTAGGTAGTGGAGCTGCTCCTGGTGTTCCTTCTTTGTCTTATGGATTTGGAAATTGTGATCCTAAAAATCCTAAAAATTTTAGGCTTAGAAGTGGTACATATATGGAAATTGGTGATGTGAAGTTTTTAATTGATACATCAACAGATTTAAGGCTACAACTTTTAAATAATAATATTAGGGCTATTGATGCTGTGTTTTATACTCATACACATGCAGATCATTTGAATGGAATTGATGATTTAAGAGAAATTAATCGTATTAGCGGAACTGCGATAGAATTATTTGCGTCAAAAGGAAATTTAGCGGAAATAAGAAGCAGGTTTGGTTATCTAATTGCTGATGATAAAGATAAGATTGATCCTGTTTATAGAGCAGCACTTCATCCGAATATTTTTGAATATAATGAGAGTTTTTATTTTAAGTCTCTTAAAGTTACTCCGATTAGGCTTATGGGGCATAATGTAGAGTGTAGTGGATATATTTTTAATGATGGGGAAGTGGTTTATATTTCTGACTTTAGAGAAATACCAGAAGAAAGTTTGAAATTAATAAAGGTAAAACCTGAGATTTTAATTATGCCATTGACAACTCCTAAAGGGACAAGATTTCATGCTAGTTTAGAAGATTTGTTAGGTTATGCTGAAAGAATCGAGCCTAAACGTATGATTATAAATCATATGGCTGTTGAAAGTGATTATGCAGAAGTTTATTCGCATTGTCCAAGAGGGATTGAACCTGCATATGATGGTATGGAAATTTGTTGGTAATAGTGATTAGCTTTTAACTTGTTTGGGGATATTTAGTATTATTTTTTGTTTTTTTGGTTTAAAAACCCTAGTATTTTCCTATAATTATAAAATATAGGATTAAAAGAAATGTCTATTAGAGTTTTACCATCAAATTTAGTTAACCAGATTGCGGCAGGTGAGGTTATTGAGAGGCCGGCATCTGTTATTAAGGAATTGGTTGAAAATGCGATTGATGCGGGGGCTAAACGTATTGATGTTAGTCTTAAAGCAGGTGGCAAAAGTTTGATTGTTGTGGAAGATGATGGTAAGGGGATGGACAAAGAAGATTTGCTTTTGGCTGTTGAAAGGCATGCAACATCAAAATTACCATCTGATGATTTGTTTGATATTCAATTTTTAGGATTTAGAGGTGAGGCTTTAGCCTCGATAGCTTCTGTTGCCAAAGTTAAGATTTCAACCTGTAAGGTGGGTGAAAGTGATGGTTGGGAATTAGAGGTTAAAGGTGGAAGTAGGGAAGGCTTAAAACCTTGTGGTAAACGTAAAGGTACGAGGATTGAGGTCAGAGATTTATTTTATGCAACACCTGCAAGATTGAAGTTTATGAAAGCTGATACTCAAGAGGCGGGAGCTTGTGTGGATATTATTAGTAGAATTGCTTTAGCAAATCCTCATGTTTCATTTTATCTTTATGTTGAAGATAAGAAAAAAATTGCTTTAGATGGTGCAAATGGTGAGTTGTTTGATGCTAGGTTGTTTAGAGCATCGGAGGTAATGGGAAAAGAATTTTCGGAAAATTCTATTGAGGTTAATGGTGAAAGAGATGGTATAAAACTTACCGGACTTGTTAGTTTGCCAACTTATAATAAGGCAAATAGTTTATCGCAATATTTGTTTGTAAATAATAGGCCGGTTAGAGATAAATTGCTACTAGGGGCGTTAAAAGGGGCTTATGCTGGGGTTTTAGAAAATTCTCGTTATCCGATGTGCGTTTTGTTTTTAGAAGTTGATGCAAGGTATGTAGATGTAAATGTTCACCCAACTAAAGCTGAAGTTAGATTTTTTGACCAACAAGGGGTTAGGTCTTTAATTGTGGGTGCTGTTAGGCAAGCACTGTTAAGAGAAGATAAAAGAAGCTCAGGTGTTGCATCAGTTGATTTTTTGGCAAGGGTTGAAAGTAATGTTGCTGGAATGTTAAGAGAAAATGATGAGGTAAATAATAATGTTTCTTTTAATATGATAGAGAGGGATTTAGGACAACAAATTAGAGAAAATAGAGAAGATTTTAGTTATAATTTTCAATCAAGAATAGGGGGCGGAAAAACTTTTGCTAAAAGTAGCTCTATGTTGCCAGAACTTGAGCATAAATTTTCGGTTAAAACGGAAGAAAATGTTTGTATAGATGAAAATGATATTGGTCCTATGGGAGTTGCTAAAGCTCAGTTTCATGATACTTATATTTTAGCTCAAGCTGATGATTGTCTTATTTTGGTAGACCAGCATGCGGCACATGAGAGAATCGTATTAGAGCGCTTAAAAGAGGCAATGAACAATGGTAATAAGCTTCCTTCACAGATGATGTTGTTGCCAGAAGTGGTGGATTTATCTTTAACCCAAAAAGGAGCATTACTTGGTGAGTTTGATAGTTTGGCTAAACTTGGTTTGGTATTAGAAGAGTTTGGGCAAGGTGTTTTGGTTAAGGAAGTTCCTGCATTGATTAAGGATGCAAATTTGCAAAAAATGATAACTGATATTGCAGATGAAATGGCGGAATGGGGGGCAAGCGTGGTTGTGGAAGACAAAATTAATCACATTGCGGCAACAATGGCTTGTCATGGTTCTGTTAGGGCTGGTCGTAGGCTTAATTTGGTTGAGATGAATCATCTTTTAAGAGAGATGGAGAAAACTGCTCATATTGCACAATGTAACCACGGACGTCCAACCTATGTTAAATTAGGGTTAGATGATTTGGAAAAATTGTTCCATAGGTAAGATTAGCTTTTTTGCTTTTGTATGATTTTTATAACATCCCCCATGCGATTGATAAATGTTGTAGAGTCTTTAAAATAGCGACTTTTTAGGTTGTGTTTTTGATGAATTTCTGCGATTGATGGAGCAGAGTTATACATACCTAAATAAAGAAAACCAGTTACACAACATACTATTAACCACATAAGTTTTTTTCCAAGAGCGAAAAATAATAGTGAGAAGAAACAAATACATCCTAGTACTAAATAGATGGTATATATGGCTGTATTGGCCGAACTTGTTAGCTCTAAATCTTCGAGGAAAAATAGACCAACAACTCCTACAGCTAAAAATTTTAGAATAAAAATAGCGATAGTTAATAATATAAACATAGTTAAATTCCTTATACGTTTGTTTGCCATCCTTTGATAGATGTATCTTGGCTACCTTGGTGTACAACAATTTGTGGGTATGCAATATTGATGTTTTCTTCTCTGAAACGACGTAATATTTCATATCTGATATCACTATTTGCAGACCAACCTGACCATATGTCTGAAATGTAGTATCTTACTTCAAAGTCAAGTGCTGATGAACCAAAGTCTTTGAATATTACGTATGGAGCAGGAGTTTTAGCGACTTTTTTGCAAGATTTTACGCATTCTAAAAGAAGTTTTGTTACTATATCAGCATCTGCGTCATATGATACACCAACTTTAATTGTTTGACGTTGCCAATTATTTTCGTGTGTGAGGTTGGTTAGTGAGCTTGATATAAGAGTTGCATTTGGTATGATTACGCTCTGTCTTGTCCATGTTTCTAATTCTGTTGAACGGATGTTAATTTGTTTGATTTTTCCCTCTTCGCCGTTGATGATTACCCAATCTCCAACCTTAAATGGACGTTCAAATAAAATGATGATACCAGATACTAGGTTTTTGATTATGTCTTGTAAACCAAAACCGATACCAACAGATAGTGCACCGGCGATAACTGCTAGGTTTGAAAGGTCTACACCCATGGCAACAATGGCAAGTATTACAGAAATTATTATTCCAATAAAGCTTGTACCTGATACTAGGGAATGCTTAATGCCTTCATCCATATTTATACGGTTTAAGAGGTTGTTTGAAAGGCGATTTTTTAGTATTTTAACGAGTGTGAGTGATACTAAAAATACTACCAAACCAGTGATTAGTGCAATAAGAGAAATTTCTATGCCACCAACTTTGAAACCAAAGATTAATTTTTTGATACCATGAAGCATAAAAGTTCCTGGAACACCCCATAATCGTAATAATGTATAGATGAAAAACATTACAAGCACTGGTGTTACTAAAAGAGACATTGCAAAATCTGCTTTAGATAAGAGTTTTTTGCGGAGTTTGAATGTTGATATCCAAAAAATGATACTTCTTCGAAGTAAGTCAGAAATGAGCATTCTGATGATAATGAAAGCTCCAAGTAATAGTATGGATAATATGAAACGATTGAAGATAAATGTTGCAAGCCCTGGATAACCAATTAGTGATATTGTAAAGGTTGATATTGCAAATAAAGAAGTAAATAAGATAATCTTAAATGATGGACTTGTTTCTTCTGTTTCTTCAGTTGTTTCATTGGTATCAGAAGAAGAAGGTTCTTCATTGTTTTTGCTTTTTTGTTCTTCAAAGATGCGGGAAGTTAATAGTATTATCACAAAAGCTTTGATGGCATCAGATGATACTTCTAAGAGTAGTTTTAATTCATTAGAAATTTCAAAGTATGATGAAATGTTTATGATGCAACTGATTGTTCCAAGTAGAATTATACTTAATGTTGTTGCTCTAAATATGCGTTCTGCTTTTAGGTCGGTAATATTAAATAAGCGCCACTTACCATTCCATGGGGCTAGAATTACTCTGGTTAGTGCACGAAGTAAAATGATGTATAGTGCGTAATATAAGATATTGGCTAGCACTACACCAAAATTGCTGTTTGTTAATGTTTGGTTGGTTATTTGCCATAAAAGAAGTCCGCCAATTAATAAAGAAGGGATTACGCCATATGCAATAGCTGTGATTATCGCTACAACTATTTTTTGCCCATAACGTGGTGTTTCATCTGTATGGCGATAACCAAAACGACGAATGATATAGCTTCTTAAAAATAGACCAATAGATAAGACTATAACAAAAATTAATAGTACATACCATGAATTGCCTATTATGTGATTGCGCTCTATATCATTTAGACCTTGGTACCATTGAATTGGGGATATTGCTATTTGCCAGAAGAAAAGGGCGGCATCTGAAAAAGAACTGAAAAAATTTTTTTTGCTAATGATGGTGTTTTGCTCGGCAACTAGATTTCCAATTATGATGTTTGAACGAGCTTCTGATATTATAGATGTTAGACGTGCTATTTCTGTTTTTAATAAATTGGCTTCAATAAGTTTATTTTTGTAGGCGGTCATTGATAGAGTATATTTTTCACGCATTTGTGTGATTGATATATCTTCTGTTTCACCTTCTTGAGGAGCTTCTCCTAAAGCATTTAGAGAATCTTGAGTATATTTAGAATTTTTTTCGATGTTTTTGATTACTGTGTTTAGTAATATTTCTTTTTCGTTTAAGAATGCTTGAGAGTCGTCTAAATGCTGTTTGGTTAGATTGTTGTTTTTTATGTTTTCTTCAATCTTTTGAAATTCTTCGGATAATTGTTTATATTCAAAGTCAGGGGCAGAAGGTGTGATATCTTCTTTTATAATTTCTTCATTTTCTGTTAAAGCTGTTTGGCTTTCTATATTTTGTTCAGCCATACAAAGGGAGAACATCATTAAATTTGCAAGAAGTGTAAATATAAACAATTTTTTCATAATGATTATCTTTCAAAAAATTAATGAATGTATGTTTTAAGAACGTTTGATGAAGTATTTTAGTAAAACATCAAAACATAATTTTGCTGATCCTGCTCTTAAGTTATCAGCCACAGACCAAAAACTTATACCATTTTCAACAGATACATCTTGGCGGATGCGAGATACGTAAATGCTGTCTTCTCCTTGAATATCATCAACACTTACGTAGCCACCGTCTACATTTTTATCAAAAACAACAACATTTGATGTTGTTTTCATATCTTCTCTGACATTGGTTGCATCAATTTCGTTTTGAAATTCTGCATTTACAAAAATGCCATCACCGATAAATGTTGGAACAAAAGCTGCATTGGCATGTACTTTAATTGATGAGTTTAGTACTTTTTTGATTTCGGCATTTAATTGCCATTCGAGTTCTGTTTCTTCACCTATGAAATCACCAACTTGTGGTAAGATGTTGAAAGCGATTTGTTTTTTGAAAACTTGTTCATTATCAGCAAGGCTTTCATTTAAGAAGATTTTTCTTGATTGGCTAAATAATTCATCCATTGCCGGTCTTCCATAATGTGAAGTTGAGATGTAAGCATTTACAACCAAACGTGTTAATGGATTGTTTTTTATGGTTGTTGCTAATGGTAATAAAATTTGGTAAACGCAAGATGATGGAATAGCAATGATGTTTGTATCATTGGTTACTAAATCGCCATTTAGTTCTGGAATGATTGATGGAACATCAGACATTGTAAATGATGCTGAGCTTAAATCAATTACTTTACAGTTAGAAGTAGTGGCTGATTTTAAGTATTTTTTACCAATTTCTTTTGTGCAACAAAAAATAGCAATGTCAGCTTTTTTAAAATCAAAACTTTCAAGTGGGAAAACATCTAGTTCATCATCTTCTCCATAGGAGGCTATTGTACCAAGTGGAACTTTGGGTTCTACGGCTATGATATCATTTACACTAAAGCCATTTTCACTTAATAAGTTTAGTAGTTCATAACCTATGTTTTCTTTTACACCAATGATTGCTATTTTTTGCATTTTATTTTCCTTTGTATATTTGGTTAAAAATTTTAAGTATAATTTGCACTAAATGTCTTAAAAATCAAGAGTATTTATTACAAATTATGCTAATATGGTAGTTATACTTTAGAAAGTGTAAAAATATGTTTAATTATTGAGAACCTTTATCTTGGGGCAAAGGGAAAAATAAAGCTTGCTTTATTGTGGGAAGAGTTGTAGAGGAAAGAGTAATGTAATTCATGTTTTTAGAGGGTAGATATAAATGTTTAATGTAAAAATTTCTTTATTTGCAAGAACTAGAGATTTAGAGCATACAATAGATAGGCTTCATGATAAAATTATTGAGATGACTGTTGAGTTTAGAGAGGCTGTTGATATTTACCTTAAAGAAAAAAGAAGTGATAATTATCGTAAAACTAGTAAAAAAATTAAAACTATTGAACATGATTCTGATGTGTTAAGACGTGATATTGAGAGCAGACTTTATGAACAGAATCTTATTCCAGATTTGAGAGGTAATATTTTACAGTTGGTGGAAAATTTGGATAGAGTAGTTAATCTTTTTGATGAAGTGGCTCATAAGTTTTATATTGAACAACCAGATGTGCCTGAAGTTTATCATGAACAGCTTAAAACATTGGTTAAGCAAGTTAGCGATTGTGCTGAAAATATGGCTATTGCATCTAGAGCATTTTTTAGAGATTTACCAACATTAAGAGATTACTCTCAAAAAGTATATTTGTTAGAAAAACAATCTGATAAAACTTCGGCAAAATTGAGAAAAGCTATTTTTGATTCTGATTTGGAGTTGGCGCGTAAAAATCAATTAAATGTATTTGTGCATGAAGTAGCTGATATTGCGGATTTGGCTGAAGATTGTATTGACGCATTGCTTATTTTTGCAATTAAACGGGAAATATAGTCGATGTTTGAATATTTGTTGTTTTTATCTAGTGGGTTATTTTTGGGATGGTCATTAGGAGCTAATGATTCGGCGAATATTTTTGGCACTGCTGTTGGTACTAAAATGCTCAAGTTTACAACTGCGGCGATTATTGCATCAGTGTTTATCGTACTTGGTGCAGTTATTAGCGGACAAAATACCACAGAAACACTTAATGCTTTAGGTGGAGTAAATACTTTACCTGCAGGGTTTGCAGTATCTTTGGCTGCGGCGTTAGCGGTTAGAGTTATGTTAAAATCAGGGATTAGTGTTTCTATTTCGCAAACAATCGTTGGGGCTATTATTGGTTGGAACGTGTATAATCATCAGGAAACAGATAGTCAAACGTTGATAAATATTTTATCTTGCTGGGTAATGTGTCCTGTTGTATCTGGTTTGATTGCGGTTAGTTTGTATTTGCTCGTTAAGAAAATTTTGCATTGTTCTAAATTGCATATTTTGTGGCAAGACTTTATTGTTAGACAAGGGATGATTTTGACAACGGCTTTAGGTGGGTTTGCATTGGGTGCAAACAATATGGCTGATGTGGTTGGTGTGTTTGTTGGCTCTTGTGCTTTTAGTGATGCAAGTTTTGGTGGTGTTATTAACCTAAGTGGTATTCAAGTTTTATTTTTGATAGGTGCGATTGCGGTTAGTGTTGGTGTGTTTACTTATTCTAAAAAAGTGATATCAACTGTGGGTAAAGGGGTTCTTACTTTTTCTCCAGTGGTGGCATGGATTGTTATTTTATCTCAATCTTTAGTGTTAATTTTGTTTTCATCTGAGGGTTTAGAGAGTTTTCTTATTTCGATTGGCTTACCGCCGTTGCCTGCTGTTCCTGTTTCTAGTACACAAGCTGTGATTGGAGCTATTGTGGGTATTGGTTTGGCAAAAGGTGGTAAAGAAATTAGGTGGAGTTTAGTTGGCAAACTTGTTTGTGGTTGGGTTACATCTCCATTGATGGCGTTTATTTTGAGTTATATTTTGCTTTCATTTATGGAAAACGTGTTTAGACAACCTGTGATTGCAATAATGTAAATAAAAGGGGGAGGAATGCTTAAAAAAATATATCAAAATATGCCTTGGTGGTTGTTGTTATTACATTTAGCATTGGGGCTTGGGTTTTGTTTGTATATATCTTGTTTTACGACAACGCTTGGTGGTGATACATTAGAGCATATGCATTCGTCTTATTTGGTATATAATGGAAGTGTTCCTTATAAAGATTTTTTTCAGCACCATAATCCGTTATTGTGGTTTTTATTTGCACCTGTGCTTGGGGCGTTTGATTATGGTATTAGTGATGGTTTTATTACCGCATTTGTAATAAGTATGGCAATTTTAGCTTCGTTTATTACATATTTTTATCTTTATTTAATTGTTAAGTGTTTTTTATCAACTAAACTTGCGGGACTAATTGCGGGAGCTTGTAGTTTAACTCCGTATGTTGTGCTATCGATTGACCATTTTAGGCCTGATAATTTTATGTTTTTGGCTTTTTTTGCAGGTTTGTATCATTATTTTTCGTATATAGAAAAAAAGAACGTAAAAGATTTGATGATTGCGTTTGTGCTATTTTGGTGTTCATTTATGTTTTTACAAAAAATAGTATTTACGCTAGTTGTTTTGGGAATAATTTCGCTTTATTTATGTTATAAGAAGGTTATATTTTTTGATGATGTGATTAAGGCTTTGGTTGTGCCTTTGGTATTGACGTTGATTTTTGTGTTATATTTGTGTTATCATGGTATTGTATATATTTGGTATCAATCTAACTTTACATTTAATTTGTTGATTCCTGAGCTTTTTGATGGACGACGAATCGGTATGGTTTGGCCAGAGTTTAGGGTGATATTGGTGTGTAGTTTTTTATCGATTGTTTGGTTTGTTAGAGAAAAGAATATTTATTTTAATATTTTGGCGATTATTTTTGTGATTGAAGCCGTTCAGAGATTTTTTTATTTTTCTGCATTTGCGTATTATTATTGCTTATTGATTTATATTGGAGCAATGCTTGGAGCTAAATTTTTAGCAGATGTAGTGTTTAAGAGGTGGTATTTTTTGATTTATATTTTGTGCGGTGCTTTATTTTTTGTTATGTATAAACCTAGTATTTATTATGGAAATATTGGGGTAAAAAAAACAAGATTTTATCAACCTCTTCATAGAAAGATTTTACATTCTATAAATAAATGCGATTATGTATTAAATGGTGATGGCACTATTTATAATATTTATGGAAAAGATCCGCATTATTATTGGAATCTTTTAGGACAAACAGATGTGATTGGTGATAAAGTAGGGGTTGCACCATTAATGGATATTAATAATGTGATTAAAACTAAAAAGCCAAGGATTATTAATGTTAAACCGTATAAGGATAAATATTATGCGGAAAGAGGGATTGATAAGTTTGTTCATATTCCAGATATGAATTATATCAATATCTATTATAAGCCCTTTGATAATTCTGAAGAGTTGTATATATTGAAACCAGAATATTATGAAGGTTGTATGTAAGATTATACTAGAGTGCTGTTATGTTACTGTTTTTTAATTAAAACAAATGGCACCTATTAAGAGGTGCCAGGGAGTTAGCAAATCACCTAATTATGACTCTTTGAAGCTTCAATATATACTCCAAAGCTCCCTGACTTTCATCAAGGATTATTAATTAGGAGAGCCTGCTACAGCCCTGTTATTATTCTTAATAACGATTACAAGTTTAGATGAGGTATTTTGTTTTGTAAAGTATTTTTTATATAAAAAAAAGCCCCGATAATTTCGGGGCTAAATTTTTTGGTTTTAAGCACCTTTTTTGTTTATAAGCATTTCCTTTATGCCATCGACAGAACTGAGTACTGCAGAGGCTTCATATGGCATATAAACAATCTTATTGTCTTTACCTGAGGTCATTTCTTTCATGGTATCTAAATATTTCATAGCGATTAAATATTTATCAGCATGACCTTTGGTTGATAGAGCTTCAATTATGCGACTGATAGCCTCTTTTTCGGCTTCTGCTTCTACCATACGTGCTTGGGCGATACCTTCTGCTTTTAAGATGGCAGCTTCTTTTTGACCTTCAGCTTCACGAATTGCTGCCTCTTTTTCACCTTCAGCAATGCGGATAGCTGATTCTTTTTGACCTTCTGCCTCATAAATCATAGCACGTTTTTCACGTTCTGCTTTCATTTGTTTATCCATTGCGGCTTGGATGTCTGAAGGAGGTGTAATATCTTGAAGTTCAATACGATTTACTTTAACTCCCCACTTGTCTGATGCTTGGTCTAAAATTTCACGAAGTTCGGTATTAATTTTATCACGAGATGTTAGAGTTTCTTGAAGGTCTAATTTACCAATTAATTGACGGAGTGTTGTTTGGGTCAATTTTTCGATTGCTTCATATAGATTTTCTACACCGTAAACAGATTTTTCTGGGTTGAAAATTTGGAAATATAAAACGGCATTAATAGATATTGATACGTTATCTTTGGTAATAACACTTTGGCGAGGGAAGTCGCATACGGTTTCACGCAAATCAATACGAGTTGTTTTTTGCATATATGATGAACTTGCTCCATCACGATAGTTTATAGTTACTTTTTTAGATACTGTTTTTGGGGTATCAATAAAAGGAACAATAAAATTTAATCCTGCGCTTAAAGTTTCTTTATATTTACCCAAACGTTGAACGATTACAACTTCTTGTTGTTCAACAATAATACAGCCTTTAATAGCAATAAAAATTGCAAGAAGTATGAGAAGTGTTAAAAGTGTAGACATTATTTCTTTCCTTTCTTTTCAGGTTTTTGAACAAACATGGTTAAGTCATTATGACGGGTAATTGTTACTTTGGCGCCTTTTTTTATTTCAGGTGCATCTTCTGAGAGGGTTCTTGCTTCCCAGTCTTCATCATAGACTTTTAATCTTCCGGAAAAAGCATTAATATCAGTTGTTGCGGTGGCTGTTTTTCCTATATATTGAGATTCAAACTCGTGTTCTTTATCTGCTTTAGGATTGATATTTAATAGTGGTCTTAAAAATAGAATGAATAAAATTGATAAAACCGTAAAAATTGGTACTAAAACGTTGTAGTTTTCTGTAAAAATGCCTAATAATGCGCAAACTACAGATGCAAGAGCAAAGTTTAAGAAAAACATTGCTGGAGTGTAGATTTCTGCTATAAAAAATAATATAGCAACAATTAGAAAAACAAGCCATGCTGACATAATTTTATCCTTATAAAGTTATTACAATTTGTGGTAATTTTAAAATGAAAAAAATTAAATTTGAGTTAAGGGTGTGAATTTAAATGATTTTTTTTGTTGTGCTTAATTATTAAGATATTTGAAAAGGCACCTTTATAGGTGCCTTTTCTCTTTTATATTTTAGCTAATTTGTTTCGTTCATAAATTTTATATAAAAGAAATGAAAATACTATCATATAAAATAATCCGTACACCGTAAACGCACTAGAGAAACTTAAACCTTGGGTGGTGGAATCTGGTGCTATTACAAACTTAAATGAAATAAGCGATAAACCAGAGATTGTTTGTTGGAGCATATTGTTTACAGATGAAATGGTCGCTCTTGTTTCTTCTAAGGCGTATGAGTGAATGTGATTAATATTAGCAATAGCAAAAGCTAGTTGGAAACCTATACCAATACATACAAAAATTAAGCTTACCATGGCTACATTTGGTAGTTTGAAATAAAAGCTTAATATCATGCAAGCAAAAGAATACATACATAAGAATGTGGTGATAACAAGTAAGCGATTAAACCCAAAGAAACGTTTTAAGTTGTTTACGTGATACGAAAAACCAGCACGAAGTGCGTGATTTATAACATAAATAAAACTAAACATAAATACAGGTGCTGATGATATTTTTAATAATGGTTGGAAACACCAGCAAAATAGAGATGTGGTTGAAAATAATAGCGCTGAATATATGATGTACAAATTGATGTTTGGATTTTTCAAAGTTGCGATTGCTGTTGTTTTTATCTCTATGAATTTTTCTTTTATTGTTTTTGCATGAGGACGTGCAGATGGAGGGTTTGGTAGGGTTGTTAAAAGAAGAATGCTTGTAAATGTTAAGAAAAATTCTAAAGATAATAATATGATTGTACCATATTCTTTATATAGCATAGCACTAAAAATAGCGGCAAACATTGCACCACTTGACATAGCAAAGTTAGTTCTGCCACATTCTTTCAACATACGTTTTGTTTTGTTTTTTGATTTTAAGTAATCAAAAATATAACTATCATAAACACCTGATAAAAAGGCACGAGATAGAGCGTTGAACAATTCACCTAATAAAATAATATAGACACCTTCAAATGAAAGCCAAAGAGCAGCTCGTAAAAAGAAGAAAACAAATGCTAAAATTAAAACCTTTTTCTTTGAAGTGATGTCGGCAATATAGCCACATGGAATTTCAAAAAATATGCCTGTTAATTGGAAGATGCCTTGAAACATTACAAAGTCTGCAATAGATAATCCATTTTGTTGGTAAAAAAGAAGTAGTACAGGAGCAAGATATAGTTGTGAACGAAGAAAACAAGCTATGTCTAACTTTTTTAATGGATTTAATGATTTCATAATTAAGGCCTTTAGTAATGTTTTGTTTGTTTTATTCTAATTTATTTATTTTAATTTGAAGTAAAAATTTTATACTTATATACAAAAAACCACCCCAGATGAGGGTGGTTTTTCATAATCTTAAAAAAGTTAAATTACTTCTTTGCTTTTGATTTAGAAGTAGAAACTTTTTTTGTAGAAGCTGTCTTCTTTGTAGAAGAAGATTTGCTGCAACAAGATTTAGTAGCTTTTGAACCATAAATTTGTTCGATAGCCATGTTCCAGAACATTTCATCTTGTCCCATTGGGCAACCAGCATTTTGCCAGTTGTAGTAAGCAGCTTCTCTAATCAAATTTTCATTGAATGTCATTTCAATTCTCCAAATAATTTTGTTATAAAACAAGGTTAAGTATAAATATAAAATTTATTTTGTAAATACGATTTTCATCGTTTTTTTATTTTAAGTATTCTATACATATAAATATGTTAAAAAATCATTAAAAAAAAGGGGGTAGATGAAAAAAATTTTTAAGCTTTAAAATTGGTTTTTGGAAGTGTTTTTTTTATGTTTTTTAAATGCGTTTAAATTATTGAAAATAAAATGTTATTTTTAAAAGATAAGTTGTTATTTTAAATGAGTTTTTTTTATGATTTTTTATAACATAAATTACAAAAAAAATAGAATTGAAAAAAAATTTTTTTAGCTTGTGCAAAAAGTGGTAAATTTGTGCAAAAAAAGAGCAAAATTTTTAAAAATATTTTTTTAGTTTATGTGATGTGTTTTTTATTTTTTTTCTTTAATGGTTGGTGATGTTTTTTTTATTGAATATTATTAATTTTTAGTATATAGCTAAATGTATCAAAAAAAAGAAGAAAAATAGGTAATAAAAATGAATAATAAAGAACTTTTAAATGAGCAATTAATTAAGGCAATATTAGATAAAAATTATAAGAAAGTATATTATATTTTAGCATTAAAAGCTGATGTTAACGCAAGAGCATGTGAAGGGATTGGATGTTCGGCTTTGAGTGTTGCTAAAAAAATAGGAGCAACAGATATTGCTAATTTGCTAGAACAAAGAGGCGGGATAGAAATAAATCCTAGCAGTGAAGAGGCAGATGAATTAGGTAAGAAAATTTTTGATTTTGGCGCTGATGACAAAGAAGAGATTAAAAGACTTTTTTTTATGGGGGCAAATTTAGAGGTAACAAATATTTTGGGTGATACGCTGTTTGTGGATGCGGTTAGGAATTCTAAATATACTGTTACAAATTTGTTGATTGAGCTTGGGGCAGATATTCATGCAAAGACAAGAGAGGGAAGAAATGCTCTGTTTTATGCGGTGAGGTATTTTAATGAAGATTTGTTTTTTGATTTGTTAGAAAGAGGGGTTAGTCCACATGTGGTGGATAAAGAAGGGTATAATTTGTTGCATGAGGCAATAGATTGTCCTATTGGTGGGGAAAGACTTAAAACTCTAATCAATAAAGGGGTGAACTTGGAACAAGGGTTAAAAAGAGATGGGACGACACCTTTGGTGCTTGCTTGTTTGTGGGAAAATTCTTATAGCGCTTTAGAGCTTATTAAAGCAGGGTGTGATGTAAATGTTAGAAATACGGATAATAATAAAATACCATTGAATTATGTGGTTTATTCTTCAAGAATGAAAATTGAGGTTTTGGAGGCAATGTTAGAGCGCGGGGCCGATATTGATTATGAAGGGTATATGGGATGCAGTGTTTTAAGTCATGCGCTACATAGTGGAGATAAGTTGGAAAGTGTGAATGTTTGGAAGAAAATTGCGCTTTTGATTGAATATGGGGCTAATATTAAGGATAGTGTACAAAAGTTAATTGATGAAAAATCTAAATATTATGGCAAAGAAGAAATGATAAAAGAGGCTTTTGTTAAAAGAGAGGAGAGGAAAATAAAAGAAGAACAACAAAGACAAATAAGAATAGAACAAATGCAAAAAAAAGTAGGAGAAATGAAGAGAAAAGAAGATGCTAAGGTATTAAAAGAAGTGAGTGAAAAAAAGATTAAGAATAGTTGGTGGAATAAGTTTTTTAAGATAGAGCGGTAGCATTTTTTTATTGAATATTATTAATTTTTAGTATATAGCTAAATGTATCAAAAAAAAGAAAAAATAGGTAATAAAAATGAATAATAAAGAACTTTTAAATGAGCAATTAATTAAGGCAATATTAGATAAAAATTATAAGAAAGTACATTATATTTTAGCATTAAAAGCTGATGTAAATGCTAGAGCGTTTATGGGAAATGGACGTTCAGCTTTGAGTATTGCTAAAAAAATAGGAGCGTTAGAAATTGCTAATTTGCTAGAACAAAGAGGTGGGGTGGAAATAAATCTTAGCAGTGAAGATGCAAAAAATTTAGGAGTAGGAGTTTTTTATTGCCTTACAGAAGATGAAGTTAAAAATCATTTTTTAATGGGAGCTGATTTTAATGTAAGGGATAATAATGGTGATACACCTTTGTTGGTTACGTTGAAATATAAACAATTTTCTCATGCTTGGTGGTATATTAAATATATGAATGATGTTAATGCGATTAATAATGAAGGGAAAAATGCTCTTTTTTATGTTGTAAGTAAACCTGATGAAGAAATGTTTAATGATTTTTGGGAGGAATTGTTAAAAAAAGGTGCTGATGTTTTTCAAGTAGATTATAATGGAAATAGTGTTTTGTTTTATGCTATTGAGAGTAGAAAATATGATAGAGCGAAAGATTTAATAAAAAGAGGTTTAAATGTAAATCGTGCTAGTAAAGAGGGGATATCAGCTTTGGATATTGCTTGTTTTATGGGAGATGCAGAGGGCGTTGATTTGTTGATTAAAAATGGAGCTGATGTTAATAAAAAAGATCGCAAAAAAATTACTCCTTTAATATATGCGGTGCGTAATGAAAAAGTAACAAATGAGATAGTTAGGATGTTACTTGAAGCTGGAGCTAACGTGGATGAAAAAGATTGTTTTGGCGAGAGGGCGATTGATGTTGCGATAAATTGGCAAAGATGGGATATTGTTTGTTCTTTAATAGAATATGGTGCTAAAGTGGATGAAAAAAATAAAGAAATGATAGAAAAAGTGTCTGATAAAGATGTTGTGGAAATGATAAAAGATGCGTTGGATAAAAGAAAAGAACGTATGAAGGTTAAAAATAAGATGATAAAAAAGACGATAAAAGTAAGTGATTTTTTTAAGAAAATTTTTGAAAGAAAATAGAAAAATATTTTAGTGTAAAAAATGAATAGAAATGGTAGAAAAGTATTTGAGATAATATGATAAGAAATAAGTATTGTTTTAAAAGTGGATTTAAAAACTAATCTATTTGTTTTTAAAAGAAAAAAATGAAAAAAGTGGGCGCTTTTTTACTTGCAATTTTTAAATTTTGTTTTTATAAGAATAAGCGTTAAATGATTATAGATTTTATTTGGGAGTTATATTATGGCCAGCACAGTTAAAAAACAAACTGTAAATTCAGATAATAAATCGTCTTTAAATTTGGCGGTTTTGGGTCCTCAAGGAGAAGATATGAAAAACTTACTTTCTAAAAAAGAAATGGAATGTATTATTGACGGTAATTATGAAAATGTTATGGCCGTTCTTGGTATTCATAGAGATAAAGGTAGCAAAGAAGTTTATATTAGAGCATTTAAGCCTAATGCAAAAGCTATTGAGTTATTAGATTATGATAATAATTCTTTGGGAATGATGACTAAACTTCATGATGGTGGTTTTTTCCAAATAAATCTTGGTCAAATGGAAACTAATGGTTTTAGGCATAGATTTAAGATTACTAATGATGATGGTAATACTTATGTTGAAGAAGATATTTATTCTTTCCCTTCTATTTTGGGTGATATTGATGAATATTTGTTTTCAGAGGGTAATCACTTAGATTTATATAAAAAACTCGGTGCGCACATTATGGAAATTAATGGCGTTAAAGGTGTTGGTTTTTCTGTTTGGGCTCCTAATGCAAAAAGAGTTTCTGTTGTTGGCTCATTTAATAACTGGGATGGTCGTGTAAACGTTATGCGTAAACACTTTAATTGTGGTGTGTGGGATATCTTTATTCCAAATATTGTTGAAGGTGAATACTATAAGTTTGAAGTTAAAACTCATGAAGGGTATATCTTAACAAAGAGCGACCCTATGGCATTTTATTCTGAAAAACGCCCTAATACTGCTTCTATTGTTTATGACTTAAATCACTATTGTTGGAATGATGGTGAGTGGATGAAGTATAGAGGTGCTCACAATAGTTTTGACAGACCTACTAGTATTTATGAAGTACATCTTGGTTCTTGGAGAAGAAAAGGTAATAATGGTTCTGAATTTTTGAGCTATCGTGAACTTGCTGATACGTTAGTTCCTTATGTTATGAATATGGGATTTACTCATGTTGAGTTTTTACCTGTTTGCGAACACCCATTTGATGGTTCTTGGGGATATCAAGTAACAGGTTTGTTTGCTCCTACATCTCGTTTTGGTAACCCTGATGATTTTAGATATATGATTGATAAATTCCACCAAGCAAATATTGGTGTGATTATGGACTGGGTGCCAGCACACTTCCCTAAAGATGGACATGGTTTGATTGAGTTTGATGGTACAGCTCTTTATGAGCACCAAGACCCAAGAAAAGGTGAGCACAAAGATTGGGGTACAAAGATTTATAACTATGGTAGAACAGAAGTTAGCAATGTATTGTGCTGTTCTGCTTTGTATTGGCTTAAAGAATACCATATTGATGGTTTAAGAGTTGATGCGGTTGCATCTATGCTTTATCTTGACTATTCTAGAAAAGATGGTGAGTGGATACCAAATATCTATGGTGGTAATGAAAACTTGGAAGCTATCTCATTTATTCGTAAAATGAATGAAATTTGTTATGGTAATGCAGAAGGGGCTATTACTTGTGCTGAAGAATCGACTGCATGGCCTATGGTTTCTCGTCCAACATCTATGGGTGGTCTTGGATTTGGTTATAAGTGGAATATGGGGTGGATGAATGATACTCTATCTTATATTAGCAAAGACCCTGTTTATCGTAAATATGAGCATGGTAAACTTACTTTTGGCTTGTTGTATGCGTTTAATGAAAACTTTATTTTACCTATCTCTCATGATGAGGTGGTACATGGTAAAGGTAGTATGCTTTCTAAAATGCCAGGTGATGAATGGCAAAAATTTGCAAATTTAAGAGCATATTATGGCTTTATGTGGACACACCCTGGTAAGAAGCTTTTATTCATGGGATGTGAATTTGGTCATGACTGGGAGTGGAATTCTGAAGAAAGTTTAAGATGGCACTTGCTTGATTACCCAATGTATAAAGGTATGCAAAATTGTGTTAGAGATTTGAACTTGATGTATAAAGGCAATTCTTGTTTTTATGAAGAAGATTTTGACGCTAAAGGTTTTGAATGGATTGACCACTCAAATGGTAATGATAGTGTTATTTCTTACATTCGTCGTGGACATGATTATAACAATAATATGATTGTTGTTTGTAACTTTACTCCAGTTGTTCGTCATAACTTTAGACTTGGTGTGCCAGATGGTGGTGTATATCAAGAAATCTTTAATAGTGATGACAAAAACTATTGGGGTAGTGGTGTGAAGAATGAAGGTGAGATTTATTCAAGATATGAAGGTGCTAATGGTAGAGCTAATTCTATTGAAATCACACTTCCACCGCTTTCAACTATTGTTTTGAAAAAAATCAGATAAAATAAAGGGGGCGTGTATAAGCACTGTCAAATCGCCGAATGGAAGCCTGTCCCATAATGCTCACGTACGCTCAAAGTATGCTCCACTTATGGGCAGGACATTCAACGATAGCACAGCACTTCTACCCACCCATTGCAACGGCACTTATTATAAGTGCCGTTCTGTTTTAAATAGGGGTGCTAATGGTAGAGCTAATTCTATTGAGATCACACTTCCACCGCTTTCAACAATTGTTTTGAAAAAAAATCGCTAAATTAAAGGGGGAAATAGGCGATCTTAGTTGGTCGCTTTTTTTTGTTGCAATAGGGAGAAAATTGTGGTATTATATGGGTTAGTTATGAAAGATAGAGGTGAGAAAAAATGTCTTTTATAAAAATTGAAAATGAAGAAAAAAATATATATAAATTTCTTAATCAGTTAAGAGATGATGAATTAAATGTTGTGGTGAGTAAAAATATATTGTCTCAGACTAATGATTTTCATGTTATAAAAGCGATGCTTAATAAAATTAATAAATTAGATGTGGACGAAAAGAAAAAATATAAAGATGTTGTTATATCTATGTTTGATAGAAGAATACAAAGAGATAGTGAAAAAGAGATAGGACTTAATATTGCTAAAGAATGTGGGTTTATAAAAGAGTTAAACGAAGTTATTGAATATACTGATGGTATTGGGTATCAGTCAAAAGCAGGGGCAAGTGAAAAGGTTTTGGTGATTGATAATTGGCTTAATTCTTATGATAATATTTGTGGTTATGATGTGGTGATGGTTGTTGGGGAGGTTGAACGTTTTAGGTGTTCTAATAAATTAGAAGGTGTTGTTGATTTAAGAGAATTAAAAAATGCTGATTTTACATTTTGTGATTTAAGTAAAGTAAAAGATTTTAAATTTAGTGAAAAAAATGCTGTTAATATGCAAAGAGCGATATTACCCCAATGTTTAGATGTTTCTCAATGTGGCCATATTTATATTGGTTGGAATACTGATATTAGTAATGTTAAAATGATAAAGTTTAGAGATGAATATCAGATGCAGTGTGCTGATCTTGATACAGATTGGGATAGCGAAGGGAAAATTTCTTTTGTATTTGATGATGTTCAAAATGTTGAAACAGTAAAAAAAGAGGAAAACGAAGTGATAGATGAGGTAAAAAGTGATGTTGATGCAAAACCTTTAGAGGCTTCAGAACAAAGTATATTGGGAAAGATAAAAAGTAGATTGTTGGGTAGATAGTTAGTTATTTTATGGTTTTAATTTTAAATGGTTCAAATAGGTTGGTTTGAGCTATTTTTTTTATAAATTTTTAGATTTTTAAAGAGTTTTTTTAAACTTTATGAATATTATTATCTGTGGAGTTGGGATATAAAATGGTAGTATTTATAAAATTTGATATTATTATGAATAATAAATATATATAAGGGAGAAATTGGTAGATCCCTTGACGTTTTGCTTATCGCAAAACGAGGGATGACAATAAAAAAGTTGATGCAAGGTGAGGGGGATAAAATAAAAGGAAGTTCAAATGAGGGATGACTGGTTAGGGAGTATGGTGAAAAATAGCCGAAGTTTGGTCATTTTTTTATTTTGGGTGAATGGGGTGCATTAAAGTTTTGCCTTTTGTAATGATTTTTTGTTGTAATAGAGAGAATTTTATGGTACTATAAAGTATAGTATGGCTTTTAATGAGGAGAGGATATGAGTGAAAATAATAAGGCAAAGCTAGAAGAACAATTAATAAGATGTGTTTTAGATGATAAGCTTTCTGATGATATGAAGTTAAAAAAGATGGATTATATTATTCGCTTAGGAGCCTCGGTTAATGCAAAACATAAAACAGGTTATTCGCTTTATAGTTTGGCAAAAATTATGGGAAATGAAAAAATAATTAATTTTTTGGATGAAAAAGGAGCTGTTGAAGAAAAAAAAGTTGATATTATAGATCCAGAATATAGAAAACGTAGGATAGAAATGGGGAATTTTTTTAAGGATTCTAGTATTGATGAAATTAATATGTTTTTGAGAATTTTACCGGAAGGGTTTAAGCTTGATTGTAATATTGATTTAAGTAATCGAGAATTAACTGAACTACCAGATTTTTCTAAAGTTTGGCTTTATGGTAATTTTAATTGCAGTAATAATAGGTTGGTTATTTTGAAAGGAGCTCCTAAGCATGTGCTTGATTTTTATTGTTCAAAAAATCATTTAACTACTTTGGAAGGGATATCAGGGGTTGTTAATGGAAAATTAGTTTGCAGTCATAATGAGTTAGTATCTCTAGAAGGTGGTCCTCAACATATTGCGGGGGAAATTTATTTAGATCATAATCATTTAACAAGTTTAAAAGGGTTAGCATATGGTTTGTCTAAAGTTGATTGTAGCTATAATGAGTTAGAGACGCTAGAAGGGGCTCCTACAAAAGTGATAGGCGATTTTATTTGTAGTAATAATAAATTAAAAACATTAGAATTTGCACCTAAAGAAGTGGCGGGCAATTTTATTTGTAGTAATAATAAATTAAAAACATTAGAAAAAGGTCCCCAAAGAGTATTACGAGGTAATTATGATTGTAGTGATAATGATTTAGAAAATTTAGAGGGGGCTTCTGAATGGGTACAGGGTGATTTTTTGTGTTATAATAATCCATTAAAAAGCACAAAAGGTAAACCAAATATAATTAGTGGTATGTTTAAAGATGGAGATATGAATTATGATGATGAATTTGAAACATTCGTTCGGTTTCCTAAAATAGAAAGGTAGAAGTGGTAAATACGGGTTTACCAAAGTATATTAAGAAGGATAAGAAGTAGATTTTGGGGAAGATAGTCAGTTATTTTATTGGTTTTAATTTTTGATAGTTCAAATTATTTGATTTGAGCTATTTTTTTTTATAAATTTTTAGATTTTTAAAGAGTTTTTTTAAACTTTATGAATACTATTATCTGTGGAGTTGGGATATAAAATGGTAGTATTTATAAAATTTGATATTATTATGAATAGTGAATATATGTAAGGGAGATATTATGGCAGATATTAAAGTTTGGGATGGTAGAGCTTATCCGCTTGGTGCAACTGTTGATGAATGGGGTGTTAACTTTGCTCTGTTTTCTTCTGGTGCATTAAGGGTTGAACTTTGTTTATTTGATAAAATGGGTATCAAAGAAGTAGCTCGCTATGAGATGAGAGTTAGAGAAAATAATATTTGGCATATTTATCTTGAAGGGGTAAAAGAAGGACAGGTTTATGGTTATAGAGTTTATGGTCCTTATGAGCCTCAAAAAGGAAAGAGATTTAACCCGAATAAATTGTTGATTGACCCATATGCTAAAAAACTTATTGGTAGACTTATTTGGCATAAGGCTATTTTTGGGTATGATGTGGATAGTGTTGATAAGGATTTATCTTTTTCAACATTAGATAGTGCGCCATATGTTCCAAAGTCGGTTGTTGTGGGGAGTAATAAATTTGATTGGGGGGAAGATGTCCCACCTCAAATTGATGCTTCAAAAACAGTATTTTATGAACTTCATGTTAAAGGATTTACGAAAATGCATCCGAAAGTTCAGGATGCAAAACGTGGTACATTTGAAGGGTTAGCTAGTCGTAATGTATGTAATTATATTAAATGGCTTGGGGTTACATCTGTTGAGTTGTTGCCTGTAAATGCGTTTATGGCTGAAAGACATATTTATGGACGTCAGAATTTTTGGGGTTATGAAACTTTGAACTTTTTTGCACTAGAACCAAGTTATTTAGTTGGTTCTAATGTTGATGGTTTCAAGAAAATGGTAAAACGTTTTCATGAAAATGGGTTAGAAGTTATTTTAGATATGGTGTATAACCATACAATAGAAGGAAATCATTTAGGACCTACGCTTTGTTATCGTGGTATTGATAATGAAAGTTATTATACACTAGATGGAAATAATAAGAGATATTATTATGATAGTACTGGATGTGGTGCATCGTTTAATTTGCAGAATCCTTATGTTTTAAGGCTTGTTATGGACTCAATGCGCTATATGGTTGAAGAAATGCATGTTGATGGGTTTAGGCTTGATTTGGCAACATCTCTTGCTAGAGTTCGTCAAGAATTTAGCCAAAGTAGTGGGTTTATGATGTCTATTCGCCAAGATGATGTTTTAGAACTTGTAAAAATGGTGGCAGAGCCTTGGGATTTAGGAATTGGTGGATATCAATTAGGAGCTTTTCCGCCTGGTACAATGGAATGGAATGATAGGTATCGTGATGTGGTTAGACGTTTTTGGCGTGGTGATGATAGACAGGTAGGGGAGCTTGCTAGTAGAATTACAGGTTCTAGTGATATATTTGGACCGGCAAGAAGAACTATGTGGAGTTCTGTTAACTACATTACTGTTCATGATGGTATGACATTGTATGATTTGGTTAGTTATAATCATAAGCATAATTTTGCTAATGGTGAAGACAACAAAGACGGAACAGATGCAAACTGGAGTTATAATTCTGGGTTTGAAGGTATAACCAGTGATGATAGTATTTTAGAAAATCGAAAAAGAAGATTGCGTGCGATGCTTGCAACAGAGATGTTGTCTTTTGGTACACCAATATTAAGAGCAGGTGATGAATTTTATAATACTCAATTTGGTAATAATAATGCTTATTGTCAGGATAATGTGATATCTTATATGGTTTGGGAAGCTATTGATAATGATGAGATAAGCAATATTAGGTATACCAAAAAGTTAATTAAACTTCGCAATAAAATGGGAGTGTTTAATTATAAAAACTTCTTTAATGGTGGAGTGGTTGATTCCAAAACAGGTTTTAAAGATATTGCATGGCATACAGAAAAAGGTACAGAGTTTGCTCAAAGTGATTGGTTTGTGCATAATAGAAAAGCACTTTCTTATTTGGTTATGGGAAAAGAAAAGTTATATATGGTAATATTTAATGCCAATAATAATAACATAAAATGGAAATTGCCAAGTTTGAAAAAATCGTATGAGTGGAATTTGCTTTTAGATAGTTCTGGTAAGTTTGAAGAAAATGGTATTGGTAGTGGGGTAGAAATTTGGGTTCCTTCTTGGTCTGTTTTGTGTTTTGAAATAAAAAAATAGGAGTGGCGAATGTCTGAAATGTTAAAAACTTTAGCTCAAAAACTAAATATTGCGACAACCTTTAGTTATAATGGAGGGAGCAAGATAGTTGATGTTACAGATGATATGTTAAAATTTTTTATTGAAAATTTTGGTTATAAGGCAAAAACAGATGAAGATATTAGACGCTCTTTGGAAAGAATAGAAAAAAAACGTTGGCAAAGAGCAATGGAAGCTATTTATGTTGTAAATGGAGGAAAGATTGAATTTGATTTAGTAATTAAAGAGAGTGAATTTGAAGGCGATATTGAAGTTTGTATCGCAAAAGAGGGTGAAAAAGAATATAGTGATATTGAAGTATTTTTTGAGGTTATTGACAGACGCTGTGAGGGGAAAAATACTTATGTGTTATTGAGTGCAAAAATTAATGAAGAGTTAGAACCTAATTACTACGAGTTAAAAGTTAAAACAAATAAGGGACAATATAGTACTGTGATTGCGGTTGCACCCAATCAGTGTTATAGTATTGATAAAAAGGGAAAAGATAGGTTATTTGGATTTAGCTTACAATTATATTCACTAAAAAGTAGACGTAATTGGGGAATTGGTGATTTTACAGATTTAAGTAATTTTGTGGAGATATGTGCAAGAAGCGGTGGTGATGTTATTGGGTTAAATCCGTTGAATGTGTTATGTCATGATTATCCAGAATCGGCAAGCCCTTATAATTCTGTAAGTCGCTTGTTTTTGAACCCTATATATATTGATGTGGAAAAAGTTCCTTATTATGATGAAAAAGATAAAGATGTAAATGCTATATCTAAAGCTAAAAGTGAAGAAAAAATAAATTATACATTAGTGTATAATGCAAAAATTAAAGCGTTAAAAAATATTTATGAAAGAGCTAAAAAAGATAAGGGCGGGGAATATTTTATTGAATTTGAAAAGTTTAAAAAGGAAAATGGGGTTGAGCTCCAAAGGCTTGCATTGTTTCAAGGGATAAGTCATGAGAAGTTTTTGTTAAATGAAAAGGTTACAAAAGAATGGCAAAAGGCTTATGAAAGCGCTCTTGGAAGTGGAGTTGAAAAGTTTGAAAAAGAACATAAAGATGAAATTGACTTTTTTAAGTTTTTGCAATTTGAAGCTGTTAGGCAATTAAAAGAAGTTAAGAAAAAAATTGATAATAGCAATATGGTTATTGGGTTATATAGAGATTTGCCGGTTGGTGTTTCTAAAAATAGTGCAGAAGTTTGGGGAGATAAGTTTTTATATGTACAAGAAAGTGGTGCGGGAGCTCCTCCAGATAATTATTTTCCAACAGGACAAAAGTGGGGATTGGGGGCTTTTAATCCATTTGAATTAAAAGAACGTTGCTATAAGCCTTTTATTAAAATTTTGAGAGCTAATATGCGTTATGCTGGGGCTTTGAGAATTGACCATGTTATGGGACTTGCTAGATTATATATTATTCCAGATAGTGGTAAAAGTGGTACGTATATTCGTTATAATGAAAAAGATATGATGAATATTTTAGCATTAGAGAGCTATTTGAATAAATGTATGGTGGTTGGTGAGTGCATTGGTAATGTTGAAGGTGGTTTTGATAAAATGCTAAGAGATAAAAATATTTATATGCTTGGTGTTTTATGGAGTGAAAGATGTGGAGATGGTTTGACGCTTAAAAAACCATCAGAATATGAGAAAAAATATTTTGCATCCATTGGTACTCATGATATGCCACCTCTTAAAGCATGGTGGTTTGGTGGTGAAATTTCAATGATGAAAAAACTTAATCTGTTTACAGATGAAGATGCTAAAAATGGATATAAATGGCGTGAAAGTGAAAGAAAATATCTATTAAAAGCGCTAGATGAAGAGGGGGTTTGGCCAAGTGATAGAAAAAGACAAGGGGACTGTTTATATGGTGAAGGGTATCCTGATGGAATAGAGGAAGCCACACATGCGTATATGGCGAAATCTAATAGTGAAGTATTTATGATTGAACCGGAAAATATGCTTCATCAAGAAAGTTTGCAAAATCTTCCAGGGACAGATATGGAGCATCCAAATTGGAGAACAAGACAACCTGTTGATATGGAAGATTTGGAAAATGATATTGGGTATAGAAGAAATATAGATATCGTTAGAAGGTATAGATAATATTAGAAAATACAAAGGGTGAAAATTTTGGTTTTTACCCGATGTTGTTTGAGGATGTGAACAATAATATGAGAGATTCTACGTTTTTATACAATAAAATGAAAACTATATTTTTTAGGTATGTTTTGAATGGGATAATAGGTGTTGAAATATTATTATCTGTTTTATTGTATTTGATGGTAATTTTATCTGTTCCAACACAAAATGGTGATAATATTGAGCATATTCATTCTAGTGTTTTGGTGGCAAGAGGGCTTGTTCCTTACAAAGATTTTTTTCAGCACCATAATCCTTTGTTATGGTATATTTTTACACCGATTACTAAATTATTTGACTATAATGCAACATTGTCAGAGGTTGTTTCATTTATTTCTTTTTTAGTGTTTTTGAAATCACTTGTGTATGTATATCGTATAGTTGAGGAATTTTTAGCAAATAAATTTTGGGGGTTAATGGCATCTGTTTTGTTATTAATTCCAACTTATAAGGTTTTTGCAATAGATTTTAGGCCTGATAATTATATGGTATTTTGTTTAATGGGGGGGATTTTTTATTATTTTAGATATTTGAGAGATAAAAAAAGTTTGCAATTAATTTTTGCATTTATATGGTTTATGCTTTCTTTTTTATTTGCTCAAAAAGCATTGTTTCCTCTTTTTGTGTTGGGGTGTACTGGAATTTGGTTTTTGATAAAAAAAGAAATTTATGTTAAAGATTTGCTAAAAGCGTTAATTGCACCTTTTGTTATGTTGGGTAGTTTCTTTTTATATTTGTATGTACATGATATGGTCAAATTATATTATGTGGCAAATTTTGTTTTTAATTTAAATCTTGTTGAAGGGTTTGAAATAAATAAAGTAGTTTCGCTTTTGCCTTATATGAAAATATGGTTTTATATAGGGATATTAAGTTCTATATTAGCATTGTTTTCAAAAAATAAGTATTGGAAAGTACTTTCATTATTGTTTGTTACAGAGCTTTTACAAAGGATGTTTTATTTTTCTCCATATACTTATTATTTTTGGTTTTTGTTATATGTTAGCGTTATTTTATCTGTTATAATATTGGCAAAGTTGGATAATAAAAATAGACTTGTTAGGGTGGTGGTGATAGCTGCTGGTTGCTACTTTTTGTATCAAGCTATAATTTTTCATGCGAAAATTATAAAAAATAGCAAGGAAAAGCCTTATTTACCAGATTATATTACAAGAACAATTAGTCCTTGTGATTATGTGTTTAATGGTGATGGTTTTATGTATAATATTTTTGGAAAAGATCCTCATTATTATTGGCAGTTGATTGGACAACTTGATGTTGTGGGAGAGAAATCTGGTTTAGAAGCAAAGCCAAATATGAATGAATTAATAGTAAAATATAAACCAAGATTTATTTTTGGAGGTAATTATTTTAATAAATTTGCAAGAGAAGCTGGGCGTCATGAAATCGTGCATTATTTAGATAAGAAGATTCTTGATACCTATTATAAAGAGTCTTCGTTTGCAAATATTTATGAATTAAAAGATGAATACATTAAGGATTGTCGCATAAATAAGTAATCTCAAGTAATTTTCTTTGTTTTATTAAATATGTTTTAAGTAAATGAGATTATAATATATTATATGTTTAATATTTTTTGGGGTTTGTTATGAGTACAACAAGAGAACGCAGTACGATTTTTAAGTTTTTTTATATTGTTTTAAGTATCATTACTTTTCCAATATTTGCGTTGATTTATATATTAAAGCATCCGTTTTGGGTGTTGTTCTTTTTGTTGTTAATAGCAGGTGGTTTGGCTTATTATCCGATGAGTCAAGGTGTTGAAATATCGTCTGTTGTAGATTGGTATAAGAAGAAATATGAAGATACACGTTTAGAACTTGTAACAAAAGCTATTGAAAGCGGTAATTCACAATATGTTCCAAAAGTTATTTTGGATGATGTGAAGAAAGTTAAAGAAAAATTAGAAGAAGAAAAGGCTGAAAGTCAGAGAGTAAAAGGCGAAAATTATAATAGCAAAGTTGTTCGTGATGATGAATTTGAAGAAATTGCTGTTGAATTAAAGAAGAAAAAAGGTGGATTTAAGAAAAAAGTAGCTGAAGAAGTTAAGACTGAAGATGTTTCATCTGAAGTAGTGCCTGAAGAGGTTAAAACTGAAGAGATTGTGCCTGAAGTGGTTACGGAAGAAGTGAAAGCTGAGGAAGTTGCGCCTGAAGTTGTAACAGAAGAAGTAAAAACTGAGGAAGTTGCGCCTGAAGTGGTTGCAGAAGAAGTAAAAGCTGAGGAAGTTGCGCCTGAAGTTGTTACAGAAGAAGTGAAAGCTGAGGAAGTTGCGCCTGAAGTGGTTACGGAAGAAGTTAAAACTGAAGAGGTTGTTTCTAAAGTGGTTACGGAAGATGTGAAAGCTGAGGATGTTGCGCCTGAAGTGGTTACGGAAGAAGTTAAGACAGAAAATGTTGCGCCTGAGGTGGTTACAGAAGAAGTGAAAGCTGAAGATGTTGTTTCTAAAGTGGTTACGGAAGAAGTAAAAGCTGAAGAAGTTGTTTCTAAAGTGGTTACAGAAGAAGTAAAAGCTGAAGAGATTACGCCTGAGGTGGTGGCAGAAGAAGTGAAAGCTGAAGAAGTTGTTGTAGAAGATACTGCAGAAGTAGATGTTGAGATTGAATAATTAAATTATTGTATCTTTTGTTGTAAGTATTTTAATATATAAATTCTTAAAGCTGATGATAGGTTTGGGTTTTGTCTTTGAGTATCAATTTCGGTAACAAGAGCGTTTATAGTTATACCTTTTTCTTTGGCAATAGTTACCAATACTTCATAGAACTCTTCTTCTAAAGAGATGCTTGTTGCGTGACGATTGGCGATTATTATAGAAAACTTTTTCATTATTGTTTTTTTCTAAAACTATCAAAAGAAATGATTTGAGCTGTTTCTCCTGATACTTTTCTTTCTGGTTCTATGTCTTCTAATGAATGAGCATCACCATTTTCATAAAATGAGAAGCTTAAACCAAATTTAGCATAAGGGTCAGCAAAATAAGTAATCGCATCAAAAGGAACGACTAAAAGTTGTAGTTTCCCACCAAAACTTAATTCAACAGAAAACGAATCGGGTGTAACCATTAAATTTGAATATTGATGTTGCAATACTATGGTCATAGATTCTGGATATTGTATTGATAAATCTTGAGGGATAATTGTTAAGGGGTGATTGGTTTTAAATGTAATATAAAAATGGTTTTCACCAGGAAGACCTTGATTTTGAGCTATTTTTAGGGCTTCTACCACAACTTGCTTTAATGATTTTTCTATTAATTTATCGTAGTTTATTTCACTAACAAAATCAGTCATTTTAAATCCCTTTAACAATTACTAAAATAAAGAGCCGTTCTGTTGCTAGGTGGCTTCTCCCCCACTTTAGGCAAACCAATGTCTAAAGAATTTTAGTTCGTTGCATTAACAATTAAGCAGCTACTGCAACTGGTGCAAAATTATCATTTGCGTTTATTTGATTTGAACCGATAACGGTGGTGTCTTGCCGAATACAGCACAGATATCTTTACTATACACTGTCAAACCTATTTCACCCCCTTAAAAAAATTGGTGGAGGTGCCGGGTACCGCCCCCGGGTCCAATATATCTATTTCATACGGCTTTTCGTATCATAGCTCAGATGAGCTGTTTGTAATTATATGTAGGAAAAATAAAAATTCAAGATGTATTTTTTTTATAGTGAAGTGGTTTTTTAAACTTTTTTTTAACATTAGATGATAGATTATCATATGAGATTATTTGTATATGTATAGAGGTCTGATATGAACGAAATTGTAACTCAGCCATTGGTTCTTAATAGAAAAAGTAAATCAAGTCGCTTTGCAAGCTGGAGCGGAGAGGGAAACTTTTTTTATGATAAGCTATTAAGAGTATTATATATTACATCATTATTTGTGCTTAATTTAGTGATGTTTGTGTATTCTATAAATGGAAAACTTATAGAAGATGGTGTGTTTAATCAGGCTGTTATGGTGCTTTCTGGTGCTTGTTTTGTTTTAGCATTTGTTATTATATTTTTATTTTCTTTTTCAAAAAATATGCAAAATATTGTTTGTGCATTGTTTACTATGCTATTTGTGGCAATATTTTATTACCAATTTGCAACATTTGATGTAGATAATTTTGTTGAAACGTGGCTTATGAAAAAAGCTAGTTGGTTAACATTTATTTGTGTTATTCCATCGGCATGGCTTGTTGGATTGTTGCTTGGAATTGGTGTGTTTTTTGCATTTCGCAATACATTTATGATGTTGTTTTTTACAATGGTATTTGTGTTTGCGACAGTATCTGGTATTAGAAAAAACGAAACATTGAAAGCAGTGAATGAAGATTTTCCGATTATTAAAGAATTAGGTGTAAATGTTGGGGCAAAACGTAATAATAATATTGTTTATTTTATGATACCTAAATTTCCATCATATCAGTTTTTAGGAGGGGTGAGAGATGTTAATTTTAGGGATTTGCGTAATTTATTAATTGGATTTTTTGCGACAAATGATTTTGAGATATATCCTAATGCCTTTGTTGAAGAGAAAGAGGCTATGGAAAATATTGTAGATATTCTAAACCATGTAGATTATATGTCGGCATCTAGAGGAAATAAAGGGTATTCTGAATTTATTAATAGTTGGAATTTTATACATGGCGGTAATAGTGTATTTGGCTTGGATAAAAATGAAATGTATAGCATGCTTGCTAAAGCAGGTTATGGTATTAGTACATATTCAATGCCTGGATTTAATTTTTGTATGACTAGTGGGGTATTTAATACTGATAGATGTGTGATAAAAGGTTATAAAAATGTTTCTGTTTACAATAAAAATAGTTCACTAGAGAGTAATGTTTATGCACTATTAGCAGAATGGTTATTAAATATTGATAAAAAAGGCTTGGGAAGTATTGCTAGAGATTTTGCTAATATGTCTTGGATGAAAGGGTATAAAGTAACATCAGAAAATAGAAGAGTGTCTATTGAAGGAGCGCATAAGGTTTTTGATGGACTGAATGAGGATATAAAAAGAGATTCTAATGGACAGGTATATGTTGTGTATGTTGATTTACCGTCTGATATTTATATTTATGATGAGTATTGTAATATTAAGCCAAGAAATCAATGGGTGGCACTTAAAGATAATAGTATTGAAAGAGGCGGAATTGATGAGAAAAGAAAAGCCTATACAGAGCAAACTAAATGTTTAATTGGTAAGTTGCAAGATTTTATTGATGAAACAAAAAAGAATAATAAGTTGGATAAGACTGATATTATTGTACAGGGGGTTAGTTCTATTCGTGAATTAGGTGGAATGACAGGTGGTAAGTATGGTAATTTTGTTACTGATAAATTAATTGGACTTGGTATTAGGAAGTCTAAAGAGCCTAAGTTTATGATTAATGCTAATATTTGTTTGGCTAGTGATTTTACTAAGAGTTTGATTAGTTTCCAAGATTTTTGTTATTCAATAGACAATATGAAAATTGATGAAAAAGATGCTAGTAATTTGAAGAAAAATCTTATTAATAATTCTGTTATTAGAGGGGGAAGAATTAATAGTATAGCGGTTAATTATCGTGATTGGTATGAGAATTTTAAGAAAAATAATGTTGAATATCAAGAACGTTTGAAAAGAGAGCAAGAAAATCTTGAAAAAGAAAGACAAGAAGAATTGGCTAGACAAGCTCGTAAACAAAAAGAAAAGGAAACTATGTTACAAATAAAACAAGAATATGATCGTAAAGTATCAAAAGATAATATCTTTATTCCAACAGATGATTTGATTATTAATGTTGAAGAAGATATTATTGAAAATGATAGAAAATTGCCTTTAGGTGTTAAAGAGGTAAAAGATGAGGAGGAATATATTGATTTAGAAGGGGATATTTTTGATGTAATAGAAGAAAAGGCAAAAATAGATGAACCAGAAGTAAAAAATGTTGATGCAGAAGAACCAAAGGCTGAAGAGGTTAAAGCAGAAGAGCCAGAGGTTGAAGAGGTTAAAACGGAAGAACCAAAGGCTGAAGAGGTTAAAACAGAAGAAACAGAAGTTGAAGATGTTAAAGCAGAAGAACCAAAGGCTGAAGATGTTAAAGCAGAAGAACCAAAGATTGAAGAAGTTAAAACAGAAGAGCCAAAGGTAGAAGAGGCTAAAGCTGAAGAGACAGAGGTAGAAGAAGTTAAAACTGAAGAGCCAAAGGATCTAGAAAATACTGATGATAGCTTAATAGATTTGGAGCTTGATTTTTAATCTGATTAAAGTTTAATAAAAACTTGCCTTATTGAATGTTGTGTATTAAATTTAAGTGTCATTTAATTGTTTTAGGCAAAATTTTATGAAACTAAGTAAATATATCAAAAATAAACGTTCTAGAGTTGCATTTTTTATAATGTGCATATTGTTTTTGTTGTCTCTTTTTTCTGAAATTATTGCAAATGATAAACCTATTTTAGTTAAATATGATGGAGAGTTTTTGTTTCCTGTTGTAAAAGTGTATACTGATGCTAAATTTGGCGGAGATTTTCCGACAGAAGCTAATTACAAAGATAGTTTTATCAAAGATAATATTAATCAAAATGGCTATATGATTATGCCGTTGATTGAATTTTCATATAATACGGTGGATTATGAATTAAATGAACCTTTTCCAGCAAAGCCATCTAAAAGGCATTGGCTAGGAACGGATGAAGAAGGGCGTGATATTTTAGCTAGGCTTTTATATGGAATTAGGTTGTCTTTTTTGTTTTCTTTTATTTTGACGTTTTTGTCTTCTGTTATTGGAATTAGCGTGGGGGCTATTCAGGGGTATTTTGGGGGTAAAACGGATATTATTTTACAACGTGTGATAGAGATTTGGGATTCTATGCCACAGATGTTTGTTTTGATTATTGTGGCTAGTGTTTTTGTGCCTAGTTTTTGGGTGTTGATTTTTATACTTTTGTTGTTTTCTTGGAGTGAGTTAACAGGGCTTGTTAGGGCGGAATTTTTAAGAGCTAGAAATTTTGAATATGTAAAGGCTGCTAGGGCTTTAGGTGTTTCACATTTTAGAATTATTTGGAGGCATATTTTACCTAACGCATTGGTTACAACGATTACGTTTGTACCTTTTATTTTAGCTGGTGGTATTGTGGCGTTAACAGCGCTTGATTTTTTAGGACTAGGTTTAGGACAAGAATATCCTTCTATTGGTGATTTGGTTAGACAAGGAAAAGATAATTTACAAGCTCCTTGGATTGGATTGAGTGTGTTTTTTGTGTTATCAATATTGTTGACTTCGCTCATATTTATTGGTGAAGGTGTTCGTGATGCTTGGGATAAAAGAAAATGATAATAAAAGAACCAGTGCTAGATGTTAGAAGTTTAAATGTCCGCTTTATCAAAGAAGATGGTAGCTTATTTTCGGCTGTTTATAATAGTAGCTTTAAGGTATATGAAGGAGAGGTTTTAGCTATTGTTGGAGAGAGTGGGTCGGGAAAATCTGTTAGTGCGCTTTCTATTATGGGGTTAATTGATAATAAAAAAGTTTTATATAAGAGTACTAATTCGATTGTGTTTAATGGTGAGGAGTTAACATCTTTTAGCGATAAAGAGTTAAATGAAATTAGAGGTAGTGAAATTGGTATGGTGTTTCAAGAACCGATGAGTTCATTAAATCCATTAATGAAAGTTGGTGAACAAATAGCAGAAGTTATTTTAGAACATAAAAATATATCTAAAAAGACAGCATTGGCTAGAGCTAGATATTTGCTTAAATTGGTTGGAATTGATAATGCTAAAGAAAGAATGAATGCGTATCCTTTTGAGTTATCTGGCGGGCAAAGACAAAGAGTTATGATTGCAATGGCGGTTAGTAATAATCCCAAAGTTTTGATTTTAGATGAACCAACAACAGCTCTTGATGTTACAGTGCAAAAGCAGATATTAGATTTGATTTTGAAATTAAAAAATAAACTTAATATGGGGATTATTTTTATATCACATGATTTGGGTGTGGTAAGACAAATTGCAAATCGTGTGATAGTTATGCAAAATGGTATTATTGTTGAAGAAGGAAGTGTTGGTAACATTTTTAATGCGCCACAACATTCATATACAAAAGAATTGCTACGTGCTTTTAGTGGAACATCTTGTAGACGTAATTTTAATGCACGCAAATTAATGGAAGCAAGGCGAATAAAAGTTAGTTTTCCGGTTAAGAAGAATTTATTTGGTCGGGTTATAAAAGATATTAAGGCGGTTGATGATGTTTGTATAGCCTTATATGAAGGAAAAACTTTGGGACTTGTTGGTGAAAGTGGTAGTGGAAAAACTACACTTGGTATGTGTTTGGCAGGGCTTCAAAAATACGAAGGTGAAGTTTTAACAGCAAGGGGTATAAAAATTAATTGCGAAAAAGATTTTAGAAAAGCTGTACAAGTGGTTTTTCAAGATCCATATAATTCGCTTAATCCTCGAATGAATATTTTAGAAATTGTTGCTGAAGGAATAAAAGTACATAACCCAAAATTAAATAAAGATGAAATTAAAGAAAAGGTGGTAAAAGTTCTTTATGAGGTTGGGTTAAAAGATGATGATGTTTTATATAAATATCCGCATGAATTTTCGGGGGGACAACGCCAACGTATTGCTATTGCTCGAGCTTTAGTTGTTGAGCCTAGGATTTTGATTTTAGATGAGCCTACATCAGCATTAGATGTTACTGTGCAAGCGGAAATTATTAAACTATTGAAGAAAATTCAAGATGAAAGAAAAATTAGCTATTTATTTATTTCACATGATATGAGGGCTATTAGAGCGATATCGCATGAAATTGCAGTGATGAAAAATGGTGAAATTATTGAATATAATTCGGCTGATGAGATTTTTAATCATCCAGAGAATGGCTATACAAAAGAATTAATTTCTTCTTCTTGTTAAACAAAGAGAAAATAAAAAATTCCCCTTTATTTGTTGACAGAGATGTTTTTTTGTGCTACCCTTATTCTTGATTGTAATGTTAAGGATAGAGGACAAAATGGAAAACCAATATTATGCAGTTGTTGAAAAACAAGACTTTTTTGAGATTATCGAAAATAAATTTGGTGAATTAGCTGTTTTTATAGATGCAAGAGAGAATGAACCCTTAAACCCTAGTTTAGAGTATAATGGTGATGGTGTGGCTGTCTTGCATAGAGATGATACAAGAATAATTAAATTAGAAGGAATTACAAAAGAGACATCTTCTGTTTTGGCTGAGGCTGAAGTGGTTATGTTTGTTGAAACAGATGAAGATGTTGTTGTTAGAACATATGCAGTTCCTGTTCAAACAGTTGAAAGAATAGAATTTAGAGGTCGTCAAATAAGAGCAGATGAGTTTGAGAGATATAAACAAAAGTCTGAAATTATAGATGCTTTTGGAGCTGTAAATATTTGGAAAAGTGGAGAAAAATAGATGATAGGAATTGTTTTGGTTACTCATGGAAATCTTGCAGATGAGTTTTTATCAGCTATGCAACATGTTGTAGGACATCAAGAGCAGATTGCAACAGCTTGTATTGGTCCTAATGATGATATGAATATGCGTCGTGATGATATTTTAACTAAAGTTACAGAAGTTGATAGCGGTCAAGGGGTGATTGTGTTGACTGATATGTTTGGTGGGACACCATCTAATTTGGCTATTTCTATTATGGATCATGCAAATGTGGAAGTGATTGCAGGTATTAATTTACCGATGCTTGTGAAATTGGCTAATCTTCGAAAAGATTTAAGCTTGAAAGAGGCTGTTGTTGGCGCTAAAGAAGCTGGAATTAAGTATATTACTATTGCATCAGAGTTGTTGGGAAATAGATAAATGACAGATACTATTGTTACAGAATTAGAGATAAAAAATCAACGTGGACTTCATGCAAGAGCGGCAGCTAACTTTGTTAAAGCGATTGATGGTTTAGATGTAGATGTAGAAGTTGAACGTTTAGGACAAACTGTTGATGGTAATTCTATTATGGGATTAATGATGTTGGCGGCTTCTATTGGTACAAAAATTAAGATTTCTGCAACAGGTAATGATGCCAAAAAAGCGATTGATAACTTAACGGCTCTTATTGATAATAAATTTGGGGAAGAACAATGAGTAAAAGTCCTGCTCCTCGTAATAAAACAATATTTTTATCTGATGAGGAGATAGAACTCTACTCAAAACGAGCTATTACGCTTGATAAAAAAGCTAAAATTAGTGATATTTTAGATAAGACTATTTTTCAAGATACATTTGATGTTTTGCCAAAACTTCCTGCCAACTTTGCTGATTTGGTGGTAGTTGATCCTCCGTATAATTTAACCAAAAAATTTGGTACTAAAGAATTTAAATCTATGGATTGGAATGAATATAAGAAATGGATGGATAAGTGGTTGGCTGAGGTGTTTATCTCTTTGAAACCTAATGGTACTTTGTATATTTGTTCTGACTGGAATACGTCGATTGCTATTCCTGAAATTGCAGGTAAATATTTTTTATTAAAGAATCGCATAACTTGGGAACGTGAGAAAGGTAGAAGCGCCGGTAATAATTGGAAAAACTGTATTGAAGATGTATGGTTTTTTACAAAATCACCAGAATATACGTTTAATCTTGATGCGGTGAAATTAAAAAGACCAGTACTTGCGCCTTATAAAGATGAAAATGGTGTAGCAAAAGATTGGCAAGAAGATGAAGAAGATGATGGAAAAAAATATCGCCTAACAGCACCATCAAATTTATGGACTGATATTTCTATTCCATTTTGGTCTATGGCTGAAAATACTCCTCATCCAACACAGAAACCAGAAAAATTGATTGCAAAATTAATATTAGCATCAAGTAATGAGGGTGATGTGGTTTTTGATCCATTTTTAGGGTCTGGAACGACGTCGGTTACTGCTAAAAAGTTGGGCAGGCATTTTGTTGGTATTGAGAGAGAAAAGGAGTATGTTGCTATTGCTGAGAAGCGTTTGGAGATGGCAGATGAAAACCCTACAATACAGGGGTATGAGAATGGGGTATTTAAACTTCGTCACGATTAGGGGTGTGCTAAATAGTTATCATAATCGTAAAAAAGTTTCCTTATGTACGCATTTAGGTACACCGCGGTCGCTTTTTTACTTCTAGCATGGCTATTTATCCCACCATTTGCAACGGCTTTGCCGTTTGGTTTTAAATATGGTGTGCTAATTAGTCATCATAATCGTGAAAAAGCTTCCTTATGTACGAATTAAAGTACACCGCAGTCGCTTTTTTACTTCTAGCATGGCTATTTATCCCACCTTTTGCAACGCCGTTGGCGTTCGGTTTTAAATGGGGTGTGCTAATTAGTCATCATAATCGTGAAAAAGCTTCCTTATGTACGCATTAAAGTACACCGCGGTCGCTTTTTTACTTCTAGCATGGCTATTTATCCCACCCTTTGCAACGCCGTTGGCGTTCGGTTTTAAATGGGGTGCTAAATAGTCATCATAATCGTAAAAAAAACTCTTTTATGTACCTGTTAAAGTACACCGCAGTCGGAAAAACACTTCTAGCACCACAGATTATCCCACCCTTTGCAACGCCGTTGGCGTTCGGTTTTAAATGGGGTGTGCTAAATAGTTATCATAATCGTAAAAAAGTTTCCTTATGTACGCATTTAGGTACACCGCGGTCGCTTTTTTACTTCTAGCATGGCTATTTATCCCACCCTTTGCAACGCCGTTGGCGTTCGGTTTTAAATGGGGTGTGCTAAATAGTTATCATAATCGTGAAAAAGCTTCCTTATGTACGCATTAAAGTACACCGCGGTCGCTTTTTTTACTTCTAGCATGGCTATTTATCCCACTCTTTGCAACGCCGTTGGCGTTCGGTTTTAAATGGGGTGTGCTAATTTAAAGAGGATATATTATGTTTATTTTTGAAATAGGTATTTATTTAATTTGGTTGATTTATATGCTTATTGCGGTAATGAGTGAAAGTTTTATGGTGTATGTTTACATTTATTCTTTTTTTGTAGCGATAATTTCTACAATTGTTTTGGCTGTATATAAAAAGAAATTTGATAAAAGAAAATGTGTTGCTCAATTTTATAGTGTTTATAATAAATATGTGATGACAATTGCAATAATGCTTATTTGTTTTGTCTTTTCTGGGTTTAATCCTGTGTTTGGTGTATTGATTTTTATACCATATTTGGGTATTATTAGAGAATTAGAAAATATTTGTGGTAAAAAGAGGTTTGAAGCTGAAATGGAGTTATTGGATAAAAAGGTGATAACTTGTTGTAATAATATAAATAAGGGGATTTGTTGTTTGCCTATTTTATTTTTCTTACTTTGGGGGCTGATGGTTGTTAATTATTCAACGTGTTGTGTTATAGGTAAAGAAGTTAGTTATTCTTTTTATTTATTTGTTTTTAAATTAATTTATGTGGGATTGCCTTTAGCTGTTGCTATATTTTTTCCTCATATTAATAAAATTAGACAATTTTTGAAAATAAAAAAGGTAGAAGATGAATAAAATAAAAAAAGGTGCTAATTTTAGCACCTTTTTTGTCAGTATTTACCTAATTATTTGGAAACAATGACCATTGCTTCTCGCAAAATTCTATCATGAATAGTGTAACCAGCTTGAAGCTCTGCTAAAATTGTTCCTGATTCTTTTTCTTTGTTTTCGATTTCTTGAACAACACGTTCAAAATTAGGGTCAAACTTTTCGCCAATGTGATTAAAGCGTTTAATGCCAAATTTTTCAAATACTTTTGTGAGCTCATTTTGAGTTAATTTTACACCTTCAAGCATACCTTGACATTCAGGAGATGAACCATCCATTGCAGATATTGCTCGTTCTAAATTATCTGCTACACCAAGTAATTCTTTTGCAAAAGAGCTAACAGCAAATTTGATTGTTTTTTCTGTTTCTTGAGAATTACGTTTTTTCATATTCTCCATTTCTGCATATAGGCGGATATAATCATCTTTTAATTTAAGAAAATCTGTTTCTAACTGATTTACAGCTTCTGCTTGTTCGGCTTCATCTGTTTCTATTTCTTCTTGATTTATTTCGTTGTTTTCTGTTTCTTCTGTTGTTTCTTCGATTATATCTTCATTAATTTCTGCGGTTTGTTTTTTATCGTCCATAATACCCTCTTTATATAAACTAGATTACCTCGATGTTTGTAATTTAGGTATTATTTTCCCGTAAGTCAAGAGCGATAAGATAATTTTAGCAAAGATTATAGTCTAGTCATCAAACATTTCGTATACAAGAGCGCCAAAGGCGATGGCTTCTAATGTATAGATTGCATTTTGCACTGTTTCTTTGTAATTGTAGTAATTATGCTCATTGGCTTTGGCCTTTTGCCATGCAAGATATTTAGGGTAGGGGGAAGTTACAATGGGGGATTTTGTTTCTATTCTTGAATCATACCACAAGTTTGGTGTGGTTTTTGGGGTGTAAATAGAATTTTCGTTTGCTCGTTCATGAACTAGATTTTCTGGTTCTTTAGTTATCATATCTAGGTATGAATTGGCAAAAGCAAATGGTGCAACGAGTAGTTGCACCAATAGTGTGATACTAAATATTTTAAGTCCTTTTAACATAGGTTATCCTTTAACGACGATGAGGGCGGTGATGTCCTCTGTGTGGTGGGCGAAAATGATGTTTGTGTTTATGGTGGTGTCTAAAGCCATTATAGATTAGACCTCCAACAACAGCGGTTGTGATACCTGCTGCTATTGCATTAGCTGTTGTGTTTTTGTCGTAGTAATAGCTGTTAGAAATAACAGGTGATTGTCTTACAACTGTTATTGGTTGTGAAGTGGTGGTTGTTGTGGTGGTGTATGTTGTTGGAGCAGTATAAATCTGCTTTGTAACATAACCATTGTTATCTATTACTACGATTGATTCTGCTTTGGCTACATTTGATGCTAAAAGCAAAATAGATAATGTATAAATAAATTTTTTCATATTTACCTCTCTTAAAATGTTATACATACATACTAATATGTATAATTATTTTATTTTTACAATAGTTTTTTTATACTTTTTGGTATGTATAATTCTAACTAATTGAAGTAATGTGATAAATTTAAATATAAGATTTTGATAATAAAGAGAAATATATTTTGTTTTGTTAGTATATAACATATTTTTGGATGTTATTCAACAAAAAAATGGTACTAACGTGATTTTCGTGAGCGTAGTATGGCGACTTCTTTGGATTTTACATCATAGCGATTGTTTTCGGCTCTTTTTAATAGTGGTATGAGGGTTGGTTCTTTAAACATGTCTGGTAATTCTACTAAATCGTCTTTGTTCTTTTGGGCGTGTTTTACTAGCCAGTTTATAACCGTTCTTAATGTCATGCTTAATTGGTCCCCTTGTTTGGTACGGTTATCATCATCTTTATCTGAATAACTGTCAAAGGTGTGTTCTATTTCATCAAAATTTACTTGTTTTCGTATTTCTAGTGGATACATATTGTTAACTGCAAAAATTGTTTCGTTTTCGGTTGGGCGAAATAGAGAAAAATTCATAACAAATGGTTTTAAGTTTTTATTTGGAGGGGTGGCTGTTTGTGATATATCGGATAAATATTGGTCATGTTCTTTTTTGCGGTCTAGTACATATTGAGTTTGTGGAGTATGCACACTTGTTACTCTATCATCTGAAAGAGAGGCAAATTTGAAGGTTGTAGTTTTAGTTTTACCTATTGGTGTAACAGGTGCGATATCTACATTATGTATCTGTCTTAATAAGTGATTTTGTACAGATTTTGAATAGCCTAATTTTTTCATATCTCTTGCCATTAAACGTTCTAATTGAAAAGATACGGTACTTCCTTGACAATGATTTACAAATACAAGTTTATTTAGGCGTTGAGAAGCAAGTTTTATAGGAGCTTTGTTGCCGTTTTCATCTCGTAATCTAGGGGCTAGTGTTTGGTCATATATTTCACGAATAAAATTTGGAATATAACCGTCATCTTCTTTGTGGTAATGTTGATATGAATTGTTTGATATATCTTGATTGTAATATTTTAAAAGAGCAATTCTATCTGCAATAGCTAAGCGGTTTTCTGCATTGTATTCAACAGAATATATGGGGATTTTTTTATCGGTTAGCATTTCTTCTATCATTTTAGCAAAGCCATTTGCTTTTTTGGAGTTATCGGTATTTGAGCCAGGTAGAGAAATAATAGCTATTTCATCGGCATCAATATTGTTTACTCTTTCCCAGCCTAATGGGAAGAGTTTACTTTTTTTGACACGACGTCCTATTCTGGCATGCGATTTATCAGTCATTTTTTATCTCCAATTAGCTTATTATACCATAAAATTAGGGTTTTGTAAAGTTTATTAAGATTATTTTGAAGAGGATTTTGTTATTAAATTATAATATTTGTACAAATAGATGACAAAATATACAAAAAAGTATTGACTTTAAAAAAAATATAGGTATAAATGTATATGTTAATGATATTTTTATGTAATTATTTGGTTGTTGTCTGTGATTTTATCATAGCAATTAGCTGAGAGTTACAACAGGTATCACCACACTTATGTTTAATTAAAAATCTAAAAAAAAATGAAAAAGATTTTTAAGAAAGCCGTCGTAATGATGGTAGTGATGTTGTCAGTTGTTTCTGCTAACGCTGAAACAAGAGTGTTTAACAGCAATGAGACCGAGCGTGTGTTCCATCTTGGCATTAGGGCAGGTGCTCTATTGGACCAAGGGCAAACCTCTTTTGCCACTATGGCAGAGTTGAGGGCTATTCCTACCAGTGATATTGGTTTGGGGCTAGCGTTGTCAATGGGATACTTCAAATCCGATGTTGTTCTTGATAAGGGCAGCTATAAAGGATATAATGCAAGGTATGGAGCACATTTGGTTTGGGATAAACCTATTGTGTTCGGAGCAAATCATGGTATATCCTTTTTAGGAGGTTTTTATTATAGGGAAGCATTTGTAAGCAACCTTATTAATATTAATTGCTATGAACTTGTTCCTTCTGTTGGTGCTGAATACTCTTATAGTCCTCGATGTATCAATGTTGATGCAGTTTTGAGAGCTGAGTGGTCGTGGGCAAACAGGAAAAATACTCTTGATGACAGGACTTCCAATTGGGAATTATCAATTGGGCTTGTCTTCTAAAGATAACTAAAAAGAGCGGTATAGGATAAAACCTTACCGCTCTTTTCCTTTGTAAAGGGGAGTAAAATATTTTACTTGATTTTTTGTTTTTAAAGTAGTAATTTTTTGTCAATTAATAATTATTGTGTAACTTAAAATAATATAATTTATGAGAAAATTATTGTATTTGTGCCTTATGCTTATAGGCCTTGTTTCGTGTTCAAAATCGGAGTTTAAAGATTATCTTTATTTGGATAAAGGAAAAATTGTTGCTTTTGAAGACAATGTGGCTATTAAGGTGTATTCTGATGATGGAAATGTCAGAATATATAAGGTTAAAAGTTTCTATGATCGCTTTAAGCTTGTAGATCTTGAGGTTGGTGATTATGTGTATGTTTATCGTGATGATAAAGAAGTATTTGTCACTAAATATTGTGTTGAGAATGCTAAAATTATAAATGATTATTTTGACGAATGGTATTGGAATAATTGGGGTAATTTATGGAACATTCTCATTGTTTGTGTGCTTTCTTGTGCTTTAATTTTTTGGGTTGTCTTTTCTCATAAAAATGGTAATGAAGAAGGTGCAAAATTAGGAATTCCTTTATTATTGGCATCAATGTTTGTTATTCCGCTGATTATAAATAGAGTTGATTATAAACTTTGTTATATTGAAGAGGGAAAAATAACAGAGATGTATGATAAAATGGTGGTAATAAATAATGAAAGCCATTATTTAGTGCGAGATACTAATGATATTGCAACTAGGAATATGTTAAACTTGGGAGATTCTGTATTTTTATACAGTTATAATTCAGGGATATTTGGCGCAAGTGAGGACATATATGTTTCATCTGTTTATTTTGATGATGATGTGATAAATCACGGTAATACTTATCCGGAAGTTTTTTGGAAGACATTTGGAATATATCTTTTGATGTGCATATTCTGGGGTGTGATTTTTAGTATTAAAGGCATCTATAAGCGAATTTGAGATTAAAAAAAGGAAGGTAGTACAGTTGATGTCTACCTTCTTTTTTTTAGATAGTTGTTAATTTATAGTGGTGAATATTGGGATTATATGTTGTTATTTTTTCTAGATAATATGGAACATTTTCATTTTTGATAAGACGATAATAGAGTTTATTTTTATTTTTTTCATCAAGGTTATATTGGTAGGAATAGTTATCAAATATAAGTATTTGGGTTACTTGGTGTTTTAATAATAGTGGAATTAAGGTGGTGTCATTATCTGAAAAGAGTATGTTGTGTCCATCTATTATTCCTTCTATATTGCGATGGTAGGGGGATGATACACTATTTACGTTGCAATTATATATGTATTGAGGGGTTAAGAATGTATCGGTTACGAGTGTGCCTCCAATATTTTTTATGTTTTGACATAAATGTGATGTGTATATTGAGATAGGTTGTTTAGGGGTGCTGAAGCACACTGGAAACATTATTAGTTGTTGGAGGAATAAAACAAAAAATATTATTATATAGATGGGGGTTGGAAATTCTCCTTCGTGTTCTAAATAATAATCTGATTTTTTGTATATGATATCTATTAAGCATAAATATGGGGTAAAGATATATGTTAATTGATATGGTGAAAATCGAAGAGCTATTAAGCTTAAAATAAATAATGGGATACCTATTATTAGATTTAGTATTAATATTCGGCGGTGATGTTTGGTTATAAGTAAGTATAAATTTAGAAGAAGTGATAGGGAAGGAAAAATATAATTTGCAGATTGAAAGTAGAATGGTAGTTTGTGAGCAGGGTACATTTCGGTGATGTGTTTTGCCCATATTGTTGAGATTTCTTCTGGTAAAGGAGTATCTAGGATTGTTTTGGAAAACAAAAGAATGGTGATTAAAAAGGTTATTGATAGGGTTGTTATAAGGGATGTTATTTTTAGGATAGGGGTGTGAAGTTTTTGACGTTGTAAAATATATATACCAAAAGTTATTAAGGATATGATGGTGATATATAAAATAGATAATCTGCCATTATCTGGGTATAAATAACCTTCAAAAGGGGGATTTAATAAAAGGAATATTATTAGAAATAAAGTATAGTTTTTTAGTATTTTATAGGTTGGAATTAGGGATATATTTTTGAATATATATAAATATATAAAATAAAAGATAAATATTGCGCTTATTATAAAGCCTTCAATAGCGCTAAATGTCATTAAGCTTAATGAAAAACTCAAGCGTAGTAAGTAGCGATGTTGACGCTTTTTTAGCCAACATAGGATGTTGGAAAAGGAATATATTGATAGTAGGGCTAAAAATGAGTGATGGTCTGGTCTTGAGAAAGTAAAAGTAGCGGAAGTTAGAGGAAAAAATAGAAAAAATATTACACCTGTTAAGGATATAAATATATTAAATTGGCGTTTTAGACCATAGCCTAATACTATTGAAGCTAGTATACCAAATAGTGGAGACATAAAGCTTCCACCTAAAAATAGTATATCTTTGATATCTTTTAAGAAGAAAAAGGGAAGAGATGAAATTAACCATAAGATATCAAGAGGTCTGGTCCAATGGTTTATTTCGCCAAAAGGGTAATTTGTTTCTAGTATTTTTTGTTCAAAAAAACTAGGGTTTGTGAGCCAATTTTTAATACGTATTGCTCGCATATAACCGTCAGCATCAAGGAATTGATAGTTCCATGAATCAATGTTATAATAAATGAAATTTATGGTAGCAAGGGTTGTGATAATCAAATAGAAGTGCTTTTTTAAAAAGCTTGCAAGTTTTCGAATTGCTCTTCTATATATAATATCTTTAATTTCAAAATTTCTGTAGGAATATGCCATTGTAACCCTCTTATATCAGAAGAATTTTAGGTTAGTATTGCTTAAATTTTATTTAATTAAAGTTATTTTTTTAGTTTTTCTGTTAGGAGTTTTTCTGCTTCTGGTTGATGTTGTTTTGCTTCTATAATATCTCTTCTTATTTTTTGTGTTCTTGTGAATAGCGAATGGAGTTTATCTCCTTCATCCCAACGGATATTTCTTTCAAGAGCTATTAAGTCTTCTACAAAACGTTGGATTAATTCTAATACTGTTTTTTTATTAGTTAAGAATATATCACGCCACATGGTTGGATCTGAGCCTGCAATACGAGTGAAGTCTCTAAAACCTCCGGCAGAGTATTTGATGATTTCTTTGTGTTCATAATCTTCAAGGTCATCTACGGTTCCAACAATGGAATAGGCTATTAATTGTGGAAGATGTGATACTGCTGCCATAACTTTATCATGATGAGATGGGGTCATTGTATCTACTTTCATAGAGCAATGTTCCCACATTTTTGTTACTTTTTCAATTGCTTCAGGGGTCGAGTTTGATGAAGGGGTTAAAATGCACCAACGGTCTTTGAAAAGTAGGCTAAAACCGTTTTCGGGGCCTGATTTTTCGGTACCAGCAATAGGGTGACCACCAACAACTATATGTCCGGTTGTTTGATTTAAGTGTTGTTCAATTTTTTCTAATGTATATTGTTTTACTGAGCCTACATCTGTAATGATTGCCCCTTTTTTGGCATAAAGAGCGGTTTTTTCTGCTAGTTCTTCAAAACTACATACGGGGGTGGCAAAAATGATAATATCTGCGTCGGTAACTGCTTGGCTTAAATTTGAGGTATAAATATCACCTAAATTAAGAGATGAAGCCGTTTCTAGATTTTTTTTATTTTTATCGTATATGGCAATAAAATTTGCGTCTTTATTTTCTTTTATATTGCGAGCTAGTGATGAGCCAATTAAACCGATACCTAAAATTGCAACTTTGTTGAACAACATATTGTTTTACCTCTTAAAAAAAATAACCCTTAAAGCTGTTTCTTTAAGGGTTATGAATATTATATTTTATAATTAGAATGGAATATCATCATCTACAACATCTTGAGATGGTGTATTATCCCAGCCAGAAGATGCTGATGAAGAATCGTAGATATCGCCACTTCCTTGTGGAGCACCATCGCCACGGCCATCAAGCATAACAAGAGAGCTGTTAAAGTTTTGAAGAACAACTTCTGTTGTGTAGCGTTTTTGACCATTTTGATCATCCCACTCACGAGTTTGTAGAGAACCTTCTAGGTATACTTTTGAACCTTTACGAAGATATCTTTCTGCAGTTTCTGCAAGACCTGCGCTAAAAATAACAACTCTGTGCCATTCGGTACGGTCTTTACGTTCACCAGTTGCTTTATCACGCCAAGAATCGGTTGTTGCTAAACTAAAATTAACAACCTTTGTACCACTTTGGGTGTTGCTAACACGAGGGTCTTGTCCAAGGTTACCTACTAAAATTACTTTATTTATGCTTCCTGCCATTTTGATTACCTTTACTGAAAATTAATTTTTAGGCATTGTAACTATTCTTTTTTTTATAGGCAAGTATTTTTTTATTATTGTTTGTAGTTTAATAAACTTGCTTGAATTCACCATTGTTATACATTTCGATAATATATTTGGAGGATTTGAGGCTTCCTGTGTGCATCATAAATTCACTCCATTTTTCTTTTAATTCCTCTGAATTAGCATTTTTAGATAATTTATCATAATCAAAATCTTTAATATTTTTAGCAATATCACTCCATAATTTTACGGAGGCATAGCTATAGACTTCTATACCTTTGGGTTCTATGCCGTGTAAACGTAGGTCTACAAGGTTTTCTGTAAACATTAGGGTGTCTTTGAAACTTTTTAAGGCTAATAGATAAATTATGTTGTTATTTTTTTCATGATTTTTAAAGAATGTAGGGGATAGCATATTTTTTGCAGTAAAGATTATCATATTTGGGTCTTTTATTTGTTGTATGAAATCAGTTGTTAAATCTTTTTTGGATAATATGAATGATATGTTTATTCTGTCTTTTGTTAGGGTTTGGTTTAAATCTTGGATGTTTGTATCTGAATTTAGGGTATAAAATTTTAGTAATTCACTTTTACCATAGCGCTTAAATTCATCAAATAATGATTTTGCTACATCTGCATAGCCGTCTTCTTTATTATCGTCATAGATAAATGCGGTTTTTAAGCCAGCAAAATTTTGGTTATAAAATTTAAAAAAGTCATCACTCATTTGTGATTTAGTGCCAAGAAACATAATTTGGCCTTTTTTATCAATATCACCGGAATTGTATGCCACGGTTGTGGGGACGATTTGGAATATTTTAGATGTTTCATAAATGGAGGCTATTTCATCAAATTTGTTTGAACAATAGGGGCCGACAACTAATGCTATTTTTTTTGAATTTATGAGCGAGAGCATTTGAGCGGTAGATATCGCAAGTCTATCATCACATCTGTCATCTATGGTTAAGATGTCTAGTTTTTTACCATTAAGTCCGCCATTATCGTTTATTTCATTGATAGCTAGTTTTGCGCCATTAAATAGTTCGTCTCCTTGCTTTTTATATTTGCCTGCTTTGGGGGCAATAACAGCAATGGTCACATTTGCTAATGCAATATGAGGAATAAGTAAGCTTAAAGCTAACAATATGTTTATAGTAAACTTTTTTATCATAATGGGCGTTAGCTTATGATAGTGCTTATTAGTTGTCAATAATAAAGTAGGCTAATTGAGGGGATTATTATTAACAAATTGGCGATTTTTGGTGCTTATAAATGAAGGAAGGGCATATACAATAAAATAGCCATCATAATAAATCTGCTGGTATTTTGAGTAATTGATATAGTATTGGGGGATATATTCGGTATGAGTAACTATTAAGTTAGGTGGGAAATCTGCTATGGTTTGATAGAATTTATGAGGGATAATATCCTTTAGCATATAATTGTATGCATAGATGTTTGAGGCTTTTCTTTTAGAATATAGATAAATTATTGTATGATAATTTCCTAAGTATAAGAAAGTTTCATTTGGTTCTAGGTAATTTTCTAGATATGAGGATATTTGCTTAATTTTGCCTGTTTTTAGTTTTTGAATTTTGTGATGTAATGCAGAATGGTCTAGAGAATTTTTTATAAAAATAGGGGATATTAAAAGGATTATAACAAAAACTAATTTTTGGTATTTTATTGGTTTTAGGATATAAATTAATATCGTTAAAATTGATGGATATAGAAGTAATATGTAATGAGCATAAGTATTACCTGTAGCAACTAAGGAAAGAAAAGTTGTGTAAAGAAGAATGTTTGATATGGAATGGATAAAAAGTTCTTTACGATTATATAGTCTTATTAAAAATAAGGAGAATATGCCAAGCAATAACATTACTTTTATAATAAGAAAATTAGTGAAAATATCATATGATTCTCTAAATTGTTCAGGGGTTGAATTCTTGGAAGCATAAGATAAGTTAAATAAAATGTAATCATCATAAAAATGGGTGATAGCGTTTTTTAGATAAAGCCAAAGTAATACGGGAAGTAGTGTTGTAAAAAAGCCAAGACACCCATAAATAAAGAATTTTTTTATTATATTATACTATTTTTGGTATATTAAAAATATAAATAGACTTAAGAACGTGATGAATGGGTATATAAGATAATTTAATTTTATTAAGGATATAAGTGCGGTTGATATTCCAAGTAAAAAAGAAGATTTTGGTGATATGTAATTGTTTTTTATAGAAATGTTAAATTGATAGATGATATAAAATAAGCATGGAAAAGCTTGAATCTCTGTATTTCCAAAGGTGTCAACCGAATGTATGGTAGAATATAAAGCGATAATAAGTAGAGTAGATGTTGATTTTGGTAAATATAAAATAGATGTTTTATATGCAAAAATCATAGATATAAAAACGGAAATTATTTCAATATAATATTGTCCGTTAAGAGGTGAGAGGGCATAACCAAGGGTGTGATATAAATGTACTATTGGGCCTTTGTGATCAAAAATATCAATATATGGTGTAAAACCTTCTAAAATTAGGCTAGCGATATATTGATATACTGATGAATCGTCTGAATAATAATTATAAATTGGTGATTGATTGTAACCAAGACATATTATGCTACTTGCTATGAATAGTAATAGGTATGGAATGAAATTTTTTAGTGTCATGGTAGTTCCTTTTAGTTAATAATTTTGTAGCCTATTTGTATATGTTTTTTTAGTATATTCATGTTTTAGAAGTTATACTGAATATATGACATTCGCAATAAAAAAAGGTGGATTATTAATAATTAATCTATACGCAAAAACATTAATTCTGATTCAATATAATTGCTTGGTAAATCATCTAAGGTTGGTTTGGAAAGTGAAAAACAATCTTTAATGATCTCATTTTGGTTGTTTAAACATATTCTTTGTGCAGAATTGGCAATTAATTTTGGACGTTTTTGGTGTATGATTTGCATTAAATTGGGCCAAGGGTGACGTTTGAATATGCGGTAATCAAGCAAAGATAGAGCATCATGTCCGTACCAATAATAACCATAAGCACTTTTGCGAAGTCCTCCAACGTGGAGTTGGTCGTTTATTATAATATCGCTTGGTGATGAATATGTTATAACGGCTTTGCTTAAATCTATATAACCTTTTAATGATAGACCATTATAATTGATGAAAAAATGAAGAATATAGAGGTATTGGTATAACACAAAGATTATTGTTGCTAATGTTAGTAGGGGCTTTTTTAGGTTATATAAGAAATTACTTAGCAATATAGAAATAAAAGGGTATAGCATTAATAAGTATTGAGGGTAGGGGGAATGGATAATTGTGACTATAAATTGCAATATATAAAGAAATGAAATTATTTTTAAGGATGAAGATGATGATGTTTTTAGATTATATAATGAAAATATAACGGAAATTATTGGTACTATATAATTTGATATTGGGACAATAGAATATGTTACTTTGATTTTTGTATTTAATAAGTAGCATAATTCAAAATAATCTTTTAATGCATCATTATAATATAGGTATGCTATAAAAGTGAGAAATAGAGTAGAAGGAAATATTAAATATGATAATATTTCGTTTGTTTTTTTAGGATTATTTTTTATATGGCATAAAATTATTATGAAAACACCAAAAAGCAAAGGAATTATTTTTTGTAGAGATAAAAATGATAAAAGAAATAATATGTATGATGTTAAAAGTTTTGATGGGGAATTGTTATTTAGGTATAGAAGTAAATAATATAATCCGCTTATAAAAAATAACATCATTAAATTATCTGGACGAAACTCTACTCCTGACGTTTGTATATTGATAAAACCAAAGTATATGATTGATGTTATTATGCTTGTTGATTTGTTTTTTGTAATATCATAAGTTATTTTTGATATGTAATAACTTGATAAGAAAAGAAAAACAATGTTGAAAGTACGCATTACGTACCAAATGTAGGGAGTGTTGTTAAAAAATATTAAAAAAGGAGCAAATAAATACCAAATTAATGGATGGTGGTGTTGAAAAAAATCTCTATATGGCAGTTCTCCTCTATAAACCATAAAAGACGAATAGAGGTGTTCTCTTTCGTCTACATTTACTTGGCGTAAATAACATATTGTAAGTATGGTATATACTGCAATAGCAAGTATTGTATATAAAAATTTGGTATTTAATGTAATATCTTTTATTTTCATATTGTATATATTATAGTTAATATATGTTTTAGCAATAAAAAAAAGCGGTAATAAACCGCTTTTTTTTATTTTAGAATAATGCGCTTTGAATATCAGTTCTTACATATTGAGCGTAGTGTTTTACTAATTTGTTTTTATAGTTTGTACCACGTCTTATATTTTTTGAATGATATTGCATGGCTGATTTTTGCCAGTTATTATTCTTTTTATTTAGCTTTTGAAGAAATGAAGCACTATATGCGACATTGTTTTTAGGTTCAAAAGCTTCTTCAATACTACTAAATGATTGGCCATGATATTTTAGGTTTATTTGCATGCAACCAACGTCTATATTAGTAATGCCTTTAGCTTGTAAATTTTTTACAGCATTTACGGCTTCTTGTTTGGTTTTATAATATTTTCCTTTGCCATTGGATTGTACTGTCCAAGGCCATGGAAGTCTTTTACCAACCTTTGATATGTAACGACCACTTTCAACAGATGCGATTGTTTGAAGTAAGTCTTTTTTTATGTTGTAGTTTTCTTCTACATCTTTGATAGCTATTAGGCATAAATTATGTGTTTCGTTTGAAAGCACAGCATCAGTATTTACGTTTTTTTGTTCCGTAATTGGTGATGATGTGGAAACGATGGTTGATTTTTTTACTTTTAATGTGGAATCTTGTTCTAAAACGAGAAGAGACCCTATATTGTTATATGCTTCATAAGCTCTGGTTGGTGTGGTTATGAATGTAATCAAAACCAACAAAAATAAGATGCTTTTTAGCACGATTATTATATCCTTAATACCGCTTTGAGGGCAAGGGACCTCCCTGTCTTTAAACTTTTGGTCCGGTTAGTATCTAAAAAGATAGCTATCCCTAAAAACGGGTAAATTAACAAAAGACTTTGAGGTAAATAATATCCTATCAGTCCAAATTCAAGAGGGGGTTATAACATATAAAATTTAAAAATCCAGCAAAAAATTACCTAAATTGACAATAACTTTGCTTATGTCGTGACTAATCTTTTGAAAATCCTCATTTTTTTCAAAAGTTTCTTCGTTTGCGTAGATGGTTCTATTAATCTCTAATTGAAGAGTATAGGATTTTTTACGAGGTTCGCAATAGTTAAATGTAATAAAAGCACCAGAATATGGGCGGTTTTTAGATACATAATATTCTCTGCGAACTAGTTCATTTTCAACAAAAAAACTAATTTTATTAGGGCAACTTTGTTCAAAAAGGTTACCTAAACATATATCTATACGAGGAGACTCTGAAATAATTGAACAAATTTTAGATGGCATAGAATGGCAATCTAATACCAAACAAAAACCAAACTTTTTAGTGATTGCTTCAACTAACTGGCTCATACGCTTGTGATATAAGTCATATACGTTTTTGATTCTTTGTTCGGCTTCTTTGTAAGATAATAAGCCGTCGTATATAGGAAGACTATCTGCTGTTACTTTATGAATGATACCAAGTCCATAACGTGAGCGTTGTTGATTTAATCCTAAATCTACTTTGGGGTAGTCATAAAACATATTAGGATCAAGTTCTACTTTGGCACGGTTTACATCAATAAAGCTACGACTTATGTTTAAGCATAGAGCTGTAACTTTTCCTTCTGTAATGGCTGGTTCTAAAATGTCATTTACCCAAATATCTTCATTTTTGCGAAACACATTTGTATCATGTTTTACTGCTTTTAAAAATTCTTCTGGGAATAGGGTTCCACAATGAGGAATCGAAATTAGTAGTGGGTATTTAAAATCTTTTGTATTGAATTCGCTAAGAATGTCAAGTTTAGAATAATCTACATTAAAATCAATATGTTCGCTCATTTTTTTCTCTTTTTTGTAACAAAATTGGTTTAAGAATATGGTATTTTTATACACAATAAAAGTTAATTTTTCAATAATTTTTGAAAAAAGGCTTGCAAACAAAGAGGGCTATGGTAGTTAGCCTTTTTATAGAGGTATAATAATTTGGACCATTAGTTTAAAAGTAGAATACATCCTTGACATGGATGAGAAAGAGGAGCGTTACCTCTATGGTCCACCAGAGTTTATTTTGTGATGAGTAATAGGGATATTTCAGTATATATTCATTTCTTGTATTGTAAATCAAGGTGTCCTTATTGTGATTTTTTTAAAAAATTAATTAAAAAAGATTTTGATGAAAAAGAGTATGTTCAAAATATCTTAAAAGATTTGGACAATATGTATAATCTTTTTGGAAAAAGAGAAGTTAAATCTATATTTTTTGGCGGTGGAACTCCGTCACTTTTGAGTGGAAAAGCTGTTGGTGATATTATTGAGGGAATAGATAAACGCTATAATATAAAAAACGGAGCAGAAATTTCATTAGAAGCGAATCCTAATACATTTGAGAGGGATAAATTTATTTCGTTTAAGAATGCTGGAATAAATAGACTTTCGCTTGGAGTGCAAGCTTTAAATGAAAAAGACTTGAAGTATTTAGGTAGAACTCATAGTGTTGATGAGGCAAGAAAAGCTATTGAATGTGGAGTGAAGTTATTTGATAAATGTTCGATAGATTTGATTTATGCAAGAGAAAATCAGGATTTTAATGAGTGGAAAAAAGAAATTGATGAGGCGGTTAGTTTTGGGCTAAAGCATATTTCTTTATATCAGTTATCAATAGAAGAAGGGACGATTTTTGAGCGTAAAAACGTTAAGGCGATGGATGAAGAGTTGGGTGCTAAATTTTATGAAGATACGGTATCTTATTTAAGAGAAAAAGGATTTGATAGATATGAAGTGTCTAATTTTTCAAAAGATGTTTGGAATCGTTCAACGCATAATATGGTTTATTGGCAAGGGGGAGATTATATTGGTTTAGGTGTTGGGGCACATGGACGCATAAAACAAGGTGATAAAATTTTTGCAACAGTTGATGGGCATATGATAGAAGAGTTGAAAACAGGTGAGCGTGCTTATGAACTTGTTATTATGGGGCTTAGAATAAAAGATGGTATTGATGCTAAAAGTTTTTATGAGGCATCTGGAGTGAAATTATTTGAATTTTTAGATGAATATAAATTAGAAGAGTTAAAAAAATTAGACCTTATAGAATATGATGAAAATAATGTTAGGGTTACAGATAAGGGAATGTTGGTTTTAGATAAAATCATTGAAGAAATTGTGCCTTAATGTGGGAACAAGATTGTTTTTTTGCTTGAGATATTTTGTTATTTTATTGATAATGTGGTATATTTAATAAAATTTAGAAAGATTGATATGTATAGGATTTTTATTTTAGTTATTTTTCTTTGTGCTGTTGGGGCGGGTTTTTTTAGTGTAAAAAAGGAAGATCCGTATAAGTTAGACTATAATAAAATTGCTATTAATGTGCCTGTTACTCATACTAGAATGTTCGAAAATAAATTAAATATTGGTTTGGGGGAAGTGTATTTAGCAGATGATCTTGGTGAAGAGTTAAAAAAATATGGATTTGATGTAAGATTATATGCTTGGGAAGATACATATTCTAATAGAAATTTTGGTGAAGGTATTGAATTTTTTATGAGAGCTTGGCCAGAGTTAAGGCAGACAAATTATCATGATATGGTTGATAGTGATAGAATTGCTGTATTATTTGAGACTATTCCTTATAAATTAAATGAAGTGAAAAATGCAGATTTGATTTTTACGGGTTCACTAAAAAAGGATAAGGAATATAAAAAAATGGGATTAAATTCACATTTTTCGCCACAATTTACAAGGAAGGATGAATTTTATTATAGTCCTAAAGAGGAACTTAGAACAAAGTTGATATTTATTGGAAATGTTTGGTCTGATGGATTAAGTCGAAAAACCGTTGATTATGCTATTAAAAATAATATTGATATTGATATTTATGGCAAAGGGTGGAATGATATTATACCTGAAAATAAGAAGTATTTATTAAAAGGGATACAGATAAAAAATGATGAATTGAAGCATTATTATTCGTCTGCGGATATTGTGTTTAATGATACTCGTGATGATATGATAGAATCTGGGTTTATTAGTAATAGAATATTTGATGTTACGGCATCAAAAGGGTTTGTTATTTCGGACTATATTCCTGAAATTGAAGAAATTTATGGAGATAGTATTCCTATGTATAGAAATGAGGATGAATTTGTTGAATTGGTTAAGTATTATTTGGAACATCCTGAAGAGCGACATAAAAAAGCACAAAAAGCTCATGAAATTACGATGGAAAGATTTACGGCGGATAAGATAATTGCTAATATGGCTAAAGTGATGAGGGACTTTGTTGATGCTAAAAGGAGAGAAATAAATGAATAAAAAGGTGAAGATTTTTCTTTTAGTATTTATGGTGGTGAGTGTTATTGTGCTTGGCTTTTTTTGGGGAAAGTATGCAAAAGAACGTATTGGTAGTAAATATGATGAAGATAAAGTTGCTATAAGGGTGGAATTGGTTTTAAATGATATTGATTATGATTTGCAAGCAGCTCTTGAGATGTTAAAATGTAAATATGAAAAAGAAGGAAAAGATGTTTATTTTTCGTATGCGGGGGATTTGTATCCAAGTAGGCTTGATGATGCTAAAATAAATGTGTTTGCTAGAGGATATGCGCCAGGACTTGATAAGAGAATTGCAAATGATACACATAATGTTTATTTTGTGCATAGATTTGTGCAAGGATATGTGGAAGAATTTCGAAATTTTGATCAATATATTGCAACAAATAAAGATTTGATTAGTGCTGGGAATCTTGTTGGTATAAAAATGGATTATCTAGATCCTATTGCTTGTGAACATGAAAAACTTGATAATAAAAATGCGAGTAAAGTTTTGTATATTTATGAAGATTATAATAAAGATGTTCTTGCTAATATAAAGAAAATTGGTGGTGTTAAAGTGTATGACAGCGTTTCATATAGCAGGTTAGGTAAAGATGAAAAAATAAAAGAATTATTAGAAGCTAAAGTTGTTGTTTTTGATGGTAGGCATAATGATTATGTAAGAGGAAATAACGTTGCTTATGCTGTGTATGATATTTTAAGTTATGGTAAGAATGTTATTACAAATTGGAATGATGAAGTAGAAAAGTTAACGAGAGAAGGAAAGAGTGTTAGAGGGTTTAGAGATTATAATGAATTATTTATGATGTTGTTATATGGTGTTTTTCGTAAATAATTAGCTTAAAAAACTTTTGATACGAGGGGAAAATATTATATCATCTTCATTTAAGGGGAGTTTGATTAGCATATCTTTTTTGGCACGAGTACGAGAAAGAGCTACATATAATTGCCCATGAGCAAAGGCGCCTCTATTTATATCTACAATAACTCTATCGAGGGTTTTTCCTTGTGATTTATGTATAGTTAGTGCGTATCCTAATTGAAGGGGATATTGAATAAAATTGCCGGTTTCTTTTTCAACTATATCACCTGTTTCTTCATTTATATCATAAGCAAAAGACTTCCACTCTTCACGATAAACGGTTATAAATTTATTATCATTTAGGCAACGGACAATAATATATCTATCTGCAAGTTTTTCAACTATGCCAGAAGTGCCATTTATATAGTCTGGATAATTATTTTTGTTAAAAACAACAAGTGCCCCTTCTTTTAATGTTAAATTTTTTGGAGAAGGTGTATCAATTATTTTTTCAAATGTGCCAGTGAATTTTGCTTCATAACTTTTTTCTTTAGTTGTTAGTTGATTGAGGCGATTTTTATTTATGTTATCGGCAACATTGCGATATGGGGTTATTGTTATTGCGGTTTTTAGAAAATCATCAGGATAAGTTTCTTTTTTATTAAAATAATCTAGAGTTTCATATATGTGTTCGTTATTTCTTAGATTTTGTAAGTAATTTAATAGTTCTATATCGGTTTGGCGGTAAACATCTGTTAATTCAAATTTTTGGAAGGCGCCTTTTTGATATGATTTGGCATCAAAAAAGTATGGTTCGTTTGTCCCATATTCTTGTTTGAATATGTGGCATACTTCATGTTTTATGATTGGGGGAAGTTGGCACATATCACCAATTAAGATTATTTGCAAACCTCCAAATAAATTAAAATTTCCTCTTGCTTGGCAACATAGAGCTTCAATTGTATCTAGTATATCAGGGCGTAACATTGAAACTTCATCGATGATTAGGATATCGGTTTTTTTTAAGATTGATTTTAGTTTGCGTCTTTTGGTTGATAATACATCTTTTTGTATTATAAAATCGCTTAATGGTAAGGTGAACATTGAATGAATTGTAGAGCCTTCAATATTTAAGGCAGCGATTGCGGTGGGGGCTACTAAACGGATACGTTTTTTAGAATGTTTTTTTAGGTATTTTATGAATGTTGATTTACCTGTACCTGCTTGTCCGTGAATAAAAATATTGGTGTGAGTGTGTTCTATAGTATCAAACAATTTTCTTTGAACAAGATTTAACGAATCTAAATCTTTAACGGATTTAGATAATGATTTTAGCGTATCTATTGGTTCTTGGTTAATAGCATTATTCATTGTTAAGTTCCTGTTTTGTTCGATTTTAATTTTGGTGTTAATAAAAGTCAAGCTATTTTATGTTTTTTAGATATAAAAAAAAAGAGGCCTTTTATGACCTCTTTTTGTTTTAATATTTTGAAGATTATTTCAAATTATTAATTGCGTTTTGAATTTGGCTAGCGTCGATTGTACGAAGTGGTTTACCATTAATGATTAATGTTGGAACACCTTGTACTTCTACATTTTGAGATAATGAAATAATTTCTTCAAAGTTTTTGTTTACTTTTTCACTATTCATTAATTTCTTTGTAGCATCTAAGTCAAGACCAACTGCTTTGATTTTTTCATCAATAACAGAATCGGTGATTTGACCATTGTGTGTTAATAATGCTTCATAAAGTTCGTAATGTTTACCACTTTCTGCAGCTACAAGTAATGCCTTAGCAGCTGTTTGAGATGTTGGTGCTAAGAATGCAACTGGTTTAAAGATGAAACGAACATCTTTGTTATTTGCAATAACTTCTTTTAATGCTGGAGCTAAACGTTTGCAATATCCACAGTTGAAGTCAAAGAATTCAACGATAGTGATTTTTGCATCTTTGGGTCCAACGTATGGTGAATTTTCAATATTGTGTAATTCATCCAAGTTTTTCAAATAATTTTCTGCAATACGTTTTTCAGCTTCTTCTCTTTCTTTACGAGCAGCAATTTCTAAACTTTCACGAATGATGCTTGGATTTTCTTTTAAATAAGATTCAATAGAAGCTCCAATGTTTGCTGTTGCAGGAGCTGTTGTTGTAGCTTCTTTGCTATTGTTAGTTGTGAGAGCTGTAGATACGCCAACACTTAAGATAACAGAAGCCAAGATTGTAATGATACTTTCTTTTTGCATATTTCCCATCCTTATAGTAAAAAATTGTACTTATGCCAAGTTAGTATATAAAAATTTAATTACAAGTGAGTGTATTAAATAATTAACAATTTTATTTTTTTAATTGATGCTTGACATGAAATGGGTTTGTTATAAAATTCGTTTTTAGTTTATAGTTATGAAAAGGATAAAAAGAAAATGTTAAAAATTGCGTTTCAAGGAGCGATGGGCGCTTATTCTCATATTGCATGTAGCGAGCTTTTTCCAGATGCCTCATATATTCCATCTGATACATTTGAACAGGCTATGGAATTAGTATTAAAAGGGGAGGCTGATTATGCAGTTATTCCTGTTGAAAATTCTAATGCAGGAAGAGTGGCGGATGTACATTTTCTTTTACCTCAGATGGATTTGAGAATTGTGGGGGAACATTTTTTAAGGGTGGAACATCAGCTACTTGCTCTTAAAGGGGCTAGACTTGAAGATATTGAAGCGGCGGCTTCTCATCCTCAAGCTTTAGCACAATGTTCAAAATTTTTGAAAAAACATTCGATTAAAGCATTATCTCGTATTGATACAGCTAAATCTTGTGAAAGAATTGTGGAAATGCAAGATAAAACTAGAGCGGCTATTGCATCTAAATTAGCTGGTAAAATATATGGGTTAGAGATTTTGGCATCTAATATTGAAAATGATGGCAATAATACTACTCGTTTTTTGATTATGAGTACTCAAAAAAATATGCCTGAAAATGATGGGGGAAAATTTGTTACATCTTTAGTATTTAAGGTTAAGCATATTCCAGCTGCATTATATAAAGCATTGGGCGGTTTTGCTACAAATGGCATTAACTTAAATAAAATTGAAAGCTATGTTGTAGATGGCAATTTTGTTTCGGCGCAGTTTTATATTGAAATTGAGGGGCATCCTGATACAGTTGCTTTTAATAATGCGTTTGAAGAATTGAAATTTTATTCTGAAGAAGTGCAATTTTTAGGAACATATAAACGAAAAGGATAATGCTGTGAGTGATGATATATTAAATAAAAAAATATTATTACTTTCTTGCTGTGCACCTTGCAGTGTTGCTGTGATTGAAAAGCTAAAAAATGATGGGTTATTGTTTGAGGTTGTCTTTTTTAATCCTAATATTTACCCTAAAGAGGAATATATAAAACGCCGTGATGAGCAAAAAAAACTTTGCGATATGTGGGGGATTAAATTTATTGAGTTAGAGTATGAGCCAAAAGGATGGTTGGAGGCGACTAAATTATACAAAGATGAGCCTGAAAGAGGAAAAAGGTGTTCTATTTGTTTTTATTACCGCTTAAAACGTGTGATGGAATATGCAAAGCAGAATGGATTTGATGGGGTTAGTTCTGTTTTGGGAGTATCAAGATGGAAAGATTTAAAGCAAGTAAATGAGGCAGGGTATAAAGCATCAAGTGATGTTAATTTTCCATATATTGAAATTGAAGGTCGAAAGGGTGGACTTCAAGAGAGGCGCTCTTTATTAATCAAAGAATTAGGATTGTACAAGCAGGAGTATTGTGGGTGTGTATATTCTATAAGATAGGGGGGCTTTGTATATCAGTGGTCATGATTGCAAAATTGCTCCTTTGGGGGCTTTGTGAAAGCACTATCATGTCATTTATTTGCTCCCTTATGTACGTTTTTTTGTACACCGCAGTCGCAAATAAATTTCCAGCATAGCACTTTGACAAAGCCGTAGCAACGCCTGTGGCGTTCGGTTTTAAATTGGGCTTTGTATATCAGTGGTCATGATTGTACTACGCTCATGGCGTCACTCATAGCACAGCACTTTATCAAAGCGTGGCAAAGCCTTCGGCTTTCGGTTTTAAAGGGTAAAATTTTAGCATTTAATTTGTGGATGGAAGCCCCATACGCTCGCGTCAAATAGGTCTAACTACACTCGTGCTCGTCTAGGGGACATCTACAATTAACTACTAAAATTTTTCGCCTTTATTGGGGGCTTTGTATATCAGTGGTCATGATTGCAAAATTATTTCTTATTTAAAATTTCTGTACGTTTTGGTTATTTTGCTTGAAGTATTAGCTTTTTTTGTTAGATTATGATATTATAAAATATTGGGGAGCTTTAATATGAGAAAAAAAATCGGGGTTGTTGGTAGTGGTATTTGGGGGACAGCCCTTGCTATTACAGCAGAGCGTGCAGGTAATAGTGTTCTTTGTTGGGCAAGAGATGAAAATGTTGTTAAAGATATAAACGAAAATCATAAAAATAGTAAATATTTAGGGGATGTTATTTTAAGTGATAACATTAAGGCGACTTCAACTTTGGGTGAAGTTTTTTTATTTGCTGATGTGGTACTTTTGACAGTTTCGGCACAACATACTCGTGAGATAATGAAAAAAATTAAGCCTTATATTCGGCCAAGTAATGTAGTGGTTATTTGTGCGAAAGGTATTGAGGCTGATAGTGGGCAGATGTTATCTGAAATTGCTGATGAAGAATTAGGTGATGTAGATATTGCTATTCTTTCTGGTCCTGGGTTTGCAAAAGATGTAGTTGAAAAGAAGTTTGTATCGGTTACGATTGGGGCAGTTAAAGAAGATGTTGCTAAAATGGTGGCAGAGATGATTGGTACTCCTTATTTTAGACCTTATATGACAACAGATATTATTTCGGTACAAATAGGGGGAAGTGTTAAAAATGTGATTGCGATTGCCTCGGGAATTGTTGAAGGGGCAGAATTTGGAGATGGGGCAAGAGCTGCTCTTATAACACGAGGTTTTCATGAAATGGCAAAATTAACCGAAAAATTAGGAGGCAAGCTTGTTACATTAAAAGGTATGTGTGGGCTTGGTGATTTGGTGATGACGGCTAGTTGTTTGCAATCTCGTAATTTTAGTTTTGGGGTTGAGATTGGGAAATGTGGTAGAGCAAGTGAGATAATAAAAGAAAACACAAAAACTGTTGAAGGGGTTTATACTACTCGTGCAGTTGTTAAAAGAGCAAAAGAGCTTGGAATTGAAATGCCAATATCAGAGGTAATGGAGAAAATTTTATTTGATGGGATTTCATTAAAAGAAGGGGTCGGCGAATTACTTTCAAGGCCTTATAAAGTTGAAGGATAGAAAATAGTGGGGCTATAATATGAAAATAAGATATGGATTTTTGAGTATTGTTTTTGCATTGTGTTTGGTGGTTTATCCTGCTGGGGCAGTTGATTTATCGGGAATTACTAAAGAAAAGTGCGACCATATTAGAAAAATTAAATTAAATAGTGATAAGCCCTTGATTTTGGCTGCTCGAAAAGGGATTTTGAGGAAGTAAAAAGATTGGTAGAAAAAGGAGCTAATGTTAATATTCAAGATTCTTTTTTAGGGCGGTCTATTTTGATGCAGGCGGTCATAGATGAAAATGTTGAAATGGTAAAAAAACTTTTGAGAAAGGGGGCAAATAAACGCCTTCGAGACCATAATAATGAGACAGCTTTGATGCTGGCTGAATATAATGGAAATAGTGAGATAATAAATTTATTGCAATAGTAAAAGAGGTAAATAAAAAGACTGCCTATTTGAGCAGTCTTTTTAGTTTGATTATGGATAAGTTATCTACCATCATTTGATGGGGGTGTTTTAGAGTTTGTTTTATCTTTAGGAACTGAAATTTTGATAGTAAAACCATTTTGTTCAAAAAGGTGTTTTAACTCTTCTTGATTTTCTTTGGATATGATATAAGAAGGTACTCCACTATAGGATTTAACAAAGGTGAATAAATTTTTTGTTTCTTCATTTTCAAGAAGTTTTTTCCATAAGTCGTTTTTTTGTTTTGCATCTAATGCTTTTAAATTATGAGCTAAAACCCATGACCTTTGGAATGTTTTTAAATCTAAATCATCATCTTGTTTTTCTCTTTCAGCTAAATCAAAATTATGTTCTTTAAGGTAAGTTTTTAATTTTTCTTGATTTTCTTTGGATATGATATAAGAAGGTGCTCCACTATAGGATTTAACAAAGGTGAATAAATTTTTTGTTTCTTCACTCTCAAGAAGTTTTTTCCATAGGTCGCATTTTTGTTTTTTATCTAATGGTTTTAATTTATGAGCTAAAGACCATGAACTTTGGAATGTAGCTATATCTAAATCATCATCTTGTTTTTCTCGCTCAATCAAATCAAAATTATGCTCTTT
>JAFTVD010000014.1 GCA_017465945.1 Alphaproteobacteria bacterium | reverse complement strand
TTCTTCAAAAAACTTGATAACATCTTCATTTTGAATTAATTTTGCCAAACCTAAAACAGAATACCCAAACTCGTGCCTAACATTAACATCTGCACCTAATTTAATAATATAATCCATCTTCCTAAGCTTTTTATCATTAGATAGCTTATCATCTAAAACACACCTTATTAATTGCTCATTTAGTTTTCTTTTATTTTCTTCACTCATATTTTCCCCTCTATCACCTGCTATTACCACCATTAATAATATTTACTTGCTCAATTTTAGGTGCTATAAACTTCCCACCAATTTTATCAGGTTTTCCTTTATAACTTTTCAACGGATTATCATAACAACAAAAATCCCCTCCAACTATACTTGGAGATCCCTCTAAACTTATAAGCTGATTACCAAAACAATAAAAACCCCCTCCAACTATACTTGGAGCACCTCTCAATGTTGTAAGTTGATTACCATAACAATTAAAACTCCCCTTAACTTCCTTTGGTGCCCCCTCTAATGTTTTAAGCTGATTACATTGACAATAAAAATCTCCACCAACCTCTCTTGGTGCTCCCTTTAATGAAGTAAGGTTATTAAAAGAACAACCAAAAGTCCCACCAACTTTACTTGGAGCCCCCGCCAATGTTTCAAGCTGATTATAATAACAACAAAAACTTCCCCCAACAACCAGTCTAGAAAAATCAGGCAACTCTGTTAAACCCCGTTTATTTAAATCAACATCACAATTAAGCTCATACCCATCTGGCAATACTTTCAAAACTTTGTTTATTTCTTCAATACTAGCTGTTTTAAAAAAATCTTCAGCTTTTTTACGATCAAAACCAAAATCCTTATCAGCCCCTCTTTCTTCCAAAAATTTAATTACTTCATCATTTTGCATCATTTTTGCTAAACTTAATACAGAATACCCAAACTCGTGTCTAGCATTAACATCCGCCCCCATTTTAATAATATAATCCATTTTCCTAAGCTTTTTATCATTAGAAAGCTTATCATCTAAAACGCACCTTATTAACTGCTCACCTAGTTTTCTTTTATTTTCTTCACTCATCTCCGTCCTCACTTAAATAAAGAAAAACTCTAATATATTCTAGATGATACCACAAATTTCACCCGTATGCAACTAAAAAACACCTTCCTAGATTGCTTCACATCCGTTCGCAATGACTCATCTCCTTGTCATTGCGAGCCCTTTTCCTTGTCATTGCGAGCCGTAGGCGTGGCAATCCATAAAATGCAATCATGACCGCTGATACAAAGCCCCCCTTTAAAACCGAAAGCCGAAGGCTTTGCCACGGCTTTGTCAAAGTGCTATGCTGGAAATTTATTTGCGACTGCGGTGTACAAAAAAACGTACATAAGGGAGCAAATAAATGACATGATAGTGCTTTCACAAAGCCCCAAAGGAGCAATTTTGCAATCATGACCACTGATATACAAAGCCCCACCAATCACTAAGATTTAGATAATTTTTTAATTATCATATTCCTTTTCAACCGACTAATCCTATCAATATATAAAACTCCATCCAAATGATCAGTCTCATGCTGAATAATAACTGCTAAAAATTCCTCTGCATCAAGCACTTGCTTTTTTCCATTATAGTCAAGATACTCAACACTAACAGCTCTATGACGTTCAACTTCAGCACTTTGCCCCGGAACAGATAAACACCCCTCATTAAATAAAATCATATCATCTGATTTTTTAATAATTTTAGGATTAACCATATAAATAGGGTGAGGACCAGGCTCCCCATTTTCCCCCACTTTATCATCAATAACAATAATGCGTTTAGAAACTCCCACCTGCGGAGCCGCCAAACCAACTCCTTTATCATGATACATAGTCTCTAACATATCATCCAAAAATTTTCTAACCTCATCATCAACAATCTCAACTTCTTCACATTTTTTAGTTAAAACCTTATGAGGATATGTATAGAGCTCTAGTATTGCCATGACAAATTCCTTTTTTTATTGTTTATTATAATCTCACATTCTTTGCAATTTGGTCTAATAAAGCATTAATCATCTTTGGCTCATTTTTGCTAAAGAACGCATATGCCAAATCAACATATTCTTGAATAAGAACTTTTGTATCAACATCTGTTGTATAGCAAATTTCATAAACAGCCGAAAGCAATAAAGCTTGCATAGTAGCATTCATATGGTCATAAGCTCCACCATCTTTAAGATAACCACGTATAGCCTCTTCTAATTCTTCTTTTTTAAGATGAATACCTTTCACTAATTTTTCAAAATAAGGCTTATCCATTTCAGAAAGTTCAACCATTTCTTCGCCTTTAACCATATCTTCTTCAATAGCAAACCTACCAATTTCACCTTTTAAGAAATCTTCAATCACTTCATCAATACCAAGTTCAGAAAACAAAGCCATATATGTAGCTTGAACACAAGCCAATCTTGCCCCAGATTTTTTTCTAATCTTATCAGAAACAAATTTTACCATAAAACACCTCAAATTTCTCATAATTACGAGCTAATTTTGCTCACAAACTCTTCAAAATCTTTCACTTCTTTAAAATCTTTATAGACTGACGCAAATCTAATATAGGCTACTTTATTAATTTTTATCAGCCTATCCATTATCTTCTCACCAATCATTCTAGAGCTAATTTCACAAACACTACCATTTTCAAGCTCACGTCTAATATCTTCTACCAAACGTTCAATCTCATAAACAGAAATACCGCATTTGCTAACAGCCAAACTAACCGAGCGCATTAACTTTTCTCTATCAAAAGGTACACGTTCACCATTTTTTTTAATAACAGTAAGCTCTTGCAACTGCACACGTTCATAAGTAGTAAAACGTCCTCCACAATCAGGACATTCACGCCTACGCCTAATTGCATTCTCATCAACAGTATCACGAGAATCTTTTACCTGCGTATCGCTTTTTCCGCAAAAAGGACATTTCATCTTAAAACTTAACTCCAAATTTATACATAACTTGTCAAATATAATCAGAAACTTCCTAAAAATCAAGCAAAATTTTTTTAACTTACTAACCCCATATTAACCTTTTAATCCCAAAATAAATAAAAGTATCAAATAAAAAAGGAATATAAAAAAATGCAACCAATTACTTCAGATAAATTAAAAGAAATCCTATCTTCAAGCACCCCCATCAAACAAACAACAATCACTAACGTTTCAACAGATAGCCGAAACGTTGATGAAAATACGTTATTTATAGCCCTAAAAGGTGAAAAATTTGACGGACACGACTTTATTGAAGACGTAATAAAAAAAGGTTGCCCCCTTGTTGTTGTAAACAAAGAAAATAAAAACATCCCACAAAACAGCCAAATAGTAGTAGACGATACCTTAAAAGCCCTAGGAAAAATTGCTCATTATAATCGTACACTATATAAAGGAACCCTAATTGCCCTAACTGGAAGCTCTGGCAAAACAACCACCAAAGAACTCCTAAAGCAAGCCCTATCAGTATATGCTAAAACCTATGCCACCACCGGCAACTTTAATAATCATATCGGAGTTCCTCGTTCACTTCTTGATATCGATATGGATTCTAAATATGCCGTAATTGAAATGGGAATGTCAAACCTACACGAAATAGAATATTTAACATCTCTTGCCACTCCTGACATAGCCATCGTTACAAACGTTTACCCTATGCACATAGAGTTCTTAAAAACATTAGAAAACATAGCTCTTGCTAAATCAGAAATTTTCCAAGGCTTAAAAAAAGACGGTATCGCAATATATAACTATAACTCATCTCTTGCCAACATTATAAAAGATGAGGCACAAAAATATACTTCAAACATCTTAAGCTATGGTTTTGATGATGATATTTTATCAAACTTAAACCTAAATGATAACTCCCCTCATTATCAAAGTAATGCCCTATGTGCCTTAAAAACACTAGATGCACTTGGTTTAGATAAAGAACTTGCAATTCCAACCATTAATAACTTTTCAGCCCCTGAAGGACGAGGTAAAAAATATCAATTAACCATCAATAATCGCCACGTCCAAATGATAGATGATAGCTATTCGGGTCAACCAGATGCAATGAAATTAGCCATCAAATCACTAGGGCAAATGCAAACCAAAGGCAGAAAAATAGCTCTTATTGGTAAAATGGCAGAACTAGGAGAATATTCCATTAAAGCCCATCAAGAAGTAGGTCAAACCCTAAAACAAGAAAATATAGATATCGTAATTGGAATATGTGAAGAAACAAAGGATATGCTAAAAGAACTCCCCTCTTCCACCACACAATTCTACTTTGATAATATTCAAAATGTTGCCGACTTTCTCATAAACGAACTTTTAAAAGATAATGATACAATCCTCATCAAAGGCGCTCATTATTCATCAAAGGTATATGAGGTCGCAAATACTTTAAAAAAATATCAATAATCAAATAATAAAGTTTTATCAACAAAAAGCCCCAGATTTCTCTAGGGCTATTTTTTTTACATCTCTAAAGCATAAACATTGGTTACAGCCCAATACCCATCTTTAGGAGTTAACGAATAAATCACAGTTCCACTACATAGCCCAAACCAAGACGCATTACAATCAGATTTTGTATACACTGCAACATCAACACTTTCTGGAATTGGCTTAATTTTTATAATCGAAAAACTAATTTCCGTAGGTCTAACATCATCTTCAACCGAACCCAACACAAAACTAGGAACACTACTTTTATCGCATTCTTCAAGCTCTGGCTCTAATGTACATTTAACAGCCTTCTCAATAGCACAAAAAATCTGATCATCAGCCTCGCATTTATTATTTAATTCCCCTTTTTTATAAGAATGTAAAGAATCACTAACCATCTTTACTTTATTTTCAACAATAATGGGCACAATTTCAGGATTTTTATCACCTTTCATAACATAAATACCCGCTACACACAAAAGTGAAAAAACAACAAATCCGCCCACAATCAAAACTCTTTTTATCATATCTTACAACCCTATAAAAAAAACAAATTTTCCCCAAATTAAACATATTTTTAACTAAACTTTGTTTAAAATACTACGAAAATAATTGTTTTTCAAACAAAACTATTGAGTTTTTGACAATTTTATGATATACTATAAGACGTTTAGGATATATAAGAGAGGGTTATATGGTTCAAAACAACGAAAAAGGTACAACCATGCTAGAAACGATATTATACATATCGTTCCTATTTATGCTTGGCTCAACAATTTACTCTAATATCTCCAAAGGTGTAAATCGTTATAAAACCGGACGCCTTACTCAACAATTAGTAGACCTAAAAAAAGCTATAATACAATATACCGCCGTTGATGAAGATTTCTCAAACCTTTCAGAAGAAGGTATGAGAAGAACATCATCTATGCCTATTGATATGCGCCAACTTCGTCACGCTCTATCAGGTCCTGTAAAATTTGGTCCTGCAACAGAAATAGCCACCACCACAGACGCCATAAACAAATACTTATACTACATCACATTTGAAAACTTAAGCAATAAAGCCTGCATTGAAGTTATCACTTCCGCCCAATTTTATACCACAGGTTCCGAGATGGATAGTGTCATCATAAACGAAAGATACGGCTGGCAATATCCATTCTCACATTTCGACTTAAATACATCAACAAAACGCATATTAACTTCGCATAATTTTTCATATCAAGATGTAGCGAATGCCTGTAGCGAGGGAGCCCATAATAATATTACTTGGATATTTAGCTAAATATAGTTGATTAAACACATTTTTTTCTTGATGTTTATAAAATTATTGCTAAGTTGATTAAAATTTATTCTATAAACTAGAATATAAGGGGTAAAACATAAAACAAATAGGAGAGATTGAAATGGTTAGCTCTATAATACTTCCACCAGACTACAAACCAAGTAAAAAAGAAGAATACATGAACGAAATGCAATTAGAGTATTTTCGTCAAAAATTGCTTAACTGGAAAAAGGAACTACTTGCTCAATCAAGCGACACACTAGAAGAATTACGTCAAGGTGGCTTAAATCAGCCAGATGATATTGATAGAGCATCTCTTGAAACAGATAAATCACTTGATTTAAGAACCAAAGATAGAGCTCGTAAACTAATCGTAAAAATTGACCAAGCATTAGAGCGTATCGAAGATGGTGAATATGGCTATTGCCAAGAAACAGGTGAAGAAATCGGTGTTGATCGTTTAATGGCTCGCCCAATAGCAACTCTATGTCTAGAAGCACAAGAGCGTCATGAAAGACTAGAAAAAACTTATGATGATGAGGCTTAAAAAGTAAAAATTAATGAAAGAAAAAGATTTTATATTGGCATCCTCCTCGCCCCAAAGGCGTCAATTACTAGAAAGCATAGGCTATCTTCCAAAAGATATCTGCCCTGCTGGCATTGATGAGACTGTACAAATTGGCGAAAAACCTCTCCCTTATATTCGCCGAATAGCTAAACAAAAAGCCCTATCAGTATCATCACAAAAGCCAAATGAAAACATTTTAAGTGCAGACACAATTATCGTTGTCGGTCAAAAAATCATTCAAAAATCAAACTCACCTGAAGAACAAACCGAGGTTATGAACTTGCTTTCAGGAAGAACTCACCGAGTTATCACCTCCGTTTGCCTAATAACTAAAGAAGGTAGAATTTGCCAAAGAACAGTCACCACCAAAATAGTAATGAAACATCTAACTAAAAAAGAAATTAATGATTATGTTTCCTCAAATGAATGGAATGGTGTCGCAGGTTATAAAATAGAAGGAATGTTATCAGGATTTGTCAAAAAGATTATTGGTTCATATACAAGTGTTGTCGGCCTACCTTTATATGAAACCAAAAATCTACTAGATGGGATAAGAATTTAATATATTGCAACCAAAAAGGAGAAAAAAAAGATGATAAAAGCAGATACAATTATATATGAAAAATCAGGAATAGATGCTTGCCTTGCAGTATTAAACGAAGGAAAACTAACAGAATTTGAATTATTTAATGAAACAGGAACACAAGAAGGAAACGTATACCTTGGTCGCATAATCAAAAAAATAGACCTAGCAGAAGGCAAATTTGGTTTTATGGTAAACATTGGTGATGAAAAAGAAGCCTTCATGAATTCTCAAGAAAAAGGTCTTTTAGAAGTAAACATGACCGAAGGTCAATGCGTTGTTGTTCAAGTATCCAAAACCGGACACAGTGAAAAAGGCGCAAAACTTGTAAGAGCTATCCAAATACCAGGAACATATTTAGTATATCGCCCATTTGGAAGCTATGTTGATGTATCACTAAAAATAAACAATGAAGAAAAAGTAAAAGAACTTCAAGATGCTGTATTAAAAAATGTTGGTCAAAACCAAGAAGGTTGGGTAGTTCGTACAGCTGCCGAAAATGTAGACATCAATGTTGTAATAGAAGAAATGCAGCTCTTAAGAGAAATTTATGAAAATATCCGCGTAAAAGCTCGTTCTGCTACTGCTCCTGCAATTTTATATGCTAAAGAAAACCCATTGTTTGATTTAATTCGTCGCTACAAAGATAGTCTAACCAAAGTTATCGTTAATGATCACAATTTAGAATCAAAAGTATCATCAATCTTTAACGGCGAAGTAATCTACAGCAAAGATCCAAGTGAAGAATATGGCGTTCAAGATATGCTCCAACTTGCAATGCAAAAAACAATCACTCTACCAAATGGTGGACAAATTCATATCGAAGAAACCAAAGCCTTAGTAGCAATAGATGTTGACACCAAAGGATTAGTTGCAAGAGGTGATACAGATAGCTTCAACAAAGAAGCTGCCATAGAAATTGCTCGTCAGATAATCTTACGCAACCTAAGTGGCAAAATTATGATAGATTTTGCAGGCTCTAATGAATATCGTTTCATGCGTTCAGTTATAGATACTTTAGAAGAAGCTCTAGCTGGCGACTATCATGGTGCAAGAGTACTAGGTTTAAGCAAAGCAGGCAACGTTGAAATTTTACGTCGTCGAATTGGCAAAACTTTGCTAGAGCAATTTTCTGTAGAATGTCCAACATGTCGTGGTACAGGTCGTGTGGAGCCATAATCTAAATGACAGAAAATAATAACACTCCCGTTATCAAGGTGCATAAATGCCCCATCTGTGGCAAACTAACAGATAGCATAGAATATAGACCATTTTGTTCTAAACGCTGTTCAGATATAGATTTAGGTAACTGGTTTAATGAAGGCTATGTCATAGAAGGAAAAGCCCCCATAGATGAAGAAGAAAGCGAATAAATAAAAAAGGAGCATTTGCTCCTTTTTTATTATCCAGTTGAAAATAATCCATTTTACCATTTACAAAAATTTTAGTTGACAAACCCATTTTAATTGACTATACAGAGGCTACATTCATTATTTTTGTGATAAATAAATTATTGTTTCATTAAAAAAAACTATCATTATGAAAAGTTTTAAGTTAAGCAACGGTATGTCCGTTGTATGTGCAGGTCAAACAAAGTCATGTTCTGTGGCTTTGAGTGTAAATGTTGGTCATGTAAATGAACCATCGCTAGCGATTGCTAATCTTTTTGAACGTACATTGCTCATCCAGTCAACAGGTATCTTACCTATTTTTGGCGGAACAATGACTGCGTATACAGTAGGTGGCAACGATTTGGACACAGTACTTGCTAAAGTTAGCAAGGTTTTCAATCAAACGGTAATCAATGACGAATATGTCACTCGTGCAAAAGAAGAGATTTGCAAGCAAACTCGTGATACAGCACCCATGACAATGCGTCGCATGAAACTTGCTTACAAGCATGTAGCATTCAGCGCAGACCTTGTAAAGACAACCGAGGAATATCTCGAAACACTCAACTCCTACACCGTTGACGATGTAAAAGAGTTTGCCAACACCTACTACACAGCATCAAACACTGTGTTGGTTGTTTCTGGCCCCAAGATTTCCGAAAAAGAGCTTACCGCTTTGGCAGAAAAGTACTTCGGTGCTATTCCTACCGGTACACCTACCACCACATCTGAAAAGATGAAACAAAATCTCTACACCGGAGGTTTTGAACTCATCAACGTCGAAGACGGATGCAACCGCCTTATGTTCGGTTGGGATATGAAACATCTCACTATTGATGACAGCCCAACAACCAACGTGATGATGAGTATGTTCATGCGTCGTCTCGAGCGTGCATTTGCTGATGCTGGCATGGGTGATGTACAGGTTGACTTCAAGATTGCCGGTTACTACGGTCTTCGCACAGTTCGTGCGTATGTGATGTCCCCGACCTACTCTCCTAAAGAGTTGACAGACATTGTTACCGCAGTTGTAAACCGCATTTGCGACACTTACGCAAGCGATTACCGCATGGAACGTTCACGCAATGCCGCCATGGTTGAAAAGCTTGACAAGTACGAGCGTTCAGACAATCGTGCTCTTGAAACAGCATGGCAGATTGTTGGTCGTGGCAACATGTACAATGTTGACAACCGCATCAATTCCATCTGGAACACCACAGCAGAGGACGTACGTGACCTCTCCGAAAAGGTTTTCCGTGGCTCACGCTTGACCTACATTGTAGCAACCAAGAGTGGAAATGATGACTTCTACTCCTACACCGAAGTGATGAACAAGCTTGGCTTGAGCCACTTGCTCAAAGAAGGTGATGCCTAAAAAAAAAGCCCCTGATAACTTAAATGTTATCGGGGGTTTTTGCTTAATACATATCAAGCCCAAGGCTCGACTGCAACGCATGTTTAATACGTGAAATAGGATAACAACTAAAATCAATCGCAGCCACATCCACGCCCAAACGTTGCAAAATAGCTCTCTTTGTTGTACGACTAGCGTTCAAAAACATGTCGAAAATTTCTTTTCTTTCATCATACGGAAGATTGATTGCATTCTCAATAGCTTGTTCAAGGCTATCACTTCCATACTTTTCAAGAGGCTTATCAATAAGCTCTTCAAGTTCTTTGAAGTCCATCATTACAACATCAGCATCGAAAAATTCGACACCTAAATCTTTCAAGGCACGTTTCCGCTTTTCACGTCCAAAACGATTCTTCCCAACTCTAATAAGATTAAGCTGGAGTTCACGAAGTTTTGGAAGCGACATAAAGCGAACCTTCTTCATCGCTTCTTCATACGAATTCTTAAAAGTAATCAATTTTTCTCTGTCAGCACCAATTCGCATGGCATTAACAAAGCTCACACCTAACTCTGCAGATAATCTACCGCAAATCCTTGCATACTCCTGACGAGACAAGTCCTCTCTTTCTTTTAATTGTCTGTCACGCATTTCAATTTCGGTAACCACAGCATCATAAATTTCTTTCAAAGGACTAGGATTGATAAAAATACAATCCTTCAACGGCATGTTCTTCTTCCAATAGCAGTTATTGGTATAACATGCGATAAAGTAATTCTTATCATCTTTGGAAAAACGTCCAAACCTACCATTGGGCCTCAAAGCCAAAAACTCAGTTTTTCTATGCAAATACTCACTTTTGGTAATTTCTCTCAATGAGTAAGTTGAGTTTTTCCCATTACGATTGTAAAGATAAAAGTAAAAACTATTATCAATACGAAAAATTTCCTTATCCGAAATCATTGACAAGTCTTCAGAGCGACATTGATAACGCACCGTTTCATCAACTTTAACATCAAAGTTAATGAAGTTTTTAGAATAATTAGCCATAATTTTAATATTTAAATTTTACATAATTTCATATCTAGCAGACAGATGATAACACAGCTTTTAGACAAAAACAAGAAAAATTTTTAAAAAATATCATTTTTTTTAAATTTTTCATAAAAACAAAAATTTATCTCTTTAATTTAACCTATATTTATCGTTTAACACTACATAATCTTTGCAATATTTCGGAATAGTATGCCAATATTTAAACAATTCTGGCGAAAGTTCATTACATAACCTTAATATCTTCACCGTCGCATCATTATCATAAAATTCTGCAAAACTTGCAAAAACTAGCCCATAAATAACCGCATCATTAATCACCATTTGTTGCAAAGACGGCTCTACCATTGTAGCCTCTTTTAACTTTCCTTGAATTTTATTTTCTAGATATATCAACGTTCCCCTAACATTATTACTATTAAGCCCAACCATCAACTCTTTTTGCACTCCATCTTCTTTACTTATCTTAAAAAACACCTTAAACGAATTAAGCATCGCATACAAATGTGTCGTTGCAACTGTTGGCAAATAATGCCTTAATATCCTAATAATCTTTTCATCTTCAGACTTATTTTTAATAAGCGAAAAAATAATCTGAAACAAATGAAACCCCTTCAAATCTTTCTTATTTAAATTAATATATGCACTAATATTTTGTGTTGATGTATTTTTTAGCTCTTTGTGTAAATTATCAAATTTCACTCGTTTTTGATTATTTTGAATTAAATGATTTAGTTTTTCCTCTAATTCATTAACATTTGGCTCAATTTTATCACATTTTTTCTCCTCTTTTTTATTCTTTTTCAAACTAACATCAAACAACAATAAAAAAGGAATTAAAAGTAAAATCAACGGCAGAAGATGCATCATTACCACAAATAAAAAATTTAACATCGTTAAATTTCTCCTCTACTGTTTCTTTTAACCAGAAAAATATATGGGTAATTTTCTCTTTTTAAAGATAACAAATACTAGCTATTAAGTTTATTTTTTAAATAAAAAATAAGATCATCATCACCAATCTCTAAAGCCTTATCAAGAGCAATAGCAAGATACCTTCTTGCTTCTTCTTTATCTCCTAATCTAGAAGAAACCTCAGCTAAATTATTATAATCAATAACCGCCCCTTTTATACGATCTTTTGCATTTTCCAAATCACTAGCCTGCATAAATAAATTTTTTGCTTTTTCAAAATCATTATTTTTCAAGCAAATCAACCCCAAAAGGCTATAAGCATTAGAAGGATAATAAAGCAACGATGTCGAATGCTTGTCTTTTATCAAATTAAGCAAAATTTCCTTACATTTATCTTCTAAACCTTTTGCCCAAAAAACTTCAGCCTTTAAATACATCAATTCTGAAACACCCTGCTTATTTTTATTTTTTTGATGTATTTTCAATCCCATATCAACATATTTTAAACTCAAATCATATCTTTCTGTTTTGTAATAAATACGAGCAAGCATTTCATAGCTAAAAACCTTACCATCTCTTTTTATAACAGGACAAGCAAGCGATTTAAGAAAGAACTTTTCCGCATCATCAAATTTATTATCTTGAAAACATCCCACCCCTTTCCAATTAAAAATATCAGACGCAGTCCTTTTAAAATCATATTTTTTGCAAATCTTTAAAGCCTCATCAAAATATTCCATAGCATTATTAATATTTCCTGCCTGCAATTCATAAATACCTAAATACGCTTTAACTTCAGCAACTTTAGCATATACTTCAATTTTTTCAAAAATCTTCAATGCTTCATTAAGCATCGTATAATTAATATCACCAGCCCCACAAATACGATAAATTAATCCAAGCCCCATATAACATTCAGCGCATTCATAGACATACCCTAACTTTTTAAACATTTTCAATGCCTTAAGTACATTATCTGAAGCATTAGATAAATCTGTAAAATATATATCTCTCATCCCTTTTAAATAATAATAACAAGCCTTTAAAGGATAGGGAGTAAAAAAAGATATTTTCATATTATCAATTGGATTTGTTAATTCCTTCATATTCAACAATTCAAGAATTTTCGCATATATTAATCCCTTTTTGTAGTCAAATTCCTGATGCCAAACATCTCGTTTCAAATCATGAAAAACTTTCCCTAAACTATCTTTTGCCTTTTTAGCCAAAATCACATCATCTTCTACAAAAAAATCCCCTACTATTTTTTTTTCATAATAAGAAGAAAAAAATATAGGATTATCCTCATTTGTCGGATATTTAAATTTATTTTTAAAATTAAATCTCAATCGCATAAAAAAACTTTCAAATATTTACTCTCTGTTAGCTTTTTACTATTTATAATACATCTGACAATTTATTATAGGGGATATTTTATAAAATGGCTATTACAAAATTAACTTCTTCAGAACTTTATCGCAAATGTGATGCACAAAAGTTTGATTTTAATACCACAGCAGACCTCGAAGAACGCCTATCTGCCCTAGGACAAGATAGAGCTATCAGTGCTGTTGAATTAGGTATAAATATTAAATCACGTGGCTATAACTTATTTTGCTTAGGACCAGAAGGTACCGGAAAAACAAGTTTAGTAAAAAGAATATTGGAAAAAGAAGGAAAACTTCGCCCAACTCCAGACGACTGGGCATATGTCTATAATTTTGATGAACCACACAAGCCAATAGCCTTAAATTTTAAAGCTGGCGAAGCCCAAAAATTTGCTAAACTTATAGAAGAATTCACTGAATTTGTAGAACTTGACTTACCAAATTTAGTAAAAAACGAAGCTTATGAAGAAGAAGTATCTGCCATACGTGAAAAATACCAAGCCAAACGTAACGACTACATCAAGATTCTACAAAAGAAAGCCAAAGGAAAGAAAGTATCTCTTTTACATATGCCAATGGGTGTTGTTGTAGCCCCAATGAAAAACGGCGAAATCATAAGCCCAGATGTATTTGATACCCTATCTGATGAAGAAAAAAATGAAATCATGGCAGACTTAAATGCCATGCAAGAAGAAATTGCCGCACATCAAGATGATGCTCCAGCCTGGGAAGAAAAACAAACCGAAGAAATAAAACACTTACAAGAAAAATTAGTAAAAAATGCCATAAAAAAACCTCTTGATGAAATCAAACAAAAATATAAATCCAACAAAAAAGTAGCCGAGTACTTAAAAACACTCTTAAATCATATACTAGATAACATTACAACCTTTGTACCAAACTATAATCAAGATAATAAACCATCAGAAGAAGAACCAATGGCAGGTTTATTAAGCCAATTAAAAAGCCAACAAGAAGAAGATAAATTCCAAAAGTTCAAAGTAAATGTAGTTGTAAAAAATACTCCAGATACAGGTGCGCCAATTATATTGCTTGACCACCCAACCCAAGGAAACCTAGTAGGAAAAGTTGAGCGCATACAACAATTTGGTGCCCTAATTACTGACTTTTCATTAATCAAAGGTGGGGCACTTCATCGTGCCAATGGTGGATTCTTATTAATAGACGCAAGAAAACTTCTTCTTCAACCATATTCTTGGGATTCCTTAAAACGAGCTCTTGCCTCAAAAGAAATAAAAATCGAAGCACCAAGTGAAGATACAAGCTTCTCAACAATTTCGCTTGACCCTCAACCAATCCCATTAGATGTAAAAATCATCATGACAGGTGATGCAGAACTATTTGATTTATTAAGCGAACGAGATCCAGACTTCAAAGACTTCTTCAAAGTAGAAGTAGACTTTGGTGGCGTAATTGATAGAACAAAAGAAAACGAAATAGAATATGCAAAATTAATCGGTTCTTTATCTAAAAAGAAAAATCTTCGTTCCTTAAACAAACAAGCCGTAGCTCGCATAATTGAGTACTCATCACGCCTAGCAGATGATACCGAAAAGCTAACCGCTCATATTGCATCAATAGGAGATTTATTAAGAGAAGCTGACTACTGGGCACGTAAATCTAAAGCTTCACAAATCGGTAAAAATCATATTGAACAAGCAATTAAATCTCAAATTTATCGTTCAGACAGAATAAACCAAGCAATGTTAGAACAAATCGATAAAGGCACAATATTGCTAGATGTCAAAGGTGAACATGTTGGACAAATAAACGGACTTGTTGTATATAACTTCACCCGTAATTCATTTGGTAAACCAACCCGTATTACCACCCAAGTACGTTTAGGACATGGTGAATTTATTAACATCGAACGTGAAGTTGCAATGAGTGGACCAATACATTCAAAAGGCGTATTGATACTACAATCACTAATCGCTAATCGTTTTGCAAAACATAGCCCATTGTCATTATCTGCAAGTATTGTATTTGAACAATCATACGGCGGAGTAGATGGCGATAGTGCATCATCAACCGAATATTATTGTATGTTATCAGCTATTGCTGAGTTGCCAATCAAACAATCACTAGCTGTAACAGGTTCAATAAATCAGTTTGGAGAAATTCAACCAATCGGCGGTGTAAACGAAAAAATAGAAGGCTTCTTTGATGTGTGTAAATATAACGGCTTAACCGGTACTCAAGGCTGTATTATTCCACGCACTAACGTAGTAAACTTAATGTTGCGAGAAGATGTAATTGAAGCCGTAGAAAATGGACAATTCCATATTTATGCAATAGATACTGTAGATGATGGTATAGAACTATTAACAGGTATCAAAGCAGGAAAAATGGATAAAAAAGGACGTTTCCCAAAAGGAACAGTAAACTATTTAGTACAACAAAGTTTAGAAGAGTACTACAAAGATTACGTTCGTTGTGCCAAAGAAACACATGGTGCAATCTAAAATAAAAAGTTTCACACACCCCAAAGGCAACATTTATGTTGCCTTTTTTTTATTAAACTACCTATCAAAATCTTTTTTTATAACTTTTGGTTTCTTTATATTTTTAAGCTCACTTGCAATAAAATCCTTCATATCATCACTAGCAATATCTAACGCACTTTGCCCAATATTATCTTTTTGATAAATATCAACTCCTCTTTTTATTAATAACTTAACCGCATTTTTTGACCCATTATAAACAGCCCAATAAAACGCACTCCACCCATCATTATCTTTTGTATTAATATCCATCCCTTTATCAAGCAATATTTCAATTACTTCTACATTATCTACAGCACAAGCCAAAGTTAAAGCATCTTCACCGTTTTTCCTTTTTGCATGAATATTTGCCCCTTTTTCAATCAATAGTTTAAGCATTTTAACATCACCTGTAAATGCCGCTTCCATAAGAGGTGTTTTACCAAATTTATCAGCCATATCAACATCAACACCTTTATTAGTAAACAGTTCAACCCCCTCGTAATTTCTAAGACTAGTAAGTATCATCAATGCACTAGCCCCAAAAGAATCTGTGGTATCAATGTTACACCCCTTATCAACAAGATATTTTATAATTCTATTATCACCTTTTCGGCAAGCTACCCATAACCCCGAGCATTTTTCTTTATTTTTTGCTTCCAAATCAACCCCAAGCCTAATTATATAATCAAGCTTTCTAATTTTCATATCACTAGAAATCTTATCATCATTTATGACCTTAAACCAACTTTCTTCTAACTTTGGATTACTCATATTTTCCCCTCTATCACCTGCTATTACCACCATTAATAATATTTACTTGCTCAATACTAGGTGCTATAAACTTCCCACTAATTTTACTAGGTTTTCCTTTATAACTTTTTAAAGGATTATCAGAACAATAAAAATCCCCCCCAACCTCTCTTGGTGCTCCCTCTAAACTGTCAAGCTGATTATATTGACAATCAAAACCCCCTCCAACTACACTTGGAGCTCCTCTCAATGTTGTAAGTTGATTACATTGACAATTAAAATTTTCCCCAACCTCCCTTGGTGCTCCTATCAATGTTGTAAGCCTATTATCATAACAATTAAAATCTCCACCAACTACACTTGGAGCTCCCTTTAATGTTGTAAGCTCATTAAAAGGACAATAAAATTCTCCATTAACTATAACTCTAGAAAAATCAGGCAACTCTTTTAACTGTTTATCAATTAAACCAACATTACAATCAAGCTCATACCCATCTGGCAAAATCTTTAAAAACTTATTTATATCATCTACACTAGCAGTCCTAAAAAACTCTTCAGCTTTCTTTTTATTAAATCCAATATCAACAGCCTCTTTATCTTCCAAAAAGCTAATAACAACATCATTTTGCATCATTTTTGCTAAACTTAATACAGAAAAACCCAGCCCACATTCTGCATTAACATCCGCCCCCAGTTTAATAATATAATCCATCTTCCTAAGCTTTTTATCATTAGAAAGCTTATCATCTAAAACGCACCTTATCAACTGCTCCCCTAGTTTTATTTTAGTATCATCACTCATATTTCTTTCCCTACTATCTCCACCAATCAATACCACCATTAATAATATTTACTTGCTCAATATCAGGTGCATAAAATTCCCCACCAATTTTATCAGGTTTTCCTTTATAACTTTTTAAAGGATTGTAAGTACAATCAAAATTCTTTCCAACCTCTCTTGGTGCTCCCTCTAAACTTATAAGCTGATTATCAAAACAATAAAAATCCCCTCCAACTTCTCTTGGTGTCCCTCTCAATGTTGTAAGCCTATTATCATAACAATTAAAATCTCCACCAACTACACTTGGCGCTCCCTCTAAACTATCAAGCCCATTATAACTACAATCAAAATGCCTCCTAACCTCTCTTGGAGCTCCCTCTAAACTTATAAGCTTATTATAAGAACAATTAAAATACCCCCCTACTTTTCTTGGTGCACCTCTCAAACTAACAAGCTGATTACTACAGCATTCAAAACTCTTACCAACTTCACTTGGTGCTCCCTCTAAACTTATAAGCTTATTATGAGAACAATCAAAATCCCCTCCAACTATACTTGGAGCTCCCTCTAAACTATCAAGCATATTATGAGAACAATTAAAATCTCCACCAACTTTACTTGGAACTCCTCTCAAACTTATAAGCTTATTATGAGAACAATAAAAAAGCCCTCCAACTTCTCTTGGTGCTCCCTCTAAACTAACAAGTTGATTACCACAACACACAAAACTCTCACCAACTTTTCTTGGTGCACCTTTTAAACTGTCAAGCTGATTTTCATCACAATAAAAAACACCTTTAACAATAACTTTAGAAAAATCAGGTAACTCTTTTAAACCTCTTTCACTTAAATCAACATCACAATCAAGCTCAAACTCATCTGGCAATATTTTCAAAACTTTATTTATTTCTTCAATACTAGCTGTTTTAAAAAAATTAGTTGCTTTTTCACTATTAAATTCTGTTTCTTTAGCCCCT
>JAFTVD010000013.1 GCA_017465945.1 Alphaproteobacteria bacterium | reverse complement strand
CGTTTTTGCAAACTTTACAATTTCTTGCCCGAAGTGTAGTTGGCAAGCTTTTATAAAAAGCGAGCCCTACGAAACAAGACGGGCTCGAACCTTTAAGCCCGATTGTTCGCACAAAAAAAGCCCCAACATTAAGCTAGGGCATTATCTGGGGCGAACGAATTTATGAGTAAAAACAATCCAGTGAATTGTTTTTACCATGAATTTTCAGATATTGTTAGTTTGCAATAGTCGGAAACGACGTTTTTGCAAACTTTACAATTTCTTGCCCGAAGTGTAGTTGGCAAGCTTTTATAAAAAGCGAGCCCTACGAAACAAGACGGGCTCGAACCTTTAAGCCCGATTGTTCGCACAAAAAAAAGCCCCAACATTAAGCTAGGGCATTATCTGGGGCGAACGATCGGGCTCGAACCGACGACAACCGGTACCACAAACCGGGGCTCTACCAACTGAGCTACGTTCGCCATCGCTTGCAACCTTTTACATACTTTTTTTCATAAAGTCAAGCTAAAAAATAAATAAAAAAATTATATTCATAACTAAAATTAACAATTTATTTTCTTTTTATCTGCTATTATAAAACATCATTGTAGTTATGAAAGGATTTTTATTAAAATGTACATTATGAAAAGGTTATATCTTTGTCTTGCAATACTTTGTTTTACAACATTTACAGCACAAGCATCTACATCTTCTATCGTTATAGATGCAAAGACTGGAAATGTTCTATACTCTGATAATGCAGAAGAATTGCGTTACCCTGCATCACTAACCAAATTAATGACATTATACATAACCTTTAATGCGCTAGAAACAGGCAAACTAAAACTAACAGATAAACTAAAAGTATCACGAACAGCCGCTTCTCGCTCTCCTTCAAAATTAGGAATGCCTGCTGGCTCATACATTGATGTAAAAACATTAATCCAAGCTTTAATTGTAAAATCTGCTAATGATTGCGCAACTGTTCTTGCAGAAGCTTTAAGCCCAACAGAAAGAGATTTTGCAGTATTGATGACTAAAACAGCACACAAACTAGGCATGCACAGAACAACATTTAAAAACGCATCTGGATTACCAAACTCCGCACAAAAAACCACCGCTAAAGATTTAGCAATTTTAGGTGCTGCGATATATCATCATTACCCACAATACTACCATCTGTTTTCTACAAAACAATTCACTTTCAATAACATAACATATAAAACACATAACTATCTATTAAACGATTCTCTTGGAACAGATGGAATGAAAACAGGCTATACTGCCGCCTCAGGTTTTAATATTCTAACATCTGCACAACAAGGAAATTATAGAGTTATCGCTGTAACATTAGGACATAAGAAAGTAAAACAACGTGATGAAAATATATCTAAAATGATGGAAATATCATTAAATCACATTAACAAAAATAAAAAAATAAATACAGCAACACTAAAAAATGCTATTAATAACTCTATTAAAACAACTAAAACCAAAACAGCATATAACCATCGTTAATCAAGGTAAATTATGCAAAACAAAAGTGCACATATTATTATCATTGATGGCTCATCACAATCTGGCAAAAAACTATTTGGGCTAGAATTAGCAATCACTTTGATGTACAATAATCAAAAAACAGCAATATTACTTTCAAACGATTCGCCTCTTTTACAAATAATAAACAAAAGAAAAGAAATGCACCCTTTTTTACCCACCCCAAACATTATAGAGCGTAAAAATTTTTCACAAGAATCAAAAAATTATGATGCTATAATAATCCCATGTATAACAGCACTTGATGAATTAGCCTTAAATGTAGACACTTACATAACCTTATTACCATCATCATCGATTCGCAAATTTCAAAAAGACATCATATATATCAATAACATCTGGGAACTAAAAAAACAAATAGCTTCACAATACAACAAAACCTTAAATTGGGTAATTTGTGAAAATAATTTAAAAGAAAAAACAATAGATACCCCATCAAAAGAATTATCAGCAATGTCAAAACTATATGGATTTAGAGTATCTCCACCAATAAACAAACGTAGTTCATACTTAAAAACACTAGGGGGTATATCCTCTCAAGATAAAATAAGTGATGCACTAAAAAATAAATTAACTTACGAAGATATTTGCGCTAAAAGAGAAATAACAAAAGTTGCTGAATTTATTTTTAACTAACAAATTCTCTTTACAAGAAAGAGTTTTTGTTTTAAACATAAACCAAATGTGCTTAACCAAAATCAAGGAATAAAGATGATTAGAATAGTAAAAACCACCCCTTACAAAGATCAAAAAATGGGAACTGCTGGACTAAGAAAAAAGACCCAAACAGCTATGCAAGAAAATTATATTGAAAATTTTTTACAAAGTATATTCAATACGATTCCTAATTTAGAAGAAAAATCATTCCTTGTTGGTGGTGATGGTCGTTTTTATAATAAAACAGCTATCCAAAAAATAATAAAAATAGCAATAGGTAATAATGTAAAAAAACTATATATTGCTAAAGACGGATTGGTTTCAACTCCTGCAGGTTCTGCAATCATATTAAAAAACAAACTTTCCGGAGGTTTTGTTCTTTCAGCCTCACACAATCCAGGAGGAATAAATGGTGATTTTGGTATAAAATACGCAACATCCTCAGGAGGACAATGCCAACCAGATGAAAGCCTAGCAATTCAAGAACAAGCACTAAATATAACCGAATATAAAATTGCAGATTGTGATGATTTTGATTTAAGCACCATAACCTCTTACACACAAGAAAATACCTCAATAGAAATTATTGACCCATATATTGATTATATCAAATTAATGGAAAGTATTTTTGATTTTGATAAATTAAAATCATTATTTAAATCAAATTTTCGCTTTGTATTTGATGCAATGAACGGAGTTACAGGACCTTATGGTAAAAAAATTTTTGAAGAGATTTTAGGAGCTCCCAAAGGAACAGTTGTAAATTCTATTCCTCTTGAAGATTTTGGCGGTCTACATCCAGACCCTAATTTAATATACGCTAAAGATCTCGTTAATTTAATGTACTCTGAAACAGCTCCAGACTTTGCAGCCGCCAATGACGGTGATGGCGATCGTAATATGATTTTAGGCAAAAAGTTCTTTGTAAGCCCTAGCGATTGCTTAGCGATTCTTACCGATAATTATAAACTAATCCCTGCATACAAAAATGGTATATATGGTGTAGCAAAATCTGCCGCCACCTCAATGGCTGTAAAACGTGTAGCAGACACATTAAACATTAACTATTACGAAGTACCAACAGGCTGGAAATATTTTATCAATCTAATGGATTCTAACCGCATTAGTTTCTGTGGAGAAGAAAGCTTTGGCACAGGAGCCTCCCATATTAGAGAAAAAGATGGCATCTGGGCAACTCTTTTTTGGTTAAGTATCATTGCTGAAAAAAGAACATCTGTAAAAGAAATAGCTCTATCACATTGGAAAAAATATGGTCGAAATTACTACTTACGTAATGACTACGAAAACATTCCACAAGATATTGCAGATAAATTAATGGCAGATTTAGAAGCTTCTCTTCCATCTCTAATAAACAAAGAATTTAAAGGTTATATAGTTTCAGATGCACATCCTTTTGTATATAACGACCCCGTTGATAAAACATCAACCAAAAATGGATTAATTATTCATTTCAAAGATGGTTCTAGAATAGTTTATCGCTTATCAGGAACAGGCACAAGTGGCGCAACATTAAGAACATACATAGAATGCTATGAAACAACAAATTTACTAGAGGACCCAGAAGTTATGCTTAAGGATTTAAGTGAAGTATCTCGCTTAATTTCTTATATAACCTCTAGAACAGGAAAAACAAAACCAGATATTATTACCTAAAAAACAATAATTTCATTTTCTAGGATAAAAAATGTTTAAGGATAATAATGACATAAGACCTGATAAAATTTTGGAAAGAAGACTATTACTATTAGTCTTAATGCTTACTGCCACAATCGTAAGCATTGGCATACTTTTTGCCTATCCTCAATATCTTCGCCCTATTATCCTTGCCATTTTTGTTTTCATAACATTAAGCATATATATCACCATAATAATCCTCCAATCAGGAGAAACTGCCATATTATATGGTAAACTCGCCAATGAAATACTCAAAAATAAAAAAATATGCTACGCCATTGTTAATCAAGAAGGCAAAATTATTTTGCAAAACGAACTTGCAAAAAATTTCTTAAATAACAAACCTATTCTTGATTTTTTCAAACAACATCTAGTTTCAGATGAAAGTAATTTACAAAAAATAAAACAACTAGAACACTCTTCTAAAAATCTAAAAGAATGTACACAAGAGCTATCATTAAAATTTGATGATAAAACCATATTTTCAGGTTTTGAATGGTATAAAATAAGTTTAAGACCAATATCACTAAACCCAAATTCACAAAAAAACATTTCAAATTTTGATATAAAATACAACATCTACTTATTATGGAGTATTGAAAATATCACATCTGAAAAAACAATGGATGCAATCTTCCAAGAAGAACGCCGTTCTTTTTATAATTTCCTAAACTTTCTCCCTGTTGGTGTGTATATATTAAACAATAAAAACAAAGTAGAATACATAAACCAAACACTAAGTCTTATGATAGGCGCTCCTAAAGAAAACATTTTAGGAAATGATATTAATAATTATCTTTTTAAATCTTCCTCAAATGAACAAAAGTTACATAGCGGAGGCTCACAATATAACGCATACATAAAAAATGGCAAAAAAATACAAGAATATCTTGTAAAAGTAGACCAATTCAAAGAAGGACAAGTTTCCCAAACAAGAGGTATTGTTATTGGTGAAATCCCCACAGATAACACTCTACAACAAACATACAAAGAAATAGTCTCTGAATCTAATAGCATATTCAACTTATCACCATTTGGAATGATGTTACTAGATAAAGACTTAACTATAAAACGTGTAAATCAACAATTTACAGATATTCTAGGTGTGCCTTCACCATCTCAATTACAAAATAACTATTTAACCAATTACCTAGATGAAGAAAGTATATCTAAAATAAAAAAACAAATAAATTATTTTACCACTCAAGATAACAAACTACAAATAGCATATTTTGACTTAACAATAAAAAAGAAAAATCACTCCAAAATCTTAAGACTATATATATGCCCACTATTTTCTTCAACCCTACAAATAAAAGAAAACATTAAGGGTATTATCTTATTTTGTTTAGATACAACAGAACAAAAAAATCTAGAAACACAATTTGCACAAGCACAAAAAATGCAAGCGATGGGGCAATTAGCTGGAGGAATAGCACACGACTTTAACAACCTTCTTACAGCAATGATAGGTTTTTGCGACTTACTTTTACAACGCCATGGACCTAAAGACTCTTCTCATGCTGATATTATTCAAATCAAACAAAATGCAAATTGTGCAGCAGAGCTCGTTCGTCAACTTTTGCAGTTTTCAAGAAAGCAACCACTAAAACCAGAACTAAATAATATAACAGACATATTACTAACTTACACACCTCTCTTAAAGAGAACAGTTGGTGAACAAGTAGAGCTGAAATTTCATCATGGAGAAAACTTAAATCCGATAAAAGTAGATAAAGTACAATTTTTACAAGTAGTATTAAATCTTTGCGTAAATGCCAAAGATGCAATGAATAAAAAAGGTACACTTACTATTTCAACTCAATTAGAAACTCTTCTAGAACCATATCATTTCGGTGCAGAAACCATTGAAGCAGGTTCATTTGTGCGCATGGATATAACAGATACAGGTTGTGGAATTCCAATAGAAAATTTATCCCGTATTTTTGAACCGTTTTTCTCAACTAAACAAAATATTGTCGGTTCAGGAACTGGTTTAGGACTTGCCACCGTTTATGGTATTGTACGCCAAATGGAAGGTTTCATTAAGGTAAAAAGCACGTTAGATATAGGAACAACATTCTCAATATATCTTCCTGCTCACCAAGCAAAAATTGAAAGTACAGACACAAATGATAGTATAAAAAAACATACTCTCAATGATAAAAAAGGAAGAGCCGTATTAACTCCAACAGAATTACCACAAACCAATAAAGATAAAATCATTTTAGGGCTTAGTTTATCTGCAACAGACACCCTAAATCAAACACCAGAAAATATTGAAAATATACGTATTTTGCTTGTTGATGATGAAAATTCTGTTAGAACTTTTGCTCAACGAGCACTGCGCAAAAAAGGCTATACTGTTGTTAGCGCAAATTCTGCAGAAAATGCTCTCGAGACATTAAAGATAGATAAAGATTTTCACTTACTTATCACAGATATGGTTATGCCAGGTCTTAATGGTATAGAATTATCAAAATTAGTACTAGAGCAAATTCCTGATATAAAAATTATCCTAGCCTCTGGTTATTCAGAAGATATTTTAAAAGGAGAATTTGCAGATATCGAAAATATGTCATTTATACCTAAACCATTTAGTTTAAGTGATTTAACCCAAAAAGTATACGAGGTTTTAAAAGGATAAGATGACAAATCCAAGCAATAAAAATGGCCAATATATGTTTAATTTTTTACCCCAAAATTTTCTTGGTGAAGAAGATTTTATGGTAACAACATGCAATCAAAATGCATACATGGCTGTAAAAATGTGGCCAGAGTGGCAACATTTCTCTTTAAACATATTTGGACCTAAAAGCTCCGGAAAATCACACCTCGCTCATATTTGGATATCTACAATACAAAACACCCTTCCTCGCCCTATCCAAATTCCAATACTATCATCACATAGTATAAACATGAAAAATGTAAATAAAATAACTAACGAACACCAATATTTAGTAATAGAAGATTTAGATTCTAACATAAACGAAGAAGCCTTCTTTCATCTATATAACAATTACAATGTACCAGGTCGTTTTATATTATTTACATCAGAGCTTCCTCCCTCAAAATTAGCATTAAAATTGCCAGATCTACGCTCCCGCTTAAACATCATACCAACAGTTGAAATAATGCAACCAAATGATGAAATGCTAATAGCTCTTATAGCTAAACAATTTAACGACAGACAAATTATAATCACTCAAGAAATTTTAGATTATATACTAAATCATTCTGAACGTTCATTTGATTTTATAACAAAACTCATAGCCGAAATAGATGAAATATCATGGACCTATGGTCGAGCTGTTTCAATTCCAATAATAAAAGAAGCTCTCCAAAATCTAACCCAAAATCAACAATTGGAATTATTCATATGAGCTCACATTATAATCAAGATATTAATGGTTGGATTATTTTAGATAAGCCACAAGGTATGAGTTCCAATCAAGTGCTACGAAAAATACAATACGAATTAAGAGCCAAAAAAGCAGGACACATTGGAACGCTAGACCCTTTTGCAAGCGGAGTATTACCTCTTGCTTTTGGTGAAGCAACAAAATTAATACCTTACCTAGAAGAAGGAACCAAAACATACGAATTTGAACTAGAATTTGGTACATCTACCACAACCGACGATACAGAAGGAGATATTTGCAACACATCTCCCAACATCCCAACGCAAGATGAAATAATCAAAATAATCCCTCAATTTGTTGGAAATATAACTCAAACACCACCCAAATTTTCAGCAATTCATATTAATGGTCAAAGAGCGTATACTCTTGCCCGAGAAGGAAAAGATTTTGATATTCCCAAAAGAGAAATAACAATACATACATTAAAACTAATATCATATAATAAAGATGAGAAAAAAGCCTATTTTGAAGTAACTTGTTCTAAAGGAACATATGTGCGTACACTAGGTGCAGATATAGCTAAAGCACTAAACTCTGTAGGGTACTTAACCAAGCTCCGCAGAACAAAAAATGGCTTTTTTGACCTATCGCATACGATTTTACTGGATAATTTAAAAAATATGTTGTATAAGGACTTCGGAGAAAACTCTGTTTTACCTGTTGAAACATTTCTGTGCGACATCACGGTTATCGCTTTAACTAAAGCAGAATCTCTCAAGCTTAAAAATGGACAAGCTATTGATTCTAAAGGTTTAAAACCACAAGAAAGACCATATGCTTGTTGCTATAATAATAAGCTTGTAGCCCTGAGCAATGTAAAAGAAAACAAACTTTTACCGATTCGGGTTTTTAATCATTAATTTTAATTTTTTAATAAAAAAGGAAAAATAGATGTCGATTACAAACGAAAAAAAGCAAGAAATTATTGCTCAATATGGTCTTAAAGAAGGCGATACTGGTTCTCCAGAAGTACAAATCGCTATTTGGACATACAGAATTAATTCTTTAATTGAACACTTCAACACACACAAGAAAGACCTTCACTCTCGTTTAGGTCTAATGAAGATGGTTAGCCGTCGTCGTCACTTGTTAGATCACTTGAAGAAAACAAGCGAAGAAAGATATCAAACATTGATTAAAAAATTAGATTTACGTAAGTAAGATGTTTGAATGAAATAGCGGAGCAATGGGGCTCCGCTATTTCTTAAATCCTAGTATAACACTAGGTGAGGAATTTATAGGAAAGGTAAAAAATATGGTAAATTGGAACGTACACCGCAAAGAAATGGAATGGGGCGGTCGCAAGTTAGTACTAGAAACAGGTAAAATTGCAAAACAAGCAACAGGTTCAGTTTTAGCAAGTTACGGAGATACTACTGTAATAGCAACAGTTGTTGGAGCTAAAGAAGCTAAAGCAGATCAAGACTTCTTCCCTCTTACAGTTAATTATCAAGAAAAATATTATGCTACAGGTAAAATTCCAGGTGGCTTTATGAAACGTGAAGGAAAGCCTTCTGAACACGAAGTTTTGGTATCTCGCTTAATTGATAGACCAATCCGTCCACTCTTCCCTGATGCGTTCAAAAACGAAGTACAAATTGTATGTACAACAATCGCACATGATAAAAAAACAGATTCTGATATTTTAGCAATGATTGCCGCATCTGCAGCTCTTGCTGTATCTGGCATTCCATTTTTAGGCCCAATTGGTGCTGCCAAAGTTGGTTATATTGATGGAGAATATGTATTAAACCCAACAATAGAAGAAATCAAAAAATCAGAACTAGAGTTAACAGTAGCTGGAACAAATGAAGGCGTATTAATGGTAGAATCAGAAGCAAATGAGCTTTCTGAAGAAACAATGTTAAACGCTGTAATGTTTGGTTTTGATAACTTCCAAAAAGTTATTGAAATGATTAACGAACTCAAAAAAGAAGCAGGTAAAGAACCTTGGGTTGCACCAACATTCCCTAAAGAGTTTGATGAACTTTATGCTCGTGTTGAAAAAGAATTCCGCACAAAATACGAAGAAGCATTTAACGAAGTTGACAAACAAAAACGTTCAACACGTCTTGGCGAATTAAAAGCAGAAGTAGAAGCAACTATTGACCCAGAAAATGAATTAGAAGTTCGCTACTCTTTAGATGTAACAGAAAAATTAATGCACTCTGTAATGCGTGAAAAAGTATTATCAACTGGTTCTCGTATTGACGGACGTGACACAAAAACAGTTCGCCCAATTACATGTGAAGTAAATCTATTGCCAACAACACATGGTTCAGCATTATTTACTCGTGGTGAAACTCAAGCTCTTGTTGTATCAACATTAGGTACAGCTGAAGATTCACAAATCATTGATGGATTAATGGAAGAACAACGTCAAGAATTTATGTTAAACTACAACTTCCCACCATTCTCTGTTGGTGAATGTGGTAGACTTGGCTCTCCTGGTCGTCGTGAAATTGGTCATGGTAAACTTGCATGGCGTGCAATCCACCCAATGATGCCAAAAGACAAATCTGAATTCCCATACACAATTCGTGTAGTATCAGATATTATGGAATCAAATGGTTCATCTTCAATGGCAACAGTATGCGGATCAACATTAGCGCTTATGGACGCAGGTGTTCCTCTTAAAAAACCTGTTGCAGGTATCGCAATGGGCTTAATCAAAGAAGATGATGGACGTGTTGCAATCTTAACAGATATCTTAGGTGATGAAGACCACCTTGGCGATATGGACTTTAAAGTTGCCGGAACCAAAGATGGTGTAACAGCTCTTCAAATGGATATTAAGATTACATCAATCACCAAAGAGATTATGAAAAATGCTTTAGCTCAAGCACACGAAGGTCGTATTCATATCTTAGGTGAAATGGCAAAAGCTCTTGCTGAACCTCGCCCTGAAGTATCACCAAATGCTCCACGCATTATCTCAATTAAAATCCCAACAGATAAAATTCGTGAAGTAATTGGTACTGGTGGTAAAGTAATTCGTGAAATTATCGAAAAAACTAACACTAAGATTGATATTGATGATGATGGTACAGTAAATGTTGCAGCTGTTGATAAAAAAGATGCAGAAGCAGCTTTAGAAATTATCAACGGTATTGTTGCTGTTCCAGAAGAAGGTAAAAACTACCATGGTACAATCACCAAAATTATGGACTTTGGTGCATTTGTTCGTTTCCTTGGCTCAACCGAAGGTCTAGTTCACATTTCAGAAGTTAAAAACGAGCGTATTGCTTCTGTTTGCGACTTCTACAAAGAAGGTGATAAAATTTGGGTTAAATGCTTAGGAACAGATAACCGTGGTAAGATTAAACTATCAGCAAAACGTGTTAACCAAGAAACTGGTCTTGATGCTGAATAAATAATCTAAACCTAAAAAACTCCCGATAGCAATATCGGGAGTTTTTCATAAAATGTTATTTTGCTCTTTTTATCTTATATTCTTTTCTTTCTTCCTCGTCTTCCCATAATATATAAATACTATCAAAACTATATTTCTGCACTTTTCCCACCTTCTTAAATCTAACAGAATAAAATGTAGAATTATTTTTAGAAACAACTATCGGTTCTTCAACCCCATTATCATAAACAACAACAAAACTAATCGATGTAGGATTATAAATTTTTCCTTGACAATGCACAGCATACATTTCCCTAACAACATCATCAGAAAAATATTTATTATGCTCTTTAATAAATTTCAAACGTTCACATTGGGTTTTAGGATAAACCTCATTAGGATAAAATCTGTTCCATCTTCTTTCATAAAATTCTTTTTGTAATTTTCTAATTTTTTTATAGTATTCCACAGAATTAGAATAGTGTAATCTATATTGATAAAGAGTTTCATTAATTGTCATTATTTTACCACCATGTGATAAAATTTTATCATATATAACCAAATCTTCAGTAACAGGGTAAGAAATATCAAATTTTATTTGATATTTCTTAATGAAATCTAACCTCCATATTGTTGTTGGCAATGCAATAGGAAGTCTACCAATCAAAAAAGCAATTTCTGCTTCATCTGGATTAACTTCTGTTGGCCAAAGATATATCATTCTATCATTTCCAAGCAAACTTATTTGAGTACCCAAAATTGTAACATCTCTATGTTTTTGCATAAACTTCACTTGTTCTGCGATTTTGTTTTTTTCAGCAATATCGTCATCATCTTGCCAAACAAGATATTTACCTCTAGCTTCACTCAAACCAATATTTCTGCTTTTCACAATACCTTTATTTTCATTATTTGTAATTATTCTAATTCTACTATCCTTTTTAGAGTATTTAGCCAAAACATCAGCTGTATTATCATCAGAACCATCATTTATAATTAATACTTCTAATCTTTTATATGTTTGACCTAAAATTGAATCTATAGCCTTTGATACCAATTCCGCACGATTGTACGTAGTAATAACAACACTAACTAACGGAGTATTACAAAAAAAATATCCCCCAGCAATCAACAATAAACTACAAAAAACTAATGCTACTTTTCTCATAAAATATCTTAATTAGACACCTTCACCACCACTATGGCCACCTTGTGTTACACCATTACCACCACCACCCTCACTTGGCGTCTCTGGTGTTTCTTCTTCCTCTTCAACTACATCACAATCTGCATTTGTTCCTTCAACTCTTTTAGCTCTATCAGAAAAAGTAAAACTCATAATATTACCATCTTTAGATGTGGTTGCTATAACTTGGTCATATTTATAAATTGCACAATCACGATATTCATCTGCATTACTATCACTTTTCGCAAATACATCTGTTACAAAAAACACTCCTAAAAACATAACAAAATATAAATATTTTTTCATATCATACCTCACTCTTCTGATTTAGCAATTTTCATATTCATAAAACTCATATCCCTCTGAAAACCAGCATCCATACCTAATAGAAGTGATACTTGTTGAGACAACCCTTCACACACTATTGTAAACGCACCATAAGGAACACCATTATAACTTACAGCCCTAACATAAAAATTACCACCAAACGCATGTTTTACACTACCATCTTCTTTTATCATATCCGCTGGTATTAATTTCATCCCTTTTGCAGCAGAAATACCTGTTGCATTTGTTATGCCTAGCGAACCATAATTTTTTTCATTAACAAATGTTGTCATTATATTACCTGATACAGTATATATTTGGTCTTTAAGCTTATTTATCTTAAAATTTTGCATAGCTTTACCATAGCCTGCAATTCCTCCAACAGATAAAACGCCCACAATAGCCAAAACACCCAACATTTCTATCATTGAACGCCCGTTCTCATTACTTTTTAACATATCACAGCCTTCTCTTTTTGGCATAAAAAATGACCACGAACCAACATTCGTAGTCTCTTTATCATTCATATTATTTTTTCTATCAGCGTTTATAGGTGTGTGTGTGTGTGTG
>JAFTVD010000012.1 GCA_017465945.1 Alphaproteobacteria bacterium | reverse complement strand
TTAGATAAATTGAAAGTAGAGTTAAAGTCGTAAAATTTTGAATAGATAAAGATAGGATTAAGAGAAATGAAAATTTTAATATAGTTAAACCTACACGAATTTTCATTTACTCGAAAAAACCGCTTTTTATTTACCACAATTTAGATAAATTGAAAGTAGAGTTAAAGTCGTAAAATTTTGAATAGATAAAGATGGGCTTAAGAGAAATGAAAATTTTAATGTAGTTAGACCTACATGAATTTTCATTTACTCGAAAAGACCGCTTTAGATGTCAAAATTTTACACTTTAACTATGTGAAGAACGTTAGTCAACCCAACCCTTCCGAATGGATAACCTGCGGTAACGATAACGTAATCATCACTATTAACAATGCCAGAATCAAGCGCACACTTGCGAGAAACTTGCTCAATGTTGTCAAAACTACCAAATACTTTTTTATCAATATAAGTCCTAACCCCCCAAACAAGATTAAGCCTGCAAGCAATCTCATCACTAGGATTAATTGCAATAATAGGAAGTCTAGGTCTTTCTTGTGCCATAGAAAGAGTAGTTGCACCACTAACAGAAAAAGTAACAATAGCATTAACATTGCTCATAGTTTTAGCTACATCATTAGCCGCATGAGTAATCGCTCTAGATTCGCAGTTACACTTAACATATTCAACAAAACGATTTACATATTCATAATACTTAGGGTCAGTCTCAACTGTTTCAATAACCCCTCTCATAGTTTTAACTGTTTCCACCGGATAGTTACCAACAGCAGTCTCACCAGATAACATCACCACATCTGAGCCGTCATATACAGCATTAGCCACATCAGATACTTCCGCACGAGTTGGAATTGGAGCAGAAATCATCGATTCTAACATTTGGGTTGCCACAATAACAGGCTTACCATACAAACGGCACTTTGCTTCGATTCTCTTTTGCAACAAAGGTACAGTAACCACAGGACATTCAACACCTAAATCACCACGAGCCACCATAACCATATCAGAAGCTTTAATAATATCATCTAATTCATCTAATACTTGTGGTTTTTCAAGTTTAGAAATAATCCAAGCTTTTTTACCAATAATCTTACGAGCTTCTTTTACATCTCTTGCACGTTGAACAAAAGAAAGACATACACAATCCACCCCTAATTCTAACGCAAAATCCAAATCGCTTAAATCTTTAGGAGTGAGTGGTGAAATATTCAATGATGAATTAGGAAGATTAACCCCTTTATGTCCTGAAATAAATCCGCCCACAACAACTTCTGTTACTGCCGATTCTTTAGCACATTTAACAACTTTTAATATAATATTACCATCATTAACCAAAAGATTATCGCCCACTTTTAGAGCATCAAAAATTTCTTTATGAGGCAAAGTAACCCGATTCTCATCACCAAGGTCTTTTTTCATATCCAAAACAAACTTCTGCCCATTTTGAAGTAATACTTTTCCTTCCTTAAATTTACCGATTCGAAGTTTTGGTCCTTGCAAATCAGCCACAATCGCAATATGCGCCTTTTTAGCCTTAGCAACTTTTCTAACTAAATCGTACGTTTCTTTATGTTCCTCATGCGTTCCATGGCTAAAATTCAAACGAAATCCATCAACGCCAGCCTCAATAAGTTCTTCAATTTTTTCCTTATTATTAGAACTAGGCCCAAGAGTAGCTAAGATTTTCGTACGAGTATTAATTGGCATATTATATCTCCCATAGTTACAAACCATTTTTTCCTATCCTCTCATATACACCAAAATTACTTAATAACTTATTATTATTCATTTTCTCCACAATTATTTCTTGTCAAAAAAAAATATTTAAGTTATGCTCACAAACCGTAATGTTATTTTAACTAGATATTGGGAGATAAAAATGTCAGAAAATGAAGTAGGCGGAATAGATTCTACAAGACTTAACTCTTTGATTGAACGTATAGAACGTTTAGAAGAAGAAAAGAAAGGTATCTCATCAGACATACGTGACATCTATGCAGAAGCAAAAGGCGTTGGCTTTGATGTAAAAATTATGAAAACCATTATCAAATTAAGAAAAATGAACCAAGCAGACCGAGACGAACAAGAATTCTTGCTTGAAACATACAGAAAAGCTCTAAACGTATAAGAGTAAAAAATCTAAAAAAACCAAAAGCACCGAAAAACCGGTGCTTTTTTTACTCTTTTTATCCTAACTAACTGACACAATCCCAGTACTCATTGCATAAATAGCAAAAATTGCTACCACTAATAAAACATAAGCACCAAAACGCTCCCCTGCAGTAAACGCAGGTTCCTTTGGATTGTTCTGTCTTCTAGCATAAACAAAAAACGGAATACCTAAAGCCATAAAAATAATCGCCATCAAAAGATAATTAAGCCCCGCCGCATAAATTAACCACAATGCGTAAAAAGCACCCACAATAGCCGAGATTAAAGCCATCGAACGACGGATATAAAAATTAACAGGATACTCATGGTCTTCACATAACTTCCACAAATAAAGAGCACTCATAAAATATGCCGGCAACACCATAACACTTGTAATACTGAGCATCGTATTCCATGCGTTATTTGAAAAATATACAAGCAACATAAAAATCTGCATCAAACCACTTGTAACATACAAAGAAACATATGGCGCATCTTTATCATTTTCTTTTTGAAATTCTTTAGGAAACGTTCCATTTTGAGCTGCCGCTTCCGGAATTTGAGCTGTAACCATAGTCCAAGCAAGCCAGCTAGTTAACACCGAAATCAAAAGCCCAATATTCATAATATAAGCTCCCCACTTCCCAATCAAAAGCTCCAACACATAAGCCGTAGATGGATTAGAAAGTTTAGCTAGTTCTTCTTGTGAAAGTAAACCATAAGGCAAAACAGATAATAAAACATATACAACCAAACATCCTGCAAAACCAAGAAGAGTTGCACTGCCAACCATTTTCTGATTTTTAGCATGCTTACTCATCACAACAGCACCCTCAATACCAATAAATGCCCATAAAGTTACAAGCATAGTACCCTCAATTTGATGAGTAAGACTACCTAATATTTTTTCATTTTCGCCCCAAAAATCAAACGAAAATTTATCCGTATGAAAAAAGACCATTGTTACAACAATAAAAAATAATAATGGCACAATCTTAAAAACCGTACCAATAAGATTAACAAGACTTGCCTGCTTAATCCCTTTTAACACAATCGCATTAAATCCCCAAATAAGAATACTTCCGCCAATAATAGAATAAAGATTATTACCTCCTGCAAAATAAGGTGGAAAAAAGTAGTTAAGCGCATCCATCGTAATAACCGCATATCCAACATTACCACAAATCTGACAAAGCCAATATGACCACCCGATAATAAACCCTACAAACCTACCAAATCCTTCTCTTGAATACATATAAATACCAGCTTCTAAATCTGGTTTCACCACCGATAAAATACGAAAAGTATTTGCAATAAAATACACGCCAATACCCGTAATCAACCAAGCCAGCAATACCGCCCCAACAGATGCCCCAGCCGCCATATTTTGAGGAAGGCTATAAATGCCTCCCCCAATCATAGAGCTAATAACAACACCTGCCAAAGCAAATACGCCTAATTTTTTATTATCATTATTTTCTAATGCTTCTTTAGATTTTTGTTGTTTTGCCATGTTTTTCCCTTTCAAATTTAACTAAATCAATCACAAATCTGATTATAATTTAACAGGTTCAGCATGTTCAAAATTCAAAAATCCAAGACAAGTCAAACAATATCCAAATTGTTGCTCAATATTCACAAAATTATGAAACATTTGGAACTCACTATGTTTTTCAACACCTCGAATTTCAAGCTCATGATTGAGTGATTTATTAAGCCACATTCTAGCATGCCCTTCGGCAATTTCATCATCAATCGGTGTGTCAAAATACTCTACATATTCAGCCGCCCAACCGCCGATTAATTCACCATTTTTATCCTTACCCCAACAAAGTCCAACACCTGTTGCAATCGCTTTATGTTCATCACGATTAGCACCATTTGCCGCCATAATAACCTCTAGCACCGCACCATGCTTAAAGTACTTTTCCACCTTATCAACGCTAACAATATTTCCATATAATTCTTTTGGCAAAACAGAGGTGTAAGGCACCACATTAAAGTTTTCAATTTTAGCCTCTAAAAGTGCACTATCATAACAAAAAGTCTCAAAAGGTTGTGGTGGAATACCATCATTTGCCTGTCCGCTACCACCAGTAATAAATGCTAAAGTTGGGTATCTAACACCTTCACTCATATCTCATCTCCTAAAAAAAATTAATTATTAAAAACAAAGATGAGATAATAACTAAATCAAACTTTTAAATTAGCCTTTTTGCTATATTCAAATAATCTTCTGGTCTTAAATTTTCAGCCCTTAAAGTTGGCTCTAGTGATAGCTCTTCAAGTACACTTAAAATATTAGGCACACTCTTCAAACTTTGCCTAATCATCTTTCTTCTTTGAGCAAACGAAAGCCCAGTTAAAAATGAAACTTTATCTAAAATCTTTCCATCAATTACATCACTTTTAGGCTTAAACAACAACACACTTGACCAAATTTTAGGCTGGGGTACAAAACAAGTTGGGCTCAAATCAAAAAGCCTAATAACCTCACATTGTAACTGAGCAACAACCGAAACTCTACCATAATCTTTTGTTCCAACTTCTGCTAAAATTCTATCAGCTACTTCTTTTTGAAACATCAAAGTTAAGCTATTAAACTTCTCTATTTTCTCTAACCATTTCATCAACAAAACAACCGAAATATTATACGGTAAATTACTCACAATATGACATTTTCCATTGTTCTTAAAATTTTCATCAAAATCAAACTTTAAAGCATCACCATTGATAATTTCTAACTGCGGATAATATTCCTTAATTTCACCCAAAATAGATAAACATCTCTCATCCATCTCTATTACTTTAAGCTCTAAAGGTTTACATCTTAAAACCGCCTGCGTCAAACCACCAGGTCCAGGGCCAATCTCTACCACTTTTTCATTCTCAAGATTTTTTAATCCCTGTCCCTCTAAACTTAATCGCATAATCTTATCAACAATATTACTATCAAGCAAAAAATTCTGCCCTAAAGCTTTTTTTGCCATCAAGTCATATTTAATCACAAATTCTTTTGTCGTTAATATTTCTTTTTTATCATTCATTTTTTAAAACTTCTTTTCAACTACCGCCTTATTTCTTAAATCTCTAATGTATTTATTGGCAATTTCATCAGATTTTCTATTTTCAATAAATTTACGAACCTCATCTTCGCTAGGAAGCTCCTTTTCTTTAGCCCCAGGTTTATACACCTTATCAAGTCTAAAAATATAATACTCATTTCTATACAAAATCGCCTTTGATACACCACCTTCTTTTAAGCCTTTAATAGCTCTATCCAAAGGTGCTGCTAATTGCCCTGATGTAATCCAACCAAGCTTACCCCCACTTGGCGCACTAGCACTTTGTGAAAATTGTACCGCATAAAGTTCAAATCTTGGATCATTTTGTAAAATCTCAACCAACTCATCAATATGCTCACCATCTTTTTTCTTAATCACAATTTCAGACACCATATATTTCGGAGTTTTCATATCTTTTTTAATTCTTAAAAATTCATCTTCAATCTCTTTTGATGAAACCCCAATATTGCGTCCTACTTTTCTTGCTACCAATTTATTCCACAATAAATTTGCTTTAATTTGTGTCATAAACATATCTTTTGAAACATGATATTCTTTCAACACATTAACAAACTTACCTCTTGGCACACCATTAGATTTTTCAAAATTATTATATGCTTCTCTTACATCACTTTCTGAAACCACAACCCCTAATTTTGAAGCTTCTTGTAATTTCAATTTTTCATCAATAGTATTTTGCAATACTTTGTCTTTAACCATCTCTTTGTTTTTTTCACCCACCATCAAACCAGTAGTCAAAGAAAACAAATTAGCTCTTTCTTGCAAATCTTTATTAGAAACCATCTCGCCATTAATAATAGCCGAAATCTTATACCCATTACCAAACAAATTATAAGGTCTAAAAACTTGTTGCTCTTTTTTTAATCTTGCCTCATTTTCTGTTTTTTTTCTTTTTTCTTCTTCTATTCTCTGACGTTCCAACATTTCTCTTGCAACATTTTCATTTCCCCCAGAAAACATAATAGAACGAGACTTTGAACTTCTAACACCCCTATCAATATCCCCCATATCAATCTCATTTGCCTTAACATTAAAAGCAAACAAAACTAAAAAAGACACCATACCTAATCTAATCATAACCTATTCTCCAAAAATTATTTTGAGCCAAAACCACCCAATGTTTTAAAGAAAAATGTAATCCCGATTTCATAGTCATCATCCATAGTCGGATTATCATAATTATATTTCTTAGTCACAAAAGAAAGTTTCAAACATTCATCTTCATAAGTCAAATGTCCACCATGTTCTAGTGTTCCACCATCATCTGTTAAATCAATTCTATCATAAATACCTAATTTCCAGTTTTTAGTCAAATTAGTACTAAGAGACAAATATAACTCTTTTCTCTCCTCTGTTGTATAGTACGAATTCTGATTTGGTTGTAAATATATATATGATGTATAAACATTAAATATATCAGTACCAATTCTTGCCCCAAGCTCACTATAATCAAGCTCATAGGTATCTTTATCTAATCTAAATCTATAATTCAAATCCAAATACTTATGAGGACTAGCATAAATTCTACCTACATAATCAGAAAACTTTTCATCATCCCCAATAACCTTCATAAAGCTACTATCTGTAAGCTGATAACTTTGAGCAATAAATGCCGAAGTTCTTCCCATAATATTACCATAAGAACTCCAATTCAAACCATAGCTAATACGGCTACCATCATCATTCCTATCATAGCCTGCATATCTATCAAGACTTAAAATATTAGCATCATCAAATTCCGCATCAGCACTATCAGCATTAGGAATTTTTAATATATCATTATCAAGAGTTGGTGCAAAAGTTGCCACAACAACAGGCTCTAAAATTTGTCTTGTCGTTTCTGTTGCTCTCACAAAAGGCAATCTCCACTCAACTCCTAATTGTGGAAATACTCTTCCCAATGTTCCATCATAAACATCATTTGGTTTATACATATAATCATCAATATAATATAAGTCAGACTTCAAACTAGCAACAAATTTATATTGTTCACCATAATTACTAGTATAAGGAAGTTCCCAAGAATTAATCATTGATAATCTTTGTTGCTCTTCATCATTATCACGATAAACCGAAGCCGAACTAATATTTGTTTTAAAATACGACCCATTACTATATGGCGTTGAAATATGCTCATACTCCATAAAAGGAGCAACCGTAGGCATACTCTTCATACGATTACGATATTCTGCATCATTTCTTGCCTTTAAGCTATAACTTGTAAGCTTATAGTAATACCCTTCTATTGAGGCATAATCACGTCCCTTAAATCTCTCAAATGCTATTTTAGATGTAAGCCAAGCATCATCTTGTCCGCTCAAACTCATATCTTTAAGATAAAATACATCAGATGTATAATTCAAATCCAAATTAGCAAGCCAATAATCATTAATTTCATATCTTGCATCTAAAAATAAATTACCTCTTTTACTTGGACGTTTAAATCTGCTATATTTTTTATCGTTATAACCACTACCATCATCTTCTAAATATGTACCTTCCATATTTATATGACCATTGTAAAAATATTGACGATATTGTCCCCCTAAAACCACACCTCTATCAGTTGTAAAATAAGGCGATAAAATAATATCAGTTTGGTCCGATATATCAAAAAAATATGTTGGTCTAATATATTGTCCTAAATATGATGAACTTCCCATAGATGTCATCAACAAACCAGAACGTCTTTTAACCTCCGGTGATGGATGACTTAAAAACGGAAAATAAAATACTGGCACGTTTTTAATTCTCATAACCGCATCATTATAATGAATATTCTGCCCTTTAGCATCATGAGTTACTTTTCTTGCATCAATTTGCCAAAGAGGAGATTTACCATTACACATATCACATGCAGTATATGAAGCATTTCTCATTTGCTTATTATCATTTACTTTTTTTACAAACCTATCTGCCCAAATCCTCGATTCGTCTCGCATGATAACTTTAACTTTATCAATTTCTGCTCTATTCATTTTTTGCGATAATGTAATTTCATCAGTATACAAAACACTACCATCAGCCTCTTTTAAAATTACATTACCTTGAGCTTTAATAACATCTTCTTTTTGATTATACCAAAGTCTATCAGATGTTAATTCCAAATTATCACGAGTAACAATCACATTACCTTTAGCAACAATTACACCTTCGTTTTCATTTGCTTCCATTTCATCAGCAGAAAAATAAATTTCTTGCTCTTTATCCTCATCTTTCTTAACTTCTGGCATAATATTAGTAATATCACCTGGCCTAAAATCACTTTTAGGACTAACTTCACTCTCTTTTCTAACAATAGCACCTGCGTATGGTTCATTATAAGCATCTGCCTCAAAGGACATAACCCCTAAACATACACCTAACATCAAAAAATATTTACGTTTCATACCAAACCCCTCAACGCTTTTTTCTTTTTCCCTAACACAGGTGTTTTAATCAATAAAAATATAGATACAATCAACGGCAAAAAGCAATTCAAATACATCAAAACAACAATCCATTCTCTCTTTCTTGCCATACTAGAAAAGCTCATATCTAAAGTTTGTATCACAATCATCGATAAAATAGAAATTGTAATAATTTTACCATGCCCTCTTCTATTAAAGTTAGAAATAAGCAACCCAACACATGCAATAAGTGCAAAAATCAAATTAAAAAATGGTGCCAAAATTCTTCTATGCGCTTCAGCCTTAAACTTCAAACGTTCTTTAATTGGCAATGTTTCATTTTTAGCTTCACTAAATAATTCACTAATACTTTTTTCTCTAACACCTTGGCTTTTCTTTTTTGCAACAGATACATCACCAAAATCTACTACATAATCATCAAATCTCATAGATGAAAATTGCTCACTTTTTTTATTTAAAATCTGTCTTGTACCATTTCTCAATAAAATTTTGGGTCCAATATCAGTATATTCAATCCTACCACTTTCAGCAACAGTAATCACCTTCTCATCATGTTTTTTACCATCACTAACCAAAATCCCTTTAATCGAACCATCATTTTCAAATTTATCAATAAATACTGTCATATTACCTTTAAATGATGTAAAACTTCCTTCTCTTAACATCATCTTAGTAAAGCTATTCTTCACTTCATACTCTAAATCTCTAAACCTACTTTCAGCCAAAGGAATACCCCAATTTAAAACCCCAACATTAAAAATGGCCATTACAATACCCATAAAAATCGCCGCCCTTGCAATAACAATCGAGCTAATTCCCACCGCTTTCATCACAATCAATTCACTATCCGCAATCAAGCGGTTATACACAAACATCACCGCCACAAATAAAGCAATCGGAGAAAGTATCGTAAAAATCCTCGGCATCAACAAAGATGTCATCTCAATAAACAAATAAATAGGTAACCCCTTATCAGTTACCATCTCAACAAATCTCAAAGATTGCGTAAGCCAAAGCATCGACATTAAAGACAATGCCACCAACAAAAAACCTACACAAATTTGCTTTATGATATATACATCTAATTTTTTCATAAACTCAAAGCTATCTCATATTTTCTTAAATTTCAAACCTTTTTTTATACAATCAACCGTAAAAAAATCGTTTAAAAATCTTTTAAATTTAAGCTCTTATCTCAAAAAAACAAAATATACTTTACTTTTAAACATTTTCACTCCATACTCCCCCATAACAAAAATATTATTAACTTAAATTATTATATATTCATTATGAGCAGTTTTATATTAAAACGAACAAACGACGGCTATTTTCATTTATACCTTGATGAGCCGTCAAATGAAGGGTTTTTGAAGGTTGCTAAAGCTAAAAAAGCAAAACTTGTACGAGAGCGCAACTACTCTCACGTCATCATTTTTGATGAAAATTCATACACTAAAACTTTATTTGGCATTATTGATGACAAAGTTTATCAAGTAAAACTCCCAAATGATGCAGAATTTTCATTTATAGATAACGTATGCACTTTTAAAAAAGACAATCTATGGTACACAATGAAGTTTTGTAATGGTAAATTTGAGGAATACCTTTTAGGAGAAAAATTTGATACTTTCTTACCCACTCCTCAAAATATCAAATATAGAACAATTCGTTGGATATTCTTTTTAAGAAAAAAAGAAACTCACACCGAGTTATGTCACTTTGTAAACGGCACACTTATCGAACTTGGTTCCTATAGCAATATAACGCACAATAACCGAGAAATACTTTATTGTACAAACGATAACCACCTTTACAACATTTTTAATCCCAACTCCACCTCTCCCCAAAAGGGAACTCTAGGTGTTGCAATAGAAGAACATTCTAGCTTAGACGGAATATATCTTCCAACCAAAGCGTTAGATAAATGGACCTTCTATCCTAAATATCGTTTATTGGGTAAAAATTGTGCTTATCTAATTGAAACCTATGGTAATCAAAAAGTAATTAAACTCTTTTCTATCAATGGTGAAAAATTAGAGCTCTTCAAAACAAGTCGTGATTTTGAATTTGATGCCGAACCTTTTAGCCTTCGTATCGACGAGATGAAGTACTTTTTTGATGCTAAAACTCGTATGATGGACCTAAAAAATCCCAAGCCAACATTCAAAAGAAAACTCAAAAACTTCTTTGGTATAGACTAATCAAAAAAAGCGAGAAGATTTTGCACTTCTCGCTTTTTTTATTATCCTTTATTAGCAGATCTTCCGCTAACGGTACACATTGTAACTTGCATCAAAAGCTCATCAACTTGGATATAAACACAGTACTCGTCTTCAAGGTTAATATCCATTTGAGCTAAAGCTTTTTTAACCGGCTCGGTTAATTTCATTCCATAAGGAGCATCCAACAATACCGTGCGACAAGCACTTGTCCAATACACAGTATCATTAACAATCTCTGAAGGTTTTCTGTGAAAGTAATCTTCATTGATAGCTTTGAGCTTTGGGATTACTTCACCAACATAAAGACAATTCATTGCCACAACAGAAACAAGTTCAGTCTTCACTCCTTCTGGTGTTTGAATACCAAATTGAAAGAGTAACTTGAACGCCTCTCCCTCACAATAATCGGGAATAGGAAGCAAAATAAAAGATAAAATCATAATAATAGAATATATAGGTTAATACTAAAACAATGCAAACATCACTCTAAAAGTGGCTGATACTATAAAAAGTATCAAGCCACTTTATCTACGTATCTTTTCATCTAAATAAATAGAATAAAAGACTAAAAGTACCACAACATCCAAACAAAAAATCACGGGTTGTAAGGCTGGTAAAACTCCCACTCAGAGAAAGGATTGTTAGCCACCTCTCCACCTGAATAGTCTTCATTGCCATCACTTGTAAGCGCAATCGTTCCGATAGTGCCGACCCATGCTCCAGCGATAACTAAAATACTCGTAAGCATAATTTGTAGCGTTTTAAGGGGTAATAATCAAATATAATAATCACAATGCAACTAAACACTACAAATTACACCACACAAAGTCAACATTTATATTTTACTTTCATTTAGTTATTATCATTGACAAATCCAAACAAACCTCTATAATTAGTAAAATACCAATTAAAATTTTGTTGCAATTCTACAATTTATCCTTAACTATCTATCAATTCCGCCATTATTATTACCAATTTGCTTACAACTTTGCCCTACAAACATTCCGCCAATGTGTGCCGCTTTTCCTTTATAGCTATTTAAACGATTATTGCGACAATCATATGTACCATTCACAACTTTAGGACCACCTCTCAAATCTACAAGCCTATTATCGCTACAATCAAAATTCCCTCCAACCTCATTTGGGCATCCTCTTAACGAAGTTAATTTATTATTAGCTAAATATAAAGAGCCTTTAAGCGTAATATCTGTCATATCAGGAAGCTTTGTTAACCCCCATCCACTTAAATTAATATCACCCGACATATCAATCTTACACGGCAACCTAAATAAATTATATTTTTTTCCATTTTGCATAAAAAGAAAATAACTTTTAACATGACCATCACAAATAAGACTTTTACCAATAATACTTGGTCCATCTTCCATTATTTTTTCAATTTTATTATTACCACAACAATCAAAACTACCGCCTACTTCAGATGGCGCTCCCACTAATGAGATAAGCTCACAATTTTGACACATAAAGCTACCACCAACCGTTGAAGGTGCTCCTATTAAATTTTTAAGAAAATTTTCACTACAACTAAAACTACCCTCAATACTACTCGGAGCTCCCTCTAAACTGTCAAGCTCACTTAATGAACAAACAAAATCTCTACCTACCTTTACCGGAGCCCCTTTCAGCGATTGTAGTTCACCTCGTTTTTTGATTATTCTATAGAAATATTCACCATCTTCTGCATCTTCTACCTCTTCATTAATAATAAAACCACCACAAATAAAATCTCTTCCAACTTCAAGAGGTGCACCCTCTAATGTTGTACATTTACAACCCGTGCAATCAAAATCACCACCTACTTTTCGTGGTCCACCTTTCAATGAGGTAATAATATTCATACTACAATTAAAATTTCCACCAACTGTTTCTGGTGCCCCCTTTAGCGATGTAAGTAAGCCATACTTCACTTCCACCAAATAAAGATCAAACATACTATATATTTTCTTTCCTGAACAATCAAAATCACCACCAACTTCTCGTGGTCCACCTTTCAATGACGAAATCTTATTCCCACTACAATTAAAATTTCTCCCAACTATTTCTGGAGCTCCCCTTAAAGATATAAGCTCATTATTAAAACACAAAAAATCTCTCCCAACTATTTTGGGTGCTCCCCCTAAAGCTTTGAGCTTATTCCTAAAACAATAAAAACTACCCCCAACTTTTTGAGGTGCATTAGCCAAACTCACAAGACCTAAATCACAATCCGAACAATCAAAATTTCCACCAACACTTCTTGGTGCTCCTATCAAATTAACGAGCTTAGAATTATAACTACAAATAAAATTACCTGTAACCCTTTTAGGCGCCCCTTTTAATGTTACAAACTGATTATGCTGACAATAAAAATTACCATCAACAATAAATCTAGAAAAATCTGGTAATTTTGTTAATTTTTTACTCCCTAAATCAATATCACCATATAAAGTAAAACCACTAGGTATCCCTCTTAAAACTTCATTTATTTCATCAACACTAGCATCTTTAATAAATTTTTTAACTTCATTTTTTAATGAAGCACCAGACAAAATAACATCTCTTATTTCACTAGCTGATTTATAATTCCCATCTTTTCCAACAATTAATCTTTCTAATGTTTTGCTTTGTAATTTAGATGGCATTATTTCCCTTGCACCTTTAGATTTCAAATAATCAACTAACTCTTTATCTTTTAATATCTTAGCTAGCTTTAATGCCGAATTACCAATTCTATTATATCGAGCATTAACATTTCCTCCAAGACGAATAATATATTCCAACTTTCGTATTTTAACCGCTATCGAAAGCTTATCATCTAAAACACATTTAATAAGTTGCTCATTAAGTTTTTTCTTATTTTCTTTATTCATCACCTACTCCTCTTTTATTTTGTAAATATAACAATATGTTATAAATATAATATCTTTAATAATATCACAATTTTCCGTCCAAATCAACAAAAAAAACTCCCCCACACTTACTATTGCAAATAACCAAAGATTTAAAGCAAACCACCACTCTCATCAAAAAAAAATCTTGACAAAAACAAATTATAATATATAAAAAAAGTAACTTTTCTAAAAATATGTATATAATTATAAAACCAAACAGAGAAAAGAAACACAAACCGTTTCAAATAATTCTCTGAATAAATCTCCTCATTAATAATAGCTTTTGAAATTTTATTGCGCATAACAATTGCTGTTGTTATTCAGGAGTTGAGGTTAAAAGCTGACCGATCATCACCTTTAAACCAAAAAGCAGTTATTGAAGTATAGTTATTTGCTTTCCCATTCTCTTTTTTAAGTAAATGTGGATTGTTCAAATTAAAATTTGAAAGGCCTCTTTGAAAGCTAAGCAATATTGCCGAACGAGTGCTCGCATAAAGCTACAGTACCAATGATGTGTCAGAGCTCTCTAAAACTTGGGCACTCTGCGTATAGGGTAAAACCTTTCATCCCCGCAAATAGCTACAACCAAAAACTAACCGCCTTCCGTTGTATGGAAAGGCGGTTTCGCTTTTTAAAAATCTCCTGCCATTTTCTTGATACGTTTCTAAATCCCCCCTCAATATACTCATCATATATCATGAGTAACATCTTTTCATCCAAAACCCACCTATCAAACAAAAAAAATCACCATAAAGGTGAATTATTAAAGCAAAGGCTGTGCGCCTCCGCACTGGTCGCAACTCAGAGGATTGATTTTCGTTTCACTCAATCGCACTGGCGCTCATCTGCTTTCAGCTGACCGGCATACTTCCGTCTGCCTTTCGCTTGTAGTCGAACCTCCTTCTCCGGAGCTTCAAACCTCATACCATAAAAAAATCCTACCACAAGGGTAGGACTTTTTTATGGTCGGGACTAGAGGATTCGAACCTCCGACATCTTGCTCCCAAAGCAAGCGCTCTACCAGGCTGAGCTAAGTCCCGCTTGCTCAACGAAAGGCATAATATACACTAACAAAAATAAATGCAAGTATTTTTTTTATATTTTTCCACTTTTTTTATTACCTTTTGATTTTACTAAAAAAAATCACTCAACACCAACCGACATTTTTCTTAAAACCTTTGCACAAAATACAATTGGAATAATAAGCACCATACATAGCATATATGTCTCCCCAACCCCAATATTATCAAACAACGGCTTCAAAAACATCATTCCAACCCCTGCCAACGTTTTTTCTATCATATGTTTAACAGACAATACCGTAGCTCTTTCATCAGATTCTATCCTATGATTAATAAGTGTCCCCGTAACAACTCTTGCTAGCACCACCGAGCCACTACCAATAATCATCGCCCCCAAACAAACATAAACCATAGCATATGGCACAAATAACGAAATAACCGCACCACTTGTTGCCACGCAAATAATTCCAACCAAAACTCCAATAACTATTTTTAGCCCAAACTTATCTAAAAGCTTAGCCGATCCATATCCCCAACAAACTCTAACAAGAGAATTAACAGCAAACACCATACCAAACAAATAAACAGGTATATCTCGATTAATCATAACTGCCTGCAATCCCCACATCAAAACAAGCGTTAACACACCATAAACAGACGAAAAACTAATCAACCATCTAATCTCAAATTTTTTAAGTGCATTAATTGATATATCTAAAATATCTCTAAATTTATTTTTATCATCTTTAACAATACGCCTATATTCCTTAACATCAGGCATAAACATCATCAATATAATCGCCATAATCATAGTTGCAACACACAACCAAACCGTAGCATCTCCACCAAGTTTATTATAAGCCACTCCCCCCACAAGTGTTGCCAACAATAAACCAACATCTTGCACCATATTATATTTAGCAAATTTTTTATGAAATGCTTTTTCTTTTCTCTGTTTTTTCAATAAGTCATACATATATGCTTCAAGTGTTCCCGAAATCATCGACATCGAAATCCCAAACAACAACTCACCTGCCAAAATAAACCAAAATCCACTCCCAAATATCCAAAACAGATAACCCAAAGTCCAAACAATAAAACCAGAAATTATTACTCTTTTGCGTGAAAACAAATCACCCACATATCCAGATGGCACTTCACACAAAAACACCATCATAGATGAAAATCCCTGAATTAAAAAGAAATCACCAATCCCTACCCCTTTGTAACCATAATATAGCATCAAAACCGGCAAAATAAATAACATATTTTTCAAAAAACCGACTGTACACAATACTGTAATGCTACGTTTAACAGAAAACATTTTCCTCTTCCACCAAATAGTTACAAACTATCATCAATGTTAAATAAAAAAAAGAAAAACACAACAAAAAAAGCAGTTTACTTCTTATTAAAAAGAAATAAACCGCTTAAATAGTAGCCCTAAAGCTAAAAACCGAGAACTAAATCACTCAAATCCTATTAGCGAGCAAAATCATCCATCCAAGGATCAAACCCGTCACCCATTCTGTATCCAGGGTCACGCTTCTTATCATCAGAAGCAATTGCTGCACAGCCAAGTCCACCTGCAACAACACATGTACCCAAAATAATCAAACCAATCATGACTTACTTGTTTTTAAGAGTTAAACATTATATTAATCATAAGATTAGTTCATACTAACCTGCCAAGTAGAGTACTTATCCTTTTAATAAGGATAACTATCGTCCGTCCAAGGATCAAAATCACCTCCTGATCCTACATCGCCAGTAACAACTCTATAAGCTGCCACAGCGCTTAAGCCTGCAAAAATAATCATTGAAAACATAGCTCAAGATTTTAAAAATTAAACACAAAAATTAAGGAAAATATATAGAGTAATAAGTGCCACATAATTATATCCAAACATCAATCACTCTACAAAATTTTGCGTCCAAGTCAATATTTATTTTTTTATTTACAATACGTTATTACCATTGACAACCCCAAAAAAGTTATTATAATTGATTCTTAACACCCCTAAAAAAATCTTTTCCTATCCCCCTTATCATTACCATCCCTAATCATTGCGAGCCCGTTAGGGCGTGGCAATCCATAAAACCATCCCCAAAACAAAAAAATAGACAATTAACACAAAAAAACTCTTGCAATATTGTCTAAACCATGCTAACATAACACTTGTAAAAGTAGGTATTATGTTTTATTATAAGGTTATTATTTTCGTTTTTGTTGTCTAATTTTTTAAGTTTTGTCTTAAAAGTTAGTAATCAAAAAAGAAAAGGTAATTGCTTTCTAACAAAACATTTACCTACTTTTTTAATCCGATAATTACTAACTTTTTAAAATATCACTTTATGACAGCAAAAATGTTTAAGAGCGCTCTCGTAGCGTTAGTTGGAGTTTTGGTAGCAACAGGTTTTACATCTTGTGCAGAAGAGCGTTATTACGCAGCCCCTATGATTAACACCCCAAACGACACAACCATTGTAGTCGCTGGAGAGATAACCATGGAGGCGTCTTTCTACACAGAAACAAAGACCAAAAGCGAGTTGACAAATGCGTACTACAACATTGATCAGACATCATTTTATGAACTGATTAATACTTTTGAAAACGAGACTACATTCTCTGATTCAAAAGAGCAAAGCGCCCGAGTTAACCTCGTTCTTTCCAAAGACACCATTTTCGTTGATGAGTTGTTCCAGCCGGAACTTATTTCGTCAACAACCACTCCTCTAGACAGTACATCAAACATCTCAAAGAGAACTTTCTCTTTTGAAGGTGTAGATACTCTGTCTGACGGGCAAAGCTCTAAGCTCACCGCCAACTACGTCGCTAACCTAGTGATTGTAAATGGCGATAGCGTTAAGCTACCTCATGTGAAAATTGATAGCGTAAAACTATCTAACATCACAACAGAGAAAGTGGAAGAGAGAGTAAACAAGGTGACTATGCACTATGAAGTGCACTTCATCGAGGACACAATCTCTAAAATGGGAAAGGTCTATCCTTTCTACTACCAAGTAGTAAAAGTCTCTGAGCCGGAACCTGAGCCGGAACCTGAGCTTGACCAAGTTGGTAATCCATACCTCATAGCAGACACCACCTTGGTGTTCTCTGAAAAGAATGTTCGCTGCAAAGTAAACATCTATGAGGTAACTCCCCACACTCTTGCTCCAAACGACACCGTCTTAAAGGACAAGAAAACCTTTGAGGTATTAAGTGTCGGAACCCCTGGTACAGAATCCTTGTATGTAAAGTCCACTGTTCCCAAAGTAACTTATTCACATAAGGATGAAACTCCAAAGAGTGGCACAAACGGAAACTTCAGTTACGCAACTGATGTTACCAGCCACACTTGGAAGGCTGTATTCGACAACAACGACGTCATCCGACACGAAGACATCATCTATCTTCGTGTTACAGACATCACATGGAGTTCTGAGTTAACCACCTTCAAGTGGGATAACTCTGCTTCTATCGAGGCTGTCTATGACAAGGTTGTCTCTCTTCCTGAAAAGGAAGGTGAAGAGGGTTACCTTGGTACAAGAGTACTTAAGGTAAAGGTTTCTTTGAATGGTATAGAGGTTAACACCTTCACAGGTTACACCCACCTCTATCAACAGAAGTAAACCCAACTCCTAAAAAAAAAGCACTCACCCTAAAAAGGTGAGTGCTTTTCCTTTATAACAAATCTAAAAACTAAAATTTAATCTGGGTTAGCAAACCCAATATTTCAATAGCCGCAAGCTTCTTATCCATATTCAAAGAAACAGTTTCATTTAATATTTTTAATGTATTTTCATATGCACCATAAACTTCTCTAAAATTCTTACAATTCTCCAAACTATCTCTTAACAAGCGACAAACAAGCTCTGAAAACAAATCCCAATTATCTTCATCAGATGACGCAATATTAGCCACTTCAATCAATCTAGCACTATCACCTTTTTCACCCAAATAACATACTTTCTTAATACTTTCATACAAATCCAAAGCATTATTGTTAGCATATTTTAAAGCTCGACCAATACTACCATTTGCAATCTTTGCTAACCCCTTAACTTTAGCCTCTTCCAACTTTGGAGCATAACGACGAAGCAAACTAGCCACCTCTTGTTCTTTTAATGGTTTCAATGCCAACTTTGCACATCTAGACCTAATTGTTGGCAATAATTTACCAGGGTTATGCGAAAGCAATATCAAAATACTTTTTAACGGTGGTTCTTCCAAAACTTTTAATAACGCATTTGCACTAGAAACATTCAAATCATCAGCACTATCCACAATAACAACTCTCCAATTATTATTGAAAGACTTTTTAGATAAAAATGTTATCACATTTCTAACATCTTCCACCTTAATAATCGAAGAACGTTTCAAAGATTGCTTCAAATCTTCATCTATTTCTTCACCATCTTTAATAGCTTTTATCAGCTTTTTCTTATCTGTTTCAATATAATCACGCTCTAATACCTTAAAATCAGGATGTGATTTTTGAACAATCTGCCCAAAAACAGGTAAGTTAGGCGAAACTTCAATCGAATTATATGTTTTTCCCTCTTCTGCTGTTAACAAAAATCTTGCAATCTTATACGCAAGTGTCGCCTTACCAATTCCCTCATCACCAGTAATTAACCAACCATGATGAAGCGTATTAGAATTAAACGCCGATAAAAATAAATTAACCGCTTCATCATGCCCAATTAGGTGTGTATTTTGATATGGAGGAGAAAGCTCAAAATCCATTATTTAGATTCCTTATGGGCGATTAACCAATAACTCAGATAAATAGCTACGATATTTCTTAAATTTATCTAATTGATTACGAACTAAAGCATCTAAAGAACACTCATCTTCACAAAACATAGGATTAAACGAAGTATCTGTTGCCTTCACATAAAATTCTTTAGATTTTTTCTCAAATGAATTGATAACATTTTCATCATTATCATAAAAACTCATTATAATATTATACCCAATATTCTCATAGCAAATGTTTATATCTTCAAATGTCTGTGTCAAATAAGCAGTATTCTCAAAAACATTCCCCTCTAACATCAATGCTCTTTCAATATTAAGATTGTCTTTTTTATTTTCCATACAATCATTTATATCTTTTTTCAATTCTTCAACTAGCGCATTTTCTTCTATTTTATCTTCCACACTAACAACTTCTCTATTTGGCACCTTAAACCATTCTTTTGCTTGCTCGTCATTTTCTTTTCTATCTGATTTCAAAGGATAAACATGAGGAATATAAGGAGTTTTGGTTATAACATTAGTATTATCCTTTTTAATCACAATTCTAGGAACTCTTTTTTCTTCAACTACAACTTCTTGTTCATCAAAAGCAAAATCTTCATCAGGAGCTATAATATCCTCATCCTCATCAATAGCCACATCTTTAATATCATCTTCAACTATTCCGCTAAGAAGCCCTTTATCTTCATCTCTTATCACATCATAAGCGTTAGCACTGTTTATCATCATCAATAAACCGATAAACAACCATAATTTTGCTTTCATCTCGAACCCTCTTATCAAAATATTAACCAATTTGGTACTATGATATGTTAGAACTTTAAAAATGTCAAAAAGAAAAAATATGTATGGGGTAAAACAATAGCCAATAACTTTACAAATACCCTTTACATCAAACAAATATTTGATAGCATAACTATAATTTGAGACTAAAAGGGTTGAAAGACTATGAAAAAAAACGATTGTAACATGAAATTCTTAGGTTGTATCAGTGCCTTATTATTACTTTGCAACTGCTCTGGTGACCCCAAAGAATTCCAATACAAAAACTTAACCGAAGAAGTAAAAGCCATAAAAGCCAATGGTGGATATTATAAAGTAGGTAATCCATACAAAGTTATGGGACAATACTACACTCCAAAAGAAGATTATAATTACTCCGAAGTTGGTATGGCTTCATGGTACGGGGATGATTTCCACAACAAACTAACCGCTAATGGTGAAACTTATGACATGCGAGCAATCACCGCCGCACATAGAACCCTACCTCTTCCATCAATCGTTAGAGTAACAAACCTAGAAAATGGTAAATCTATTATCGCAAGAGTTAATGATAGAGGACCATATGTAAAAAATCGTATCATTGACGTATCACAAAAAGGTGCAGAACTTCTTGGCTACAGAAATAATGGTATAGCCAAAGTAAAAGTAGAAGTATTAGAAAGAGAAAGTCGTGCCATTAAAGAAGCAATGCTTTCTAAAACTAGCACTTCAAAAACATATAATGAAGCAATCAACTATGAGGTAACAAACCAAACTCAAACCCCAAAATATACTGCTGAAATTTCTGTTAAAGCACCAACACCTACAACCATAGCCCAAAATTCTGTTCCAACATCAAAAGGTAACTATTTTGTGCAAGTAGGTGCATTTTCAGACTATAACAAAGCCAAAGAAATGGCAGATGATATGAAACGTTTTGGCAAAGTATCAATCTTTGAGGCCTTCTTAAGCAAAGATGGCGTATATAGGGTACGCATTGGTGCATATCAAAACAGAGATGATGCACTAAAAATATTAGACCGAGTATTAGACTATGGTCACCAAGATGTAACAATCGTTCAAGGATAATTATATATAGGAATAACTACAATGAAATTTGGTAAATCATTTTTATTAAGCTTAAGCGTTTCATTATTAACATTAGCAAATGCAAACGCTTTTGAAACCAAAGCAACAAGTGCCATACTAATGGATTTTGAAACCGGCGAATACCTATTTACCAAAAATCACGAAAAAATGATTCCCCCTGCATCAATGAGTAAATTGATGACTATATATGTACTATTATCCAAAGTAAAAGAAGGTGAAATTTCACTTGAAGACAAATTCACTGTCAGCGAAAAAGCATGGCGCAAAGGTGGAGCCGCATCAGGTGGCTCAACAATGTTCCTAAAAATTGGACAAGAAGTTAGAGTTGAAGACTTAATCAAAGGTATAATCATTCAATCAGGTAATGATGCCTGCATCACAGTTGCAGAAAATATCGCCGGCTCAGAAGAAGAGTTTGCAGAACTTTTAAATGAAACTGCTGAAAAATTAGGTTTAAATAATGCTAACTTTGTAAACTCAACCGGTCTTCCTCATCCAGAACACAGAATTTCCGTTGAAGATTTAGCAATTCTAGCCCGCCACATCATCAAAGATTTTCCAGAATACTATCATTTCTTCAAAGAAAAAGAATTCACATTCAATGGCATAAAACAAGGTAACCGTAACCCACTCTTATATTCACTAAAAGGTTCAGACGGCTTAAAAACTGGTCATACAGATGAAGCAGGCTTCTGTTTAACAGGTAGTGTTTTAAGAGAAAACAGACGCTTAATAGAAGTTGTTGCCGGCTTAAATAGTAATAAAGAGCGCCAAGAAGAAACCGAAAGCCTTATGACATGGGGTTTTGCAACCTTTAAGAACTACACATTATTCAAGAAAAATCAAATATTAGCCGAAATTCCTGTTTGGTATGGCACACAAAAAACTGTTGATGCAATAGTTGACGAGGACATTGTAAAAACCATCAAAAAATCAAAACGCAACAAATATACAGCTAAACTTGTGTATGAAACACCACTCAAAGCGCCAGTATATAAAGGCGATAAAATCGGTGAAATCGTTTTAAGCTACAAAGATAAAGTTGTAAACAAATATCCACTAGTAGCCAAAGATAGCGTTGCAAAAATGGGCCCTGCTAGTAGATTTATTGAAAACATAAAATATTTCATCTTTGGAGCGGAGTAAAGCATCAATGAAAGGTAAATTTATCACATTTGAAGGCGGAGACGGAGCCGGCAAATCCTTACAAATAGAAAAAGTTGCTCAATATTTAAGAAGTATCGGTAAAGAAGTTATTGTTACTCGTGAGCCAGGAGGAACCGAAGTTGGTAAAGAAATTCGTCGCTTATTAGTAGAAGGTGATAAAGATAAATTTGATGAAATAGCCGAAGTGCTCCTTTTTTATGCTGATAGAAGAATCCATCTCGAAAAAAAGATAAAACCCGCTATCAATGAAGGAAAATACGTCCTATCAGATAGATATAATGATTCAACAATCGCCTACCAATTTTATGGTTCAAACAAATTTAATGATACCAAAATTTTAGATGAATTATATAAAATTATAGCCGGCGACTTCAAACCAGATGCCACAGTATTGCTAGACGTAGATGTAGAATTAGGATTAAAACGTAGTTTCAAAAAAGCAGAAACCACAAACACAAAAGAACTACGTTTTGAAAACGTAGAACTAGCCTTTCATCAACGCTTAAAAAACGGCTATTTAGAATTAGCAAAAAAAGATCCCAATCGTTTTGTTGTTGTTAATGCCAATAATAGTGTAGAAGAAGTTTACGAAGAACTAATCGAAAAACTAAAAACTAAACTCTAAAAATTACTTCAGCTTTAAAAACCTAACTTTTGCGAGCCCATAAATTCGCTCATCAACCATCTCGAATTTATCACTTAAATTGATATTTTCATTACGCTCTGTTTCAACAATAATAAGCGTATGCTTTGCTAAATATCCCTTTTCTAATAACCCTTTAAGCGCCACCTCGCTTAATCCCTTATTATAAGGTGCATCCATAAACACCAAATCATATACCTTTTTTGTAATAGGTAATTTTCTTACATCTTTCTCAATAAAAAACACATTATCAAAACCACAATGTTTGGCATTTTTTTTCGTTAATTTCAAATCAATATCAACAAAACACGCCCCCTTAGCTCCTCTTGATACTGCCTCCAACCCAAACGCCCCTGTGCCAGAAAAAACATCTAACACATCACACTCTTTAATCTCAATATCATCTCTTGAATAAAGCACATTAAAAATAGCCTCACGAGTGCGATCAGAAGTAGGCCTAATATTATCATTTAACGGCGTAAATAATTTTTTTCCCTTTAATATACCTGATATTATTCGCATATCTTATAACTATTTCCTAATTGTTCCTTTAACACCTTAAAAGGTACTTCCTTAACTTCACCTTCTTTTAATGTTCCAAGCTGAAAAGGACCATAACTAATCCTAATCAATCTTGCCACATCAAGCCCCGCATACGCCATCAATTTTCTAATTTCTCTATTTTTTCCTTCCATCAATGTTATAGTTAGCCATGCATTAGTTGCTTGTTTCGAATCAACAACAATCTTGCATTTTCCATAACTTACACCATCAATTTCAACTCCACCCTCAACTTCCTTCAAACGTTTTTCATTCAAAAAACCGTGCACTCTAACACGATACCTCCTACTCCATCCATTAGATGGATGCTCTAACTGGCGAGATAATTCCCCATCATTAGTTAATAATAATAATCCTTCAGAATTAAGGTCTAATCTTCCCACACTAATAACCCTAGGTAACCCTGAAGGCAAATTATTAAACACAGTATCTCTTTGTTTTTCATCTTTATGAGTCGTAACTAAACCAACCGGTTTATAATAAATCCAAAGTCTAGTTTTCTCTTTTTTCCCAATCTTTTCCCCATCAAACAAAATCGTCTCATCACCCTCAACTAAAAACATAGGAGTAGTAATTGTTTCTCCATTAACGCTAATACGTTCTTGCTCAATATACTTTTCTGCTTCTCTTCTTGAACAAACCCCACAACGAGACAAAAATTTTGCAATTCTTTCTGCCATTTATTTATACCTCAATCTAATCATTAACCTCTAACAAATCACCTGCCTTTAGCGCAAGTGTAATATACGCATTTACAACCTTATTAATATCTTTAACCTTATCTGGTTCAATATTCATAACCTCAGCAATATCCAAAATATAGTCAATTTCATTATCTTCTAACGACGTATCTTTATTTGCCACCATACATAATTCTTTAACAAGCATCAAAGCTTTTCTTCTATCATTAATAAGTCTTGCTTGTTTAATTAAAGCCTTGCGGTCAGCAGTTTTTATCATTGTCGCAAGTGTTGTACCTTCAACATTATACATCTGCGCCACATCTTTTAAATAAAGCAACTCTTCTTTTGCCACCTGTCTATCAGATGCAATCAACCCACATATAACTTTTAAAAAGATAAACTTTTCAGCGTCAGAAAGTTCTTCAATAAAATCTTTATCCGGAAAAAACATTAAACAAAACTCCAATAAATTACCCCCATATTCTACAAACAAATATCTCTTTTTGTAAAGCATTTTTTTACCAATTACTTTTAAGATAAACAATCATTTGCATTAAGGAAACAAAAATGAAGCCATGGTCATTAACCAAAATACTCACTAACCCTCTTATCTGGATAGGTCTAACCCTAACATATATGACCATACATAACGAAGGCCTAAATTCTGCTTTTGATGTATTCTATAACCCTATAACATATCGCAACCTATTTATAGGTAGTGCAATTTATGTTGTACTATTTGACCGTCATTACACCAAAAATTATAAAAAATTAGACTATCTAGAAACCTTTGTTGCAATTATCGAAAAAATGGCAATCATATTGTTTATATGGTTATTTACTCTATCAATATATACCAGCTACCATAATGGTGGAGAGGCTTACAGCAACATACTTCGTGCCAGATACTTAAGAATGCAAAATGCTAAAAACATTTAATATCACCAAAAACCTCTTGCAATATAAATTTATAATGCTACAAAACAAACATTGCCGATTTAGCTCAGTTGGTAGAGCATCCCATTCGTAATGGGCAGGTCGGGAGTTCGAATCTCCCAATCGGCACCACCTTCAAAAAATTTTTATTTCGGTAATTTCTCCCATTTTTCGGTAATTATTCGGTAAATCAAACTACCTTCCTCTTTCTTTTAATACTGCGCTAATTACAGCACTCTTCTTTGCATCATCAGTATCACATAAACTTCTAACCGCATCACGAGATGTTCGAATAGAGCTATCACCAATATTTTGAGCAAAATTAAATGGTTCATTAACAGCTTTAGTTAATAACTCATACGCATTATCGCCAAATTTATCATACAACGTATTAATTGTTTGGCTAACATCCATTGCATTTTTAGCCCCGTTAACCCTATTCATCCCTTCAACCACTTTAATCATACGAGCTTTTTCTTTAGCCTCATTTTGCATATCTTTCTTTAAGGCGAAACCCCCAAAATTTCGCCCTTTTTTTAATAAATTAAAGTAAACTTAAGCAACCTTATAGTTAGACATTAACATACCTAACACTTTATCAACAGTTGCTTTAAGGTCTTTACGCTCCACAACAATATCTACCATACCATGTTCTTTTAGATATTCAGCAGTTTGGAAACCCTCTGGCAACTTTTCACGAATAGTTTGCTCAATAACACGTTTACCAGCAAAACCAATCAAAGAGCCACGTTCTGCAATATGAATATCACCAATCATCGCAAACGAAGCCGATACACCACCAGTTGTCGGGTCAGTAAATATAGAAATATAAGGAAGCCCTTTTTCTTTTACTCTATTAATAGCAGCCGTTGTTCTTGCCATTTGCATTAATGAAAGCATACCCTCTTGCATACGAGCACCACCAGATGCACTAGCAATAATAAGCGGACAATTATGTTCATACGCATATTCAGCCGCAGCAACAATTCCTTCGCCAACAGCCGTACCCATAGACCCCCCCATAAAAGAAAAATCCATAGCCGCTACAACACTATCAATACCGCTAACTTTACCCAAGCCAACCTTAATAGCATCATTATTACCTGTTTTCTTGCGATAAACTTTAATTCTATCAGTATAACGTTGAGTATCCTTAAACTTCAAAGGGTCCTCTTTAACTTGAGGCAACACCATTTCAGAATAAATACCATCATCAAACAACTGTTTCAAACGTTTATCAACATAAAGTCTCAAATGATGTCCACACTTTGTGCACACATACATAGAAATCTTTAGTTCTTTAGAAAAAAGCATCTGCCCACATTCTGGACACTTAACCCACAAATCATCAGAAATCTCTTTTGGAGTAGTTTTCTTAATTTTTGGTCGAACAATCTCTGTAAGCCAGTTCATGCAATACCTCTCTTTAATTATTCATCATTAGATGGCTGAGAAAACCACCCTTTTATTTTTTTATTAAGCGAAAAACCACTCTCACTACCTTGCTTTTCTCTTTCTTCTTGCAAAGAGGTAACTTGTTGATTTAGTTTTTCATGTTCATTATTAAGCTTTTCATGCTCTTTAGATAATTGCTTATTTTCTTTCTTTTGTTTACGAAGATTAGCTCTCAAAGGGGCATAAGCAGACCACGAAGCAATCCTGCCAAACAAGTACCCCAAACCAAACAATACAAAATAAACAACACTAACTGCAACTTCAATATCAGGAATAGGCCACACAGCCACTAATTCATTATTCTGCACCAAAAACATCACAAACAATGTTAAAAGTGGAAGAGAAATCAAAACTTTTAATAGCCACATACACCCATCTCCTGTATTAAATTACACCCTAAAATTACTAGTTATCATTTAATCTTTCATGCAATTCTTTACCAACTTTGAAATGCACTATATTACGACTACCAATCTTAACCTTTGCACCTGTTCTTGGGTTTTGAGCGATTCTTGGTTCTCTTTTGTGTATAGAGAATACACCAAATCCTCTAAATTCAACCCTATCACCTTTTGCTAAAGCAGAAGTCATGCTTTGAAAAATTATATTAACAATTTTTTCAACTTCAGATACTAAAAGATTAGGATTCTTTTTAGCAATATTTTCAATTAATTCAGATCTAGTCACAATATACCTCTCAGAAAAAATAAACTTATTAATCTCAAACTTGGTACTTAGCACAAAATTTATTACTTATCTATAATTTTTTGCTTATTTTACACAAGCATCAGCACATCTTATATACAGTGGTTTTGGAAAATCAAGGCTTTTTTCTAAATATTTTTTATAAACAGCCCTAAATAAAGCATCAACACTCATAAATTCGCTCAATTCTACATCTTTAATTTGTAACCCCATAGACTGAGATAACAACCTTTCCACCCCATCACCAATAAAACTAACTTGCCTACCTTTTAATATATCTCTAATTTCTTCTCTCTCAATCGCCAAAGGCTCAGAAATTTTAGCCATATTTTCATCAAATAATTGAAAATAAAAGTCTTCTCTTTTAGTTTCAATCACCACCGCATTATGAAAAGCCTTATTTTTAATCATATTAGCATAAACTTCAAAAGCACTAACACCTGTTATTTTAAGCTCTGGATTTCCAAGACTTAAAGCTCTCGCAAAAGCAATACTCGCCCTAACCCCAGTAAAAGACCCAGGCCCCACACAAACACCTAATAACCCAATATCACTAAACTTAATATTTTCCTCATCCAAAACTTCTTTCAAACTAACCGCCAAAGCTTCAGCTTGTCCAAATTCCATATATTTTTCAATTTTTTTAACACATACTTCGTCTTTATACAGCCCCAAAACGAGCCCCATTGCTGTTGTATCAAAAACTAAACTATACATATCCTTGTTCACTCTTTCAATTTTTCGTTTGAAACCTTCGTTAAATATATTAAATTAGCTTATATACTAAAACAAAAAAACACTCAACCTTTTTTTAACAAAAAGAAAGAAAAAATCGATGACCATAGAAACCATAACCAATTTACTCTACGTCTGGTTAATCATCAGCATTCCCTTCCCATTAATTGCTTTTATTATCATCTACAAAAATAAAAAGCTCAAAAAAGACCTATTCAAACATGATTTAGCATCTCGCCACTATGAAGAAATGCTTTACGCCTCCAAAGATGGTTATCTTACATATTCCATATACAAAAACAAGCTCTACCAATATTGTTCAAGAAGACTTGCCACCTATTTAAACCTAAAAAATGGTGAAAAAAGCTCCATAGAAGAAGTATTTTCCGCTTTTTTACCCAAAGACAAAGAAAGATTAAGCTCCTCTTTTGAAGCCCTATCCCAAAAAGCCATCAGTTTTGAAATAATAATAAAATCTACAAATAACCGAATTTTTCTAGCCAATGGTGTTCGTATAAATTCCTCCGATGCCGAAATAAACAGTAATTGTATCTGGTTTAGAGACATCACCACCACCAGCCAATACATAGAAGAAAAAACCAACCAAGCAGATGCTTCTCGTAAATCAATCAATGATTATCGTATCTTAATAGATAATATCCCAACCCCTATTTGGCTCAGAGATGAAAATTTAAATATAACCCTACTAAATCGCCCATACCTAAACCTTTTAGGCTTAAAAAACTTTGATGAACTAAACAAAGAAAACTCAAGCTTGCATGATTTAGGCAACGCAACAGACTTCAAATCTTTAGCTCAAAATGCCAAATCAACCAACACCCCACAAAAAAAGCAAGTAAACATCTTAAATAATGGTGATTTACGTAAATATGAAATAACCGAAACACCATATCACAATTCATCCCTAAAAACTACTCATATAGTAGGCTCACTTGTAGATATTACCAATTTTGATGATGCTAAAAGAAACTATCAAATGCACCTAGATTCGCACCTTGAAATTCTTAGCACATTAGACACAGCCTTTTGCATTATAAATCAAGAACATAAAATCATATTCTCAAATTCTGCTTTCATAAAATTGTGGAATCTCCCTCAAAATTTCACAGACCTCGCCCCTCATTATAACTTATTTTTAGATAAAATAAGACAACAAAAGACCCTACCTGAAGTTCCAGACTTCAAACTTTATAAAGAAGAAGAAAATAAAGCCTTCGAGGGTTTAAATGAGCCACGAGAAGACTTATTATATATACCAGATGGAAGAACATTCAAACGCATTCGTGCCCCTCACTCAGATGGAACACTAATTGCCTATGAAGATATAACCGACGATTTAGCAACCACTCGTAAGCTTGATGACCTAACAACTGTACAACAAGCAATCTTAAACAATATCGCCGATTCTATCATAATCTTCCAACCAAACCTAAAACTAAAAACTTGTAACACAGCCTACATCAATTTGTGGAAAATAAATCCAGAAAATTTATCTTCCCAACTAAGCCTAAAAGATGTACTAGACATACAAAAGGATTATCTACCCGAACTAGATGACTGGTTGTCTTTTAGAGAAAAGATGATATCTCATATTACATCAATGACACCATTTAACTTAAAACTAAAAAATAAAAAGAATTTAACCGTAACCCCGTATGTACTACCCGATACATCATTAATGTTAATTTATCATAAGGAGTAACATGGAAAATCTTCATCAATCACAAACATTATCCCGCCTATACAATGCCATAACCGAGATATATGATTCAAAAGATGAAGATACCCCAAAAGAAACTTTTGAACAAAAAACCATAAAACTAATCAAAGAACAGCAAGATTTAGGTAAAATCACTATCAAAGATTCAACTGATATGCTAGCCAAAAGAGCAGGCATAAAATCTATCAATAAAAAAATTGATGATAAAATTTTAACTTCCGCCCTTTACGACTTAAAAAGACTTCGCCGTCTTGCCTTAAAAGAAAAAATAGAGCGCCCCCTAAAATTAAAATCCCCCTTAAAAGAAAAGGAACTAAATAAAAATAGTTCCCCAAAAAAACTAAAAAAATTAATCAAACAAAAGCAATAATCCCGTCAAACTTATCTCCTCTACCTACTATTACCACCATTAATATTATTTATTTGCTCAATATCAGGTGCTACAAACTTTCCACCAATTTTATCAGGTTTTCCTTTATAACTTTTCAACGGATTATCATAACAATAAAAACCCCTTCCAACTATACTTGGAGATCCCTCTAAACTTATAAGCTGATTATCAAAACAATAAAAACCCCTTCCAACTATACTTGGAGATCCCTCTAAACTTATAAGCTGATTACCATAACAATCAAAATCCTCACCAACTTCGCTTGGTGCTCCCTTTAAACTTGTAAGCTGATTATTATGACAATCAAAATCCCCTCCAACTATACTTGGAGCTCCCTCTAATGTTGTAAGTTGATTACCATAACAATAAAAAACTCCTGTAACCTCTCTTGGTGCTCCCTCTAAACTTTCAAGCTGATTTACACCACAATAAAAATCCCCTTTAATAACAACCTTTGAAAAATCAGGCAACTCTGTTAAATCTCTTTTACTTAAATCAACACAACAATTAAGCTTATACCCATCTGGCAATACTTTCAAAACTTTGTTTATTTCTTCAACACTAGCACTTTTAAAAAACTCTTCAGCTTTTATACTATCAAAACCAATATCTTCAGCCCCTCTTTCTTCAAAAAACTTGATAACATCTTCATTTTGAATTAATTTTGCCAAACCTAAAACAGAATACCCAAACTCGTGCCTAACATTAACATCTGCACCTAATTTAATAATATAATCCATCTTCCTAAGCTTTTTA
>JAFTVD010000011.1 GCA_017465945.1 Alphaproteobacteria bacterium | reverse complement strand
TGCGAACCCTTGTCGGATAAGGCTTTCAGCGGAATTTCGAGCGATTTTTCAAACCTTCAAAACTCATCAATTCGAACCGCAAAAAATCAAGTAAAAACAAAGGCTTGCGACCTAAAATCACAAGCCTGTTCAAATTGGCTGGGGCGGCTGGATTCGAACCAACGAATGTCGGCACCAAAAGCCGATGCCTTACCACTTGGCGACGCCCCAACATTTTTCAGTCGTTTATCAATATTAAGCGACCTTCTTGCTATATGCTGTTTGCTGTCAAATATTAGCAGTTAACATTAGCACTTTCCATCACCATATATTAGCAGCTAACTCCTTGTCAATAAGTTATTTTTAGGCTTTGTGGAATTTTATTTGCTAAAAGTGTAAATTCTATTTTACAAAAACTTCATTTCCGTGGATTTTGTTAATTCAAATTTACAAAAATTAATGCGGTGGTCTGAATGTCGTCGGTGTGCGTTTTGTATTGAGTTGCATATATCGTTTGCCTTCGTTTCCCTGCGTTTTGAGTGCGGAAATTGATTTTTCACGGTAAATGATGCACAAAACAGCACCACCGCATTGTATGACGAGATAATAATTATATTGGTATATTTTTTGCTTAAAGTATTGACTTTTAGAGAAAAGTGATATAGATTATACCATATTCTTTGTAAAAATTTAACACAGAAAGGGTTAAAATGTTAGTTGAGTTCAAATTTAGCAACTTTAGAAGTTTTAAAGAAGAAGCAAACTTTTCTATGGAGCCTTTATCACAAAATGGATCAAACCCAAATACTATCATTACAAATTTGAAAAAAGTTCCACAATTATATCGAACAGCGGGTATATTTGGTGCAAATGCTTCTGGAAAATCAAATATTATTCTAGCTCTTACTTTTTTGAAATTTCTTGTTGAACAAAGTGCTAAGTCAGTTGTTGGTGATGAATTTCCTCAAGAATTTTACGCCTTTTCTGATGAAACATCGGATAAGCCTATTTCGCTAAGAATTCAATTTATTGTTGAAAGCAATTTATTTGAATATGAAGTTAGTATTCTAAAAAATATTGTTCAAAAAGAAAGTTTATACTATTATCCTATTGCTATTGAAGGATCAGCAAAGCCTAACAGAATTTTTGAGAGAAGTAATATTAATGGTAAAATTGAGTTTGAAAAATCAAAAGGTATCTTGCAATCGTGGTCTAATGAAACATTGGACAATCGCTTATTTCTTTCAGAAATAGTAAATAATAGGAAATGCACTGTTAAAGAGGTTTTAGATGTTTATAATTGGATAACTCAAACATTGTCAATTAGAGATACTCGCAGAATGAATGATAGTTTTTCTCTAACGAAAATACTTGAAGGCGATGGGGCTGATATTATCAAATTGATGAAGAAAGCAGATTTAGGATTGGAAGATATTTCCGTAAAAGAAACTCCTATTGAAGAGATTATTGCTGAAAAAGAAAAAATAAACGATAAATTAAGAGCCACTTTATTAAATATACTAGCTCACGGTAAAGGAAAAGCTTTAGAAGCAAAAAGTTTTCATAAAACAGAAGATGGAAAAATAAAGTCTTTTGATTTCAATAGTATAGAATCTTTAGGTACAAAAAGATTTTTGACTTTATCAGGTTATTTATTAGATGCTCTTAAAAAAGGTAAAGTTTTTGTTGTTGATGAATTAGACGATTCTTTACATCCTTATTTAGTTAAGAATCTTATTTCATTGTTTAATGATCCTAATGTCAATAAAAATAAGGCACAACTTATCTTTATGTCACACGCACATTATTTGATGGATGGTGAACATTTATCAAGAGACCAGATATGGCTAACAAGTAAAGAACTAAACAAAGGTTTCTATTCTGATTTATACTCATTGAGTGACTTTAAAAATCTAAACAGAAAGAATGCAGCTTTTTATAATGCATATATGGAAGGAATATATGGAGCTGTTCCTTTTTGGGAGAGAAATAATGGCTAGAAAATCAAATGAAAAAATTCAGCGGAAACTCCCTTATAAGCTCTATTATTTCATTTGCGAAGATGCTAAGTCAATGCAAAACTATATAGATGGATTCCGTAATCAATATAATAACCAAAATGTAGTTATTAAAAGTGAAAAGGCTAAAAAAGGAAATGATGCAAAATCAGTTCAAAAAAGTGCTTTGGATAAAGCTGATGAAATTGAACAACAAGCTATTTATGGCGGAGGATTTAAAGTAATTGCTTGCTTTGATAAAGACAATAATAAAATCGAGGACATATCTGAAATTATCTCTAAAAATGAAAAATCGGAAGTAATGGCAACGATATATAACAATCCTTGTTATGAATATTGGCTGTTACTGCATATTAAACCAACTGCACAAGGCTTTACCAGTTCAGAGCAATGTTGCCGTGAGACGATGAAAGAAATCAATACGCATTATAATCAGAACTTTGTTGACTTGGATAAATTCAAAAGTGCTGAAAATATTTTCAATATTGTAGGTGATGATTTACCCAAAGCTATTAAGAATGCTAAATCATTGAAGCTAAAAGACTATAATAGCACTTATACAAACGCTCACATCATTTTTGAAAAACTTATTGATGAAGCAAATAAATAACATTGGTTGCCTTCGTTTTCCTGAGTTTTGAGTGCGGAAATTGATTTTTTATGATAAATGATGCACAAAACAGCACCACCGCATTGTATGACGAAAAAAATGCAAGGCAAATAATAGTTTCATTTTTGCAACTATTATCTTGATTCTGTAAGATATTTAATTAGCATGTTATAAAAGTTACATAAGATTCATTTCTAATTTGTAATACATTTCAATATCATTAATGACAGAATTGATATCATCATTAGATAAATCCCTCATCCATTCTTTTAGTTCGTTAATTGTAATGATTTCTTCTATAGCATGTTTATATCGTTTGATAATTATCTCCATTCCTCCAGATTTAGCTTGGATATAATTATCTAAATCTTGTTCAATAGAAATTTTTGTTTTGAATGTTTTTACAACAAACGTTATTGGAAAGTGCATTACTTTATCAATATCCAACAAATATTTATCATAGTTTTCTAATACTTCAGTTACTTGAAAAAATCTTCCCAATGGTTTCATAACAAAATCTATTCCACCATCATTAGCATTAGTTCTACCTGTTTTATAAAGAGTCAATGTTTCTTGCTGTAATTGTTCAGGTGAATATCCCCAATATATTTGTATCCCTTTATAATGATTTTTTAAGATAGCATAGGAAATTATTTCAAAGACTCTAGCTTCTGATTTTTCAGTAAGCATAGTAATTAATTTTTCTAATTTTGAACTTTGAGTTTCTAATATTTTTAATTCTTCTAAATCCTTTACGAAAGCATAGTCTTTTTCTTGTAATAGTTGTATATATTTTTGAATTATTGCAATTGCTGTTTTTGAAATATCTATATCTTTTACATATAAGAAATCTATATGTAAAGCATATTTGCCATTATCAATGATAATAAGGTCTTTGTTGTTTTCTTTATTTTTAAATTCACCATTAACTCGACTGTTTAATGCGTGATTTTGTAATTTCTCACCACCATAGAGTTGTCTGCAAAATGCAAATAATTTAGTATATGGATACCCAGAAAATCTTTTGTATAGCTCTTTTTGATTATAGAAGTCGTTACTGTAAAAATATAAGATGGAATATATAGCATAAATATTTGCTAAACTTCTTCTTGTTTTTGAATTTCCGTAAATTGCCCCCATTTTACAGTCCAAATATTGTAATAATGGGCTATTGTTAAAAATATCCTCAAAATTATTTGGATAATCTTTTCTTAAAATATCTTCTATAAATTCTCGCATAGTGGTAAAATCCCTTGACAATCTATTAGATATGAGCGTTTGGATCTATTGTTAGTTTTTTTCTGTTTAATTTTTTCCAAATTTTCTCCATTAAATTCTGAGGTAATGTTTAATCTCCGCAAACCTATTTTATAGTACTCGGGGTTTAATTCTATACCAATACCATATCTATTTAGTTTATTAGCTACAGCTATTGTCGTAAAAGAACCTGCAAAAGGATCTAAAACTATATCTCCTTCATTACTTGAAGTTTTAATAATCCGTTCCAATAATTTCTCTGGTTTTTGTGTTGGATGATTCTCATATTCTTCCATCTTAAAACGTACTCTCGGAAATTCCCAGACATTTCCTGGAACTTTTTTAGTATTATAAGGTTGTGGTGGGTTCTTTCTATAGTCAATTAGTCCTCTTTTAGCCCCAGTTTTAGCTTCAATTAAAATATCGTTAGAATTAAAAGTATAAGGATTTTTACTATTCTTATTTATCATCAATATAGGTTCATATAATGATCCAAATATCTTTTTTGATTGTACGCCAGAACTATCATAACTCCAAATAATACGAGATAAGACATTATAATTTTCAATTGCGAATACATCCAAATATGGCATAAATTGAGTGGCTGTCATGAAATACATAGTTCCATCATCTTTTAGAATCCTCATACACTCATTTATCCACTGTTTACACCACTCTATATAATCCACTGGATTAGACCACTTATCTTTATTATTTCCAAAATCTTTACCTATGTTATAAGGTGGATCAGCAAATATTAAGTCTACGGAATTATCACGTATTCCTTTCATTATTTTCAAAGAATCTCCTAGCAAAATACATGTTTTTGCTCCAGTATTTTGCTCTATTATGTTCTTATTTTCTAAAATAATATCCTTTTCAATCATAAGACCACCTTATAAACTATTAAATTGAAGATACTTTATACTAATGAAGCTAATATAAAATAAACCAATATGCAAGTATTTTGTATTATTCATTTATCTTGATGAATTGGTAAATTTATGAAAATAAAATGAATACATAGTAGAGTATTATTAATCAAACTAAAAAACAACCAGTAATATATCACTAAAAAAGATGATATTATACAATTTTTGTATGTTTCCACTAATTCGATAGGATGAGCTGTACCGTTATACAATTTCATAAATATGTCGACAAACATCGTAGATAAGAATAGAATAATTGAAGAAAATGTAAGATATCCTAGAAGTAGACACAAGAATTTTCTTCTGTTTAATACTTTACCATCTAAACTAGGCTGTTCGCCTTGTAGCTCTTCATCAAGGTATGAATTTCCATTAGATGCTAAAATAGAAAGAGAAGTTATGTAAAAACCTGAAAGAAGACCTAAAAATTGAGAAGCATCAGGTATAAATCTACTATATGAAATATAATGAGACACTGAATATAGAGAGAAGACAGTTATAAAAGATAGAACAAACGAGTATACCCAAGTGACTCTAATGCAACATGAATGTTTAACGAACAGATATGACAATGGTGATAACAACTGACGAATATAAGGAAATCTTTTCATGGTATACCTCTATAATAAATTAAACATTTTTTGTACTAAATCTTGTCGTATAGAAGCATAAGCAACTTCTAATTTTTCATCAAAACCATCTACTTTCTCTGGTTTGAAAAATGCTTCTCCTAAAATATCATCTATGTCCCGTTTATTATTGCCATTGATAATTTCGCCTGAATCTAAAAAAAGTTCATTTGTTTTTTGTTGTTTTCCATCAATTATAGTTATGCAAGCAGAAGTATAATTAGCTTTATGTAATGTTAATAAATCAGATAATAAATTAATAGCGTCCGAGCCAGTAGGTCTGCTGGTTATAAGTATAGATTTTTCTTCTACAGAAACATAATTAGATTGGTCAATACCTTGAATAAATTCTTGTTTTTTAGAAAATTTGACCTTTGATAAAATGCAGTTCGACAGAGTTTCTCTTACCGTTTTGCATTCTCTTCCCATCAATTCTAATTTAGGAGCTATATTTTTATTATTAATATTAAAAGTTACGTACTCTCTGAAGACATATTGTAGAAAAGATTTTATATCAGAAATTAAACCAATTCCGTAAACTCTCTCGACCACACAATTGTAATTTAAATTAACAGATGATGCTGCATTTAATGATATAAGTATATGACAACATACTGTATTACCTTCATTTTTTGCCTTTTTAATTTCTCTTCGTTTTAAAGTTTCAATGTCAGAATAAACAACGTCAGCGGTTTCTTTATCTATTTTGGAGATAAGTAAACAAGCATAGCCATCAAATATCTGAACTTCAGAAATTTTTAGGAGTACAGAACCTTTATCGTATAGTTTTGTGATTCCTTTTGAATCAGTAAGTTGTTTTATTTTTTGAATAGCATCTTTTATTGAAAATTTAGATGAACAAACATCTTCGTTAAATGTGATGTTTAACGAACATTGATTTACTATTCTATGAAAAAGTGGCATCGTCATATTAATATAAATCCATTTGTTGCAGTCAGAACCTTAATAAAATATAATGTATTCTAATTGCGGTGTCTATATAATTTCATCATAATTCACAACTTCTATCCATTCGGCATTCTGTTGTAGAAATTGTATCATCGTCCTAGTCCTCATAAGCAGTTAAATTTATATCTTTTATGTAGGTAAAATTTTATACTGATGCAAGTAGATATTCTAAGATTCTTATTTCTTAACATGAGGTCTTGTGTTTACAAATTAAAATTCCTAAATACAGAGAGTAATGACAATAATGGATATGATAATGGATAAAAAAGAAGATAGTTTAGATAGGTTAACAATATATGATAAGAAGGTTAACCAATTTGTGCGTAAGTATTTTGTGAAAAATAATCGTTATAATGAACTATATTTAGCACGGCATTATATAGAGGAGGAAAGAGAAATTAGAGCATATATTTGCTCATTGTTACTATATTACGATAGCGTTTGTTTTGATGTTTATGGTGAAAATATTATCGTTCCATACTTGATAGGGGTTTTTGGAAAAAAAGGATTTGATAACCTTATTGAACAAAAAGCAGTACGCTTTTTATTGTCAACATCAATGATTACCCATTCCGTAAATCCTATACAAGGTTTGCACCCATTACAATATGGAACATTAACTACAGAAGTGCATAGCAATCCAGAAGATTCTATAAGTTCAGGTTTAAAATGGAGTTCCAATAGTTTTGATAGATCATACCATAGGTCTTTAACAAGGAAACTTACAAAATTATACAATGTCCACCCTAAAGGTGTATCATCTAGAATAGTGTCGTCTGTTTATCAAGGTTATAAAGATAATTTATTTGCTAAACTTGGGTTAGCTTATGAACAAGAACTGGATAAGTTTGATAAAAGTCAATGCGAAAAGATAGGCACTATAGCTCAATATTATATGGATTTAGCCCTTATCTCGTATTATCAGTACACATCTATTGATAATTACCCACTTGATTTGTTAAATACAGAACAACTGGAGCATCTTAAGTATACCCAAAGAATAAAAAATTATACCAATAAAACATTTGAGTTTGAAAAAATTCCAAATTTTGAAGAATTGTTATCTTCTGGAGTGTTAAAAGTAGAAGATATTCCAGAATTTAGAAAAAAAACAAATTCTGAGAAATTTCGTAAATGGATTGCAACTGTTTCACAAAATGATTTTGATAGCTTTGATGTTAAGGAATATTTAGATAGTATTGAAAGTCATCAATCTTTTTGGCAAACAAATTCTGCAAGAGCATTAAAAACAATATCTGTAAATATTGTTTCAACGTTAATATCTTGCTTAACTGGTGATCCTTGTGTTTTAGGAACAAGTATAGCTTTATTGGATGAATTTTATATAAATTCTTTAATAAAAAATTGGTCACCAAGGTTCTTTTTCAAAGAAGCTTCAAATTATTTAAATGAGAATAAACAAGTTAAATAACTTCAAGGTTAATCCACACTAGCCTTAATAAACTTATGTGTTTTGTTTTGGTATAGGGAAAAACGACAGATGCCGCCGTGGGGGTGGTGGTTTTCTTTCCGCAGAATTGGTAGAGTAAGGACTTAAAATTGCATAAATGCTTGAAAAATAAGGAAACACGCTATAACAGGTCCGTGTAAATGCCCGAAATAAGCTATTTTCAAAACATCTCACACGGACCAATTCAAATGCTTGATTTATAAAGAAAAAAGGACGATTTTTCGTCCTTTGTTAAATGTGGCTGGAGATGACTTGCAGTTTGCGAGTAAATTATTATTGGTTGCAAAGTAATATTTTTTGCAATTTATTCTCTTAATCTCTTGCGTTTCCAAAATAAAATTCCTAGATAATAAGTATAATTTTAACAATAATAGGAAATTACTTTATGTCTCAAAATGTTAAGTCAACTCAAGTACAAATAATGAATTTAGCTAATATTTTTTCTGATGGAGAACGTATAGTAAATAAGGTTGGAGAAAAAGGGTTGCCACCACTTACAATAACAAATAAAGCAATTTATAAAAATTTATTTGGAAAGGGAGTTATTGAGGAAACAAAGGAGAATTATGATACTTATAACCATGTTACAAAAGAGTTTGACTTTTCAATAGGAAATCCTATTTTTGACAATACATTCGGTCTAGTGATAAATAGAAAAGAAGAAAAATTAAAGATTTTAACTTATAGTATTATGTATGAATTAGCATCTATATCAAAAATAAATAACTATTTGAATAATCAATGGCAAAATATATGTGAAAGCGTTAATCAAAATATAAAAGAATATGAATATAATGTAAGAATATTACCAAATATACCTTTTTTAAAGGAAAGTGTAGATGGTTTCTTTGTTGAATATAAGAATATGGTAACTTATATCTTAACTATTTTTAAAATTTATTATCAGCACAAGACTAATATAGCTAAAAATCCTTATTGTAAAGATTGTTTAAAAGAAATTAAAAATAAAAACTTTTTTTCAATAAATAAAGACTTATTACATAACATTTTTCAAGAATTAGATGCTCATTGTACTAAAATGAGAGCAATGAGAAATGCTTTAAATCATCCTGAAAATTATAAGGATAATTTATTTTTATTATATGATGTACACTGGGGAAATAACAAAGTTTTATGCCAACCAATAATAGAATATAAATCTAAACTTGATAATGGTAATACATTTCAAGGACACGAGAATGTTCTTGAGTATTTTAATAGTGAATATTCTTTTTTGTTGGAAATAGTTGGAAAATTTATAAATACATTGATTGTAGATTTAAATATGAAACATAAATGATTCATAAGTCATTTTAGTAAAACCTGTTCTTTAACCAATTTCATTTCATCTGCAATATTAGTATAAGTCTCTATATCAGAAGTAGGGTCCTTAAACCATTGTGTTGGATTGTTGTATTGAATAAACTTATCAAAAGGTGCTTTTACTTTATATTCAAGTACTTTAGCATTAAGTTTGCAGTCAGAAATTAAGAGTTTTAATAGCTATTTTTATGCATAAAATCTTGTTGTTGGATATTCTTTTTTTAATTTTTTAATTTTATCATGACTAAACATTTCTATTTTAGGAAATTCATTCTTCACGTCAGTAACTAAATACAATATATAGTCCTCCTTATAAGAATTCATAAATTTTATTTCGCTGCAGGACATGTTAAATATTTTTTTCACGCTTGATGTTGATTTTACTTCTACATATTTTTTTACACCATCCAAATAAAATTCAATGTCATATGGAGATGTTGGAAAATCTATACTTGTATGATAAATATCTGTAGCACTCTTAAAGGTTTCTGAAATATAATTGAATATAATTTTTTCACCAAGTTTTCCATTTTCAATTCTTGATTTATTAATTTTATCAAAATCAATACTATTTGAGCAACTTCTATAGTCAGAATCAATAAGATGTGCAATATCTATATGAGGTAAATCTTGAGCGGCAATATTTATTTCTTTTAGTAGTAATTTTTTACCAACTCCTTTTTGTTTTTTAAATACTGAAGATAGGAATATTCCTTCTAAACCAACAATAGATGTAATAAAATTTAATGATTTATCTTCTAAATCACATTCAAATCCTCTAACAATATATGCAAATCCACCATTTTGCTTAATTATATCCTCTAATACACTATGATTATCTATATTTAATCCATCTGTTTTATATTTCAGGGTTTGAGGATAATGTAATTTCTTTCGTCCTAAATGAGTGTTTTTTACCATTTTACCCTTTGTTTTACTTTTTATGAATTCATCAATTTCTTCTTTTATATAAAAAGCAAAAGAATGTTTACAATTCAATGGCTTTCCATCCAATTTTAAATTGTTAAAAACAAATATATAATCAACTTTTGTTTTTGCTTGGGACGTTGTATTGCGGGTGCATTTTTTTAGTAGCATTGGTGGTATTTTATTTAAATGCAAATTTTTATTACACAAAGACAATACATCTTTTTTCCATTTAGTTGGATTAGTACTTTGGTTTAAAGGAGTACTAACAGTAGGTGTTTGCCCACTGATATAGTCATTATATATTCCAAAAAATAGTGATTTTTCATCTATTTTAAACTTTATTTTTGTCATTCTTTTTCTCTTCAAAAACATTATCCCCCATTGATACTAATTGATTAATAATATGATTTAATATTATTTTGACTACATTGACATCCCATCCATTTCCAGCACGCTTTGATAATTGTGTATATGATTGATTTCCAAAAACTATATCAGGATTTTTTCCATTTCTCTTTAACCCTTCCAATCCCATCAATCTAAATTGTTCAGTTACGGACATTTTTCTGACAACTTGACGCCCAATGTGAGGTTCGACAACTCTAATACTATTATGTTCAGGCATAGTTAGCGTAATAGAGTATCCATCTTTTTTTATTTTTTTATTATATACATCAAAGCATAATGCTTTATCCACCTCAAAAGAAGCAATATGATGTTTTTCTCTTAAATGTGCTATTTGCTTGTCAGTTAAATACATATTTTTAGGGACAAAGCCAGCAGGATCAAGAAAATCCCCCAATCTAAGCGTATTTGGACACTCTTCTGGTTTCATGGAAAAATCTTTTGGTAACCCCCCAAGCCTAGCAAACATCCATACTCTTTCTCTATTTTGAGGAATTCCATAATCTTTGCTATTTAGTACTGCACATTTTAAAGGTGATTCTTCTGGATTATTTATATCAGCTACATATCCAATTTCTCTTAACATTTGCTCCATTAATTTTCGTGTTGGTTCAAATTTTTTGTTTAAAAAACCCTTAACATTTTCTAGTAAAATATATTTAGGTTTTTTATGAGCACATATCCTAACTATATGATGAAACAAAGTTCCTCTTCCATATTGATCTTTTTCGCCTTGTTGCATACCTGCAGTGGAAAAAGGTTGACAAGGGAAGCCTCCTGTAAATAAATCAAAATCAGGTAAATCATGTGGATTTATTTGTGTAATATCTCCATAGTTTTTTATAGGATTACCATTATTATCACGATGGTTTAAATCAAATAAGTCTGATGCATATTTGTCTATTTCAGAATATCCAACCACTTCAAAATTGTAATTTGGATACATTTTCATAAGTTTTTTAAATGCAAAACTTCCTCCACCATATCCAGCAAATCCCTCAAAAACTTTTAAAGACATATTTTATCACCTTTATATTAGCTACATTTTACAATTCTTTTTTTGTTTTTAATTTAATACGATAATATAGTATTTCACACCATCAATATTATATTTCAAATATTATTAACATTAAAAAGTGTGAAGTTATTGCTAGCTATCTTTATCATATCAATAATTAACTCTACAAACCTATAATTTATATCCGCAATAATATACAAGCTAATTATATTTGTAAACGTTTAATTATTAATCAATTAACAAATATTATTAACAAATGTATTTAATAATAAATAACTTGTCGTAAAAGTTTCGAAGATGTTGTAAAACTAGCCTTCAAAATATATTCATCTTCGAACTGGCAAGTGTTTGAAAATAACAAAAAAGTCGCCATTTCTGACGACTTAATAATGATTTCAAGAAAACTTAATCATCATCTTCTTCTGATGAATCATCAGCCTTAACAACAACAAAATCTTCATTTTTGTTGTCACCATCATACCAATGAGAATGAGGATAGTCAGCTCCACCATGTGGTTCATCGTCACGAATATTACCACCATTCTCACGCCAAAGTTCTGCCTGCTTATCATATTCAGATGCAGGAATTTCGTATGGCTCTTTGCCATTGTAGTGTTTGTTGGCCATAATAAAAGAATTAAATGGTTAATAATATATAAGTTATAAAAATGTATAAATCCCATATTATTATTTATATGTAATGTCAATAAAAATTTTATTATCAATCCAACCTTTCACATAGCTATGTTACAAGTTCAACCTTTGTAAAAATTTGCAGAGGTTCATTTTTATGCTCAAAAGGCTAAAATTAGCTAAGCTATTGAAAAATATAGAAGCAAGTTCGAAGATGTTGTAAAACAAGACTTCAAAATATATTCATCTTCGAATTAGCTTAAGTGCTTGTAAAATAACAAACTTCTCTTAGCTTTGCGAGGGTTTACCCAAAGCAAAGGTTAGTTGTTCGCGTAAGTAGGAAGATAAAATCTTCCGTAGCGACGCAAAAAAGTCGCCATTTCTGACGACTTTTGAACTGTGGCTGGGGCGGCTGGATTCGAACCAACGAATGTCGGCACCAAAAGCCGATGCCTTACCACTTGGCGACGCCCCAACTCAATTTGGTAAGCCAAGCTACCGCAAGCAAGAACATTTATATGCTAAAAAAATATAAATGCAAGCATTTTTTTTTATTTTTATATATTTTTTTTTAATGTCTATAAAAAATTAACGTAACTAACTAATATTTAACAAAAAAATCTCGTTGCAAAACTAAAAAACTCTCTTTACATCAATGAATATCTTCATATATTACCAATGTAAACGCATAAAGAAAAGGGGTAAATATGTCATTCTTAACAGAATTTAACTTAAAAGAATTAATAGGAGCATATGTGGTATTATTGGCAATTTGTGATGTACCGGGAAATTTACCAATAGTGCTAAATATCCAAAATAAAGGAATACATATAAGCGCAAGACGTGCATTTTTGTACTCTCTTATATTGATGATAAGCTTCTTTTATGCTGGTGAGGCTTTTTTACATCTGTTCGGATTAGATATATCATCATTTGCAATAGCTGGTGCTTTAATTATTTTCTTAATAAGCCTAGAGATGATACTCGATATTAATTTATTTTGCGAAGGAACGGATATATCAAGTGATGCAACATTTGTCCCAGTAGTATTTCCATTGTTTGTGGGGGCAGGGGTGCTTACTACGTTGTTATCGATTCGTTCTCAATATGCAGATTTTAATGTGTTGCTAGCAGTGTTGCTAAACTGCGTAACAATATATTTAACTATAAGATTATCTAAGTTGTTGAAAAAATATTTAAGCACAACAACAATATATGTATTAAAAAAGTTTTTTGGTATGGTTTTATTGGCTATATCTGTAAAATTGTTTATCACCAACTTGACCATCTTGATAGCATCAATTAAAGGATAAAAAAGACTCTTTAGTATTCAGTACTAAAGAGCCAATTTTTAAGCACTATATTCAGAAAAGCGAGCACTAATAGAGGTTTGATTAATTAATTCTTTTTCACTCAAAGAACACTTGCCGTTAAACAGATAGTCTGTAATGAGTCTCAAGTCATCATCTGTTTGGTCATTAGATTTTAAAGGTAACCACAAAGATGAGTAGTCAATCAAAATGTTGTTCCATCTATTTCCGGATATCGTACAACTACTACCCATAGGTGGATGTTTAATAAAAATATTATCCATAACCTGACTAGAGCAAACAATAACAATGTGTTTAAACCCACAGTAATCAGCTTCCCCTAAAATAAAATCAAAAAAAGCTGAAGTCTCTCTTTTAGATGCCCCCTCATTTAAAGCGGTAGTTGGAACAATATTATTAACATGAAAAGCTAAATTGGAAATTTTAGCATTAACCTTGCTGCCAAAATGTTCTTGACAATACACCTGTTGAGGTATTCCAAATTTTACAGTTAACATCTTTGAGAGCAAAAAAATTCCCTCCGCCGTACCTGGTGGAACTTTAAAGTCGCTTCCTAATTGGGCTTGGTGAATAAACGTTAAATATACCATAATTATAAATTTTATATAAAAATAACAAAGAAACTTCCTTCTATTTCAAAATATAAAAAAAATCAAGCAAAATAAAAAAAAGAAGGGATAAACTCCCTTCTTAAACAAAAAGACTACTAATTATTTATAATCCATTATTTTCTTTTGTGGCTTCAATTGGCATATATCCTACACCGCCAAAATATTTTTCCATAAATGTCTCATCTGTGCCCATAACAGGTGTTTCATCTTTTGAAATAGTGATGTTTTTGCCATTTTCTTTATTTAATTGAAGCATTTTCTTTACTTTGCCATCAAAATCAAATTCTATCACAACAATATTTCTATCTAACTCTTCAGGTTCAAGAAAAGCCATTTTTTTCATTGTTGAATTCATATATATCCAAGTTCTGTGATCAAGACTAGAAATAGCACTAGGAGAACCTAAAATTGTGCGCACTTTTTCTTGGCTCATTCCTTGTTTGATGCTCAAAATATCATCTTTACTAGGCATATTACCTTCTGTTTGGTTAAAAATATCAGTCGAGCATGCACTCAAAAATAAAATTCCCATAAGAGTCGAAAAAACAATATTGTGTGTTGACATATATTTATCCTTAACATTATATAATTGATAAATATAATCATACACTATTAAGGATAAAAGTATGCAAAAAGATTTTTCTTATCCCCTGAAAATTGAAGATTTAGGTCAAGGTGAACAAAAATATACATTAATAGCAGATAAAGACCAGTTAGAATTCCTAACAGATGTTTTGCAAGTCCCATCTATTAAAAGTTTTGAAGTAAACATATGGCTAAAGTTTTATAAAAAAAGAGGCATACTAGACGTGTGGGGTGATGTTAAAGCCAATATCGGACTGATAAGCGTTATAAGTTTAGATGAGTTTGATAAATTACATCAAGCCGATTTTAAAATCACTTATGATACCAATGCTACATATGAAGAAATAAAAGAGCAAGATGATGATATAATGGCAGATATCCCTGATATAATTACAAATGGAGAGATAAATCTAGCAGATATAGCCATCGAGCAACTAGCATTAGTATTAGATGACTACCCAAGAAAAGAAGGGGAGGTGTTTGACGAGGTTATAGAAGACGCCTCACCAATCCGCAATAATCCTTTTGCTGTTTTAGAGAAATTAAAAAAGAAATAGTCTATAAGTGTAATTTATGCAAATACAATAAGTTAGATAATTTTATTTCATTAAAACATTTACTATTTCTAAAATATAATGAAAATATATAAAAAAATGCTTGCCAAATACATTTTTTTTATATAAAAGCAAGTCTAGTATCCGTTGTTGTATACTTTTTTTGAAAGTTTCGCACGGGTTTTTTGTGTCAAATAATTTTATAAAGAGATAAGGAAATGGCTACACCAAAGAAGAAAACATCACAATCTCGTCGCAATATGCGTCGTTCTCATGATGCGTTAACACCAAACGCTTATCATGAATGCCCAAACTGCGGTGAGTTGAAGAGACCTCATAACGTATGCCCTAAATGTGGATACTATGACGGTAAAGAAGTTGTTGCTCAAAAGGCAAATAACGAAGAGTAATTATCTAACTTATTTTTATGGAGCAGGTTTTGTCTACGAATAATCTGGTCATGTCGATAGATGCTATGGGGGGGGACAATTCCCCCAAAGTAGTAATAGAGGGCTTAAGCCTCGCACACAAAAGAAATCCTGATATTCGATTCTTAGTGTACGGGGATGAGAAAAAAGTAACAGAAGAGATGGAAAAATTTCCGTCTTTGAAAGAGGTGTGTCAGGTTTTTCATACAGAAGAATTTGTTCATAATGAAGATAAGCCATCACATGTAATCCGTAATCGTGCTACAAGCATGTACCAAGCTGTTGAAGCTGTTAAAAAAGGAGAAGCACAAGCTGTTGTTTCTGCTGGTAATACGGGTGCATTGATGGCTATTTCTAAAATGTTATTAAAAACCATCCAAAAAATTCATCGTCCAGCGATTATAAGCATAATGCCTCATCAAAATGGCAAATATGTAATGTTAGATTTAGGAGCCAATACAGAATGTAGTGGTATAAATCTAGCAGAATTTGCTATAATGGGTAATATATTTGCAAAACACGCATTAGGTTTTGAAAATCCTAGAGTCGCATTAATGAATATCGGTGCTGAAGAAATGAAGGGCAAAGATGAGATACATGTTGCTGCCCATATCATTAAAAACACTCATTTGAATATGAATTTTATAGGTTATATAGAGCCACATGACATTCCAAAAGATAAAGCCGATGTTGTTGTAGCAGATGGTTTTAGCGGTAATATCGCATTAAAAACAATAGAAGGAACTTTTGTTTTAATAATGCGTATGTTTAAGGAAGTAATAAAAAAATCATTCTTGGCTAAACTAGGTATCCCATTTATGTTAGGAGCCATGAAGAAGTTAAAATCTAAAATGGACCCAAGACTATATAATGGAGCAATGTTTGTAGGCTTAAATGGATTATCTGTAAAAAGCCACGGCGGAACAGATGCGTTTGGCTTTTCAATAGCTGTTGAGAATGCTGCTAAATTAGTTAGAAAAGACTTTGTTAGTGCGATTCGTAAAGAGCTAGAAAATATTGATTTGGATGAACTATCACAGGAAGCATGCTATGAAGTGTATTAGAACAAAAATTATTGGCTGTGGACATTACCTTCCAGCCAAAGTTTTAACAAATGACGATTTATCTAAAATGGTAGATACCAATGATGAGTGGATTAGTACTCGTACAGGTATAAAAAGTCGCCATATTGCAGCAGAAGATGAAGTATCTTCAGATTTAGCCTTAAAAGCATTAGAAATGGCAATGAAGAATGCTAACATCACAAAAGATGATTTAGATGTAATTGTTGTTGCAACACTAACACCAGACCACTGTGCTCCAACTGTATCAGCTCGTATTGCTGGTAAATTGGGTGTAAAATCTGGAACACCTACTTTTGATATCGGAGCTGCATGTTCTGGTTTCGTATATGCTTTAACAATGGTAGATAATATGATTCGCCTAGGTCAAATAAAGACAGCAGCAGTTATCGGTGTAGAAACAATGTCAAGAGTTATCGATTGGACAGATAGAAACACCTGTGTTTTATTTGGAGATGGTTCGGGAGCTGCTATTGTTCAAGCTTCAGAAGGTGATGGAACAGCATCAGATTATGGTGTGCTTGCTACAAAAATATACGCAGATGGTACCCAATACGATAGTTTAGGTACAAGTGGTGGTGTTTCAACAACACAAACAGCAGGTTATGTTCATATGAACGGTAAAGAGGTGTTTAAATATGCAGTGGGAGCAATGTGTGAAGCAAGCTATGCAGTATTAGAACAAGCAAACGTAACCACAGATGAAATTGATTGGTTACTACCACACCAAGCAAACATTCGTATAATTTCAGGCGTTGGTCAAAAGTTAAACATTCCAACCGAAAAGGTAATTGTAACTGTTGATCATCATGGAAATACTTCAGCTGCCTCAATTCCTATGGCTATATCAGAGTCTGTTGCCAATGGTACAATTAAATCAGGTGATTTAGTATTAATACCTGCAATGGGAGCAGGGTTTACATGGGGTGGTTTACTCATAAGATTTTAATATAAAAAAATATGTATAACCTCTTTTTGATATTGAATAATACCAAAAAGGGGTTATTCTTTAGCTAATAACAAATATTTATTATAGGAAAGGTGAAAAATGACGACTATTACTCGTGCTGATATAGCAGATTCTATATGTGAAGAAATTGGTTTATCACGCAAAGATGCCGGAGATATTTTGGATATGGTTGTAGACGAAATTAGAGGTGAATTAACCGCCGGTCGTGATGTTAAAATATCTACATTTGGTTCATTTTTATTAAAACACAAAAATGCTCGTGTTGGTCGCAATCCTAAAACAGGTGTAGAAGCAGAAATTACACCACGTACAGTTATTTCTTTCCGTCCATCACAAACATTAAAAACAGCTGTAAATAAGAAATAGTAGTATAAAATGTAATAAAGGCACTAAAATTAGTGCCTTTTTTTAAATAAAAGAGGTTAAAATGGGAGTAAATAAATCAAAATCAGCATTTAGAAGCATTGCCGAAGTTACAGAGGATTTAGGCATAGCTCCGCATGTATTACGATTTTGGGAAACAAAATTTACTCAAATAAAACCGATGAAAACCAAAAGTTCTCGTCGTTATTATCGTCCTGATGATGTAGCAATATTAGAGCTAATAAAAGAGCTACTATATGAACGTCGCTATACAATAGAAGGCGTGCAAAAATTATTTAAAAATAGAACAATAAAAGATATCTTAGGTAGCGAAATTCAAAAGGATATTTTTGCAGATATAGAAAATTTAAAAGAAACATCTCAAGTATCTATAGAAGAAACAGTAAATAATGCAATTATTGGACTAACAAAAATAAAAGAAGATTTAAAAAATTTAATAAGCAACTAAAAGAGATAAATATGCAAAACACAGAAGAACGCTTTATAGAAATAGAAATGGCAATATCAAATTTGGAAAGAATTGTTGATGATTTAAATGATGTAATAATAAAGCAGGGCAAGGATATTGCATTTTTGCAAAAACAAAATCATTATTTAACCGAAGCCATAAGAAACGCAACTAACACCGTAAAACCTCAAGACCAAGAAACTCCACCTCCACATTATTAAAAAAAAGACGCCCAAATATCAAGGCGTCCAATTAGTTCAATAATTTCGTTTTTAAATTCAATATAGATTGGATAACCATATTTGTGTACGATAATCAAATCATATAAAACGTAAAAACATCCAAATAATATGACCATGTTAAAAGTAACTCGCCATAAACATTGAGTTGTTGAAAAATCTTGTTCTAAAAAACATAAATCAGCAATCCGAATAAGCTTTTCGATAATAAGAACAAAAATTGCAAGAAACAATGTTAAAAGAGCTAATTTTGAGCAGTCAGCAAATGCAAACACAACTGTCGAGACAATAAGTGTCCAAAAACAATACCAAAAGTTATCCTCATAACTTTGGATATCTTCTCTAATTTCATTCATAATTGTAAGGTTTAATAATAACATAAATACCGCAATAGCAATAACTCAAAAAATAAAAAAATCAAGCCTATTTATAAAAAAAAAGCACCATATGGTGCTTTTTCTTATTCTATTTTACTAAACAATCTTTTCCACCTAATAGCTTTCAGCCAACTAATAGGGTTATACCAAACAGATGAACTATCATGAGAGTAGAATAAAAATCTAGCTTTTCCTTCAATGTTCTCTAAAGGAACAAAACCGACATCTTTACGAGAGTCGTTGGAATTATCACGATTATCACCCATCATAAAATAATGTCCTTGAGGTATAATAAACTCAACAGTGTTATCTACAACTCTCATATTGTCATTAAGTTCAAGAATATTATATGATTTTCCTTCAGGCATTGTCTCTTTATATTCAGTAAATTCAATAGGCAAAATAACATATTCATCAATTAAATATTTACCAACGTATTCACGCTTTGTTGCTTTTCCATTAATGTGAAGCCTTCCATCAATAACTTGAATTCTATCACCAGGCATCCCCACAATTCTCTTAATGTAATCAGTCTTGTTATCCCCTGGATATTTAAAAACAACAACATCACCACGCTCAGGTAAATCTTCCCAAATTCTTCCTTTAAATGTAGGGAAACTAAAAGGAAAAGAATGTCTAGAATATCCATAAGTATATTTTGAAATAAATAAAAAATCACCAACTTGAAGGGTAGGGTACATCGAACCAGAAGGTATTTTATAAGGCTCAAACAAAAAAGTACGAATTGTTATCGCAATAATAATAGCCCAAAATACAGTTTTTAGTGTTTCGCCTAAAGATTCTTCTTTCTTTTGTTCTTCAACTTGTTCCATATCACATCTTACCAATAATTAATTAAATAAAAACAATCAAATCCTAAACCGAAAGTATTTTTTTTCAATATTTTTTTTGTTTTTCTCCCCATGTCCAATTATTTTTTACATTGAATTAATTAACAAAAAAACTTTACAAAAAGGGTTATAAAAAATAATTTACAATAGTAAATATTAAGTTGTGGTTTTAAGGTTAAAATGAAACAATTATTAAAAAATAATATGTATTTATTTTTTAGTGTATTTATTACGCTAAATATTATTTTTCTATATTACACAACTACTTTTTTTATTGGAAATCATGATTGGGATTGGGTTAAAGGAACAACCCAAGTCCTAAGCCTATCAACAGGCATGTTTGAAGCAAGGTTTGGCAAATTTATATTAAATGTACTTTTATTTTCAGGTCATATATTTCCAATCCTAAATAATTTTGTTTCATTTATTTTGCTTTCAATAGGAGCTGTTCTGTTAGCCAAATATTGGAATATCAATAAGTTATTATCTGCGTTTATTGTATCAATTTCCTTTACTGCTACTCCATTTATATTAGGGTGGTTATATTTTCCAATAAATATTTTAGGCAATTTTTCAGCAATACCTCTAGTTGTTGGAGGATTAATTTTAATAGAAAAAGAAAAAATATTACCTAAAATTATAGCTCTATTGTTTTTCATATTAGCCCTTGGTGTATATCCAAGTACAATGGAGATGATATTTATAGTATTTTTTGTACGCCAAATAATACTAAAAGAAACAAATATAAGAAAAGTACTAAAATCATTTAGTATTATCATATTATCGCTTGCTATTTTCAAATTATTATTAATTGTTCTAGCCCATTATCACTTAATAATGTCAAATTATTACAATATGGAATTAAATAGCATAAATGATATAATAAGAAAAATTCCAGAATTTATAAAATTATTTTTCTCTCAATTATGGACAACAATACCTTTCTTTCCTCGTATGCTAAAGCTAACAGGGGGGATAATAGTTATACTAGCTTTATCGTCAACAATAAAGAATATAAGAAATATTATCTTTTGGTTTATAATTTGTGGTGCAACAATTTTAAGTTCTGTTCTAACATCTAATATAAATGAAACAGCCCTAATGCCAAGAGTTAACTTTTATGGATTAAATTTTTTATACGCTGGTTCAATAGCTATATTGTTAATGCAAAAAACAATATGGCGAAATTTTGGTTATTTATTTGGTTTAATTTATCTTGTGCTTTCAATAAATGAAAGTATATATGCTCAAAAAGTATGGCACCTAGGCAAAATATCAGAAACCAATCTTGTAATGCGCATGAGTTCAAGAATAGAAGAAAAATCCAAAATTCTTCCTTTAACTCCAATTTTAACAGATGAGATATCTTTAAGACCAAAATATTATTATAATAAGTTTGATAAAACAACACCATACATACTCGAACGCTCATTTATAGTTCGTCATATTCCATCAGGAATGTTTAATTTTTATGCTCCAAATACTTTATTTTATGGTTCATCACAGATACGAGAACTAACTCCAGATTTATACAATTATTTAAGAACCGTTGATACACCATGGCCAAATGATAAAGGCTTGTATATTGATAATGAATATGCAGTAATAATGAGCACAAGAAAAGGAATAGAAGCCATAAAAGCACAATTACCAAAATAATTTTTATATACATACTTGATTTTTCTTATTCTAACACACTACATAAAAGATATAAGGAGAAAAAAGATGAATATTGAAAATTTTACAATCAAATCACAAGAAGCAATAAAAGATTCAGTTGATATTGCCATTAAAAATCAAAATCAATTTGTAACCCCCCTCCATTTGCTTGGGGCAATTTTAGAATTAAAAGATAATGTTATTGATGATATATTAGCCAAATCTGGGGGTAATCTTGGGGTAATTTATGACGAAACTTCAAAGGAATTAAGCAAAATCCCATCTGTTAGTGGAGAAAATATACAGAGTAATTTATCACAAGAATACAATAGCTTATTAATTAAAGCTGAAGAATTAAGTAAACAATCAAATGACAATTTCGTAACCCTAGAACGTCTACTTCAAGCATTAAGCATAACAAAAAATAAAGCATCAGAAATACTTAAAAACAATGGGTTAGATGCAATAAAATTAAATAATGTAATTAAAGAATATCGAAAAGGAAGATTAGCAGACTCTCAAACGGCAGAAGATACTTTTGAATCTTTGAAAAAGTTTACAATAGACCTAACAAGACGTGCTAAAGAAGGAAAACTAGATCCAGTAATAGGTAGAGATACTGAAATAAGGCGTACCATTCAAGTTCTTTCAAGAAGAACTAAAAATAATCCTGTATTAATAGGTGAGCCAGGTGTCGGAAAAACAGCTATAGTAGAAGGTTTAGCAATGCGTATAATCAATAATGATGTGCCTGAATCATTAAAGAAAAAAAGGCTATTAGCATTGGATATGGGGGCATTAATTGCAGGAGCAAAATATAGAGGTGAGTTCGAAGAACGGCTAAAATCTGTATTAAAAGAAGTAGAAGAAGCAATGGGAAGCATAATATTATTTATAGATGAAATGCACACCATTGTAGGAGCAGGAGCAGAAGCAGGTTCAATGGATGCTTCAAATCTATTAAAACCAGCTCTTGCAAGAGGAGAACTCCATTGTATTGGAGCAACAACACTAAATGAATATAAAAAATATGTAGAAAAAGATACCGCTCTTGCTAGACGTTTTCAACCAGTATATGTTAATGAGCCAGATGTTGAAGAAACTATTACTATTCTACGAGGAATAAAGGAAAAATTTGAGCTTCATCATGGGGTAAGAATTTCAGATGCCTCATTAATATCAGCTTCAATTCTAGCCAATCGTTATATTCAAGATAGATATATGCCAGATAAAGCAATAGATTTAATGGATGAAGCTGCCGCATCACTTCGAATGGCAGTTGATAGCAAGCCTGAAGATTTAGATGCTCTAGATAGAAAAATTATGGCATTAAAAATAGAAAGAGAAGCACTAAAAAAGGAAACAGACGAAAATTCTAAAAAAAGACTAAAAGATTTAGAAGAAGAGCTTGCTAATATAGAAGAAAATGCTCGTACCTTAAATTTAAAATGGGAAAATAAAAAAGAAAATTTATCTAAAATAACCGAAATAAAAGATAAGTTAGATAAAGCTAAAAATGAAGCCTTAATAGCAGAGCGTAATGGTAAATACGAACAAGCAGGGGAGTTGCAATACGGTATAATTCCAAGCTTAATAAACGAGCTTAAAGAATTAGAAAAAAATACCAAGCAAGAAGAAACACAAACAGTTCAACCTGAAGATATTGCTAAAATTGTATCTAAATGGACAGGTATCCCCGTTGATAAAATGTTGTCATCAGAAAGAGAAAAATTATTACATCTAGAAGAACATTTAAAGCAACGAGTTATAGGGCAAGACAAAGCTGTTTTAGCTGTTTCAAATGCTGTAAGGCGCTCAAGATCTGGTATATCAAATCAAAATCAACCCATAGGTTCTTTTATGTTTTTAGGACCAACAGGAGTTGGTAAAACAGAGCTTGCTAAAAGTTTGGCAGAATTTTTATTTAATGATGAAAATGCAATGCTACGAGTAGATATGTCAGAATATATGGAAAAGCATTCTGTATCTCGTTTAATTGGTTCTCCTCCTGGATATATTGGTTACGAAGAAGGCGGTCTATTAACAGAAAGTGTCCGTCGTCGTCCGTATCAAGTTATTTTATTTGATGAAGTAGAAAAAGCACATCCAGATGTATTTAATATTTTGCTTCAAGTACTAGATGATGGTAGACTAACAGACAGTAAAGGTCGTGTAGTTAATTTTAAAAACACAATCATAATAATGACCTCTAATTTAGGAGCTTCTTATTTAGTAAATACTAGCTTAAACGATGAAGAAAAAGAATTGAAAGTAATGGAAAGCTTAAAACAATCTTTCCGTCCTGAATTTATTAATAGAATAGATGATATAGTTATATTCAATAAATTATCTAAAGATAGTATAAAAGAAATTGCTTTGTTAACATTAAAGGAAATAGAAAAACGCTTACAGGATAGAAATATAACCTTTAAGCTCACCGATAAAGCAATAGAATGGATTACAAACAATGGTTTTGATGAAATTTATGGAGCACGACCATTAAAACGTTTGTTAAAAAAAGAATTAGAAAATAAAATGGCGTATGCTTTGCTTGAAGGAGAAATTTGCGATAATCAGGTTGTTGAAATTGATATCAAAAATAATGCTATAATATTGCAAAAAAAAATCTAAATATCGGATTTAAAACACTTTACAAGCCTTAAAAAATATGGTATAATCTATAAAATGCTTGCTATAAGGCTTGGAGATTGGGTATGAGTGATAAAAAAGATTTGATATCAGAGTTAAAACAAGACGCCCAAAAAGCTTGGGAGTTTATAGAAAATTGTGCCAACAAAATTGGCAAATATGGTTTGCTAGTATTAAGTTTGGTATCAGATGGTAATGCTCAAAATCAAGATTTTGCCCCAATCAAAGAACAAGAAATAAAAAATGAAATAAGTGCAAATAATTTTAATAAAAAAATACAAGTTTATGAATTAAATAATAAAAATAAAATTGCCCAAAATGCAACAAGTAATGTTAATTGGGAAGATGTTATAGAAGGAAGAAGTGCTTTTATTCCTTACCAAAAAACAATAGATGAAAGAGCCGAAGAACTTTATGAGAAAGCCAAAGGTGCTAAAATTTCAAGTAATGTGAGTGTAAACGATTTAATGGAAAATGCTGGAGTAACCGTTGATGATATGCAAGCAGTTATAAATGAAAATCCAGAAATACTATTTCAGTTTAAATCAGGTCCAACAAGTGCAAAATTAGCAAGGTCTGCAGATAGAGTAAATGGAGCTTTAGCACAAAATTGTTTAGCAGGTGTTCAAACAATTTTTGATAATGCAAGATGTGCTGGTATATTATCAGGAGACTCTGCAAAATGGCCCAAAAAAATAGGAGGCGGAAGACATAATTCTGCATGTAACTCATATATTCCATTAGAAGAAAGTGGCAAGTTTATTACTGTTTCAGTAGAAAATAAAGCTCACAATCACTCAAAACATTCACCAGAAAATGAGCAAATGCGTGAGTTTTGCCAAAAAATGCCAGAAGGAAGTATTGTAATTTGTGATAACAAAATACCTGATTATTTTGAGGGACGTCGTTATAATAGTCTAGTTAATCAATATGGTGAAGGTGGTCCCGTACATGGTCATATATGTGTAAAAGACAATCATGGACAATTTAAAAGTGACGGAACAGAACCTAATGGTCCAAATTTTGCAAGATATGGTGAAACTGTAAGATTTTCAATTCCTAAAGATATGGAAGTGCCAAAGGAAGTAGCGCTAACATTAATCAAACAAGCAGAAATAAGACGCCAAAATGAACAAGAAGCAAAAAATAATTCACAAAATCAAACAATGACAGCATCATTTTTTATGCAACAAAGATTAGGACGATAAGATGTCAAATGTGAAAGAACATAAAAGTAGTTCTAAACAAAAAAACATCATGTTTGAAATAATTGATGAAAATCTTAACATATCTAACTTGCAATTAAAAAATATGGTAGAAGATTCTACTATATCATCTGAATATATAGGTGATATATCCCAAAAAATAGAGTTATCAATAAATAAAATAAATAACAATTCACGCTTTGAAGCAAATAAAGCTAATCATACAGATATAAATATATCTCACTTTCAAACAATAGCCAATAATCGTCAGCATCGTTTTGAAAGTAGATTATCATGGAACAAAGATAGTAAAGTAAATGATATAAATTCTCAAAGAATAGACGAGCGAAAAAGAAAAATAATTGAAAAAAAACAAAGAGAAATGGATGTAAAGAAACAAATTGAACTAGAAAATAAAGTAAAAAAGTTAGATGATAAAAGAAAAAAGTTAGAAGAAGAAAAAAGAATTTTAGATGAAATGCAAAAAGAAGATAAAAGGGCAACAGCTATAGAAGAGTTATTTGCAATAAGAAGAGAAAATCAAGTTAAAAAATATGATACCCAATTAATATCATATCCTTCAATACAACAAGAACGTAGCTCTTAAAAAAAAGAAATCTACCATTATAGTAGATTTCTTTTTTTTATCACAAAATAACTTTTTGCATAAATGATTGAGCAGACAATACATAATTTTCTCCTAAATAAGAGAATTTTATGAAGGAATTACTGAAATTGTACACCAAAAGTATTTCCTTTGTACCATCAACATTAGTTCGAACAAAAGCAATAACTTCATCATTGCAAATGTCATCAATGAAATATACATTACCATGTTCACTAAATATTGAATTTTTGCGCTCTTTAATAAACATACGGGTTTCATTAAAGATAGAGCCTGCAAAATTTTGATTTGAAACAGCAAGTTCATACTGTTTTTCATCTGGATGTAATGCCATTTTGCGAGTTACATCATCTTCATTATCACTCATTGCAAAGCCAGCACGAGAAGCATCCCAAGGAGAATTATAATTTTCCCAAATATTTTTGGGATCAAATTCTAGACTTTTGCATTTGCTAAAATCCAAAGGATTATCAAGTCCTAATTCGTCACCTTGGAAAATACAAATACTACCAGGAAGAGATAAAAGAAGGTGCATAAGCATTTTCTTTTTAGAAATAGAGCAATCATTACCAAACATACGAGAACCAACACGTTCTACATCATGAGAACTTAATGCCCAGTTAATATTTTTACCAAAAGGTGAAACAAAAAGTTCTTTTTGGATAGCATATCTTAATTCTGGTAAACCAAAATTAAGAGCTCCAGAAAAACCAGCATCAAAAGGGGGATGATTGAAAAAACTTTTTACTCGTTTTGTTGCTTTTTTGCTTGTCATTTTATGACTAAATTCAGCCAAAAGTGTCTTCGGTGTTTCATAAGAATCACATAATTTTCTTAAACGTTTAAGAAAATTTTTTCCACCAACAGTCTGAATGTCATAAATTCTGTCTTGCTGTCCCTCAAATTCCCCATTTTTTATAATAGGGTTATCCCTAAACGAAGGATCGCAAGCATAATGAACAGCCGCATCCAAGCGAAAACCATCTGCACCTAGATCAAACCAAAATTTTGCAATATTCAAGAGTTCATCTTGCACTAAAGGATTATTAATATTGATATTTGGCATAGAATAATCAAAAGTATGCATATAAAACTGTTTTCTCTTATCAGACCATTCCCAAACAGATTCTCCATGTCTATTCCAAATAGCTTTCCAGTTATTTGGAATAATAGGTTTTCCTTCATCATCAAAATCTTTGGCATCAGCCCAAATAAAGTAATCTTTGTAAGGTTCTATTCCTTCAATACTCTTTTGAAACCAAGGATGCGTTTCTGCGCAATGATTATATACTTGGTCAATAATCACACGAATTTTTTTGTTATGATAAACTTGGCAAAGTTCTTTAAAGTCATCAATATCACCAAACATAGGATCAATAGCGCAATAATCTGTTATATCATAACCAAAACCAGTACCATTCCAAGGATAAAAAGGAGTAATCCAAATAGCATCAACTCCAAGAGAAGATACGTAATCAGCCAAAGCTGTAACACCTTTTAAGTTTCCGTATGCACCTTTATATGGATCGCTTTTGCTACCAGGAGCATAATTGAACGTAAGAGGGTAGATTTGATAAATTACCTCATTGTTAATTGTTTTCATAAAATTAGAATTAATAGTATAACATAAAAATAAAAATCGCAAAAAAAGATATATATAAACAACACTTTAAAGTCAATACAAAAAACAGCCCTCAAAAGGGCTGTTTTAACTTAAGTTAATAATTAAGCCAAATAACATTATTTCTACTTACTTTATCAGCTTTTTTAACTCGGATATATTGTATAATAAATAGAATAATCCAAAAAGCAAAAAAAGAAAGGGAAATAACAATTAACGGATTAACTTTACTGTCATTGCAATATTGAAGAAGTCCAAACATAAAGACAATAAAAGCCATAACCATAGGAAACAAAAACCACGTCATAAGCCAACGAAGTATATTTTGACAAGTTTTATATCCCTTTATTGCTTCAAGAGATTTTCCATACAAAAAAGCTGACTGTTTTCTATAAACATCAATAATAGGATATCCACATTCTTTTGGTGTTTTGCCATATTGTTTAACAAAATCTTCAATAGCTAATTTTTTTAATTTTTCATCCATAAATATAAGAATTAAATTACACATAATTATTTGAAAACAAAACAATAGAAGCACAAATTAAATTTAAAAGCAAGTTTTTTCTATAAATATAAAAAAATATCTTGCAATTAAAAAACTTTTGATTATAGTAAACAAAGTTTTTGATTATGGGTGCATAGCTCAGTTGGTAGAGCAACTGACTCTTAATCAGTGGGTCTGGGGTTCGAACCCCCATGCGCCTACCATAACAAAAAGCCTCCTTTTAAGGGGGCTTTTTTGTTATGGTAATAGAAGCATAAGGTGAGAACCCCAGAAAACGGGGCTTGCAAGCTAAAAACAATTTGGGGAATTGTTTTTAGCGAAAGCTATAGTAGATGTTAGCTTGAGTTTTGGTAAACACCAAATAAACAAGCGTTACATCTAGCTTGTCCGAAGATAAGTTAGGTTGTAGAACAAGCTACAACTTAACTTATCAAGCGACTACAAGCGAAACTTCTCTTAATATTGTGGTCGGCTTTAGCCGAGAGCGCCTGTGCGAATGAGCAAAGCGAAATTCAACCCCCATGCGCTTAACCTTTAACCATACCATTTCTACTCTCATTGTCAAAATAATTTAAGAAATGTAATACTTGATTTTTAAATAAAATAACCTAGCATAACACCTTCAATAAAAATAATTATGTTTAACTATTTTAAATACTATAAATTATGAAAAAAAAGCCAATGCAAAAGTTTATTATTTTTTTAATAGCGATAGTATTTTTATCAATTATTGTTGCTATTTCCATAATTTTTGAATTGGAATGGCTTCAAAATCTTGTTACATTTCTTTTTATTCCTCTTGTGTTTGTTTTTTTCTTTTTTGTTTATGGTTCTTTTCTAGAAGCTACAAATGAAGAACATTATAAAATGGAAAAAATTATTAAAAACCTAAGAGATGATTTGAAAGATTAAATTAATAAAAATTAAAATATTATGCTAAAAATCATTGCTTGTTGCTTAATTTGTCTTTCATTTGTTGTATTTATTCTTTTTTGTATTGCTTGGATGTGTTTTACAGAAGACCAATATGAAAAGATAAATAAAGACATTAAAGAGCAAAACAACTCTTAAAACATTAATCCCCCTCTTAACAAAAAAGTTATGAGGGGGTAATTTAATAACAAAAAAACTTGCAAAATAAAGCTTAAAAGATTATTTCTAATAAACAAAGGAGTGCATATGCAAATATATAGAGTTGGCGGGGCAGTACGTGATAAAATATTAAACAACACATATCAAGATAATGACTATGTGGTTGTTGGTTCTACTATAGAAGAAATGTTATCGCTAGGCTTTGAAAAAGTTGGTAAAAGTTTTCCTGTTTTTTTACACCCAAAAACTAAAGAAGAATATGCACTCGCAAGAAGAGATATAAAAACAGGATTAACTCATAAAGATTTTAAGTTTGAATTTACCCCAGATATAACCTTAGAAGAAGATTCATTAAGGCGAGATTTTACTTGTAATGCCATCTATGAAGATATAACAACAGGCAAACTTATAGATTATCATAATGGCATCAAAGATATAAAAAATAAAACTCTTCGCCATATATCAGAACATTTTAAAGAAGACCCATTAAGAGTGTTAAGAGCCTGTAGGTTTTCTGCAACACTTGATTTCGATATCGCACCAGAAACAATTAATCTATGCAAACAAATGGTAGAAGAGGGGGCTATATCTCATTTAAGCAAAACAAGAATTTTTCAAGAACTAGAAAAAGCGCTTTGCTCTCCATATTTTTATCGCTTTATTGAAAATGCAAGAAAAATAGGTTTGTTAAAAGAATTATTGCCAGAAGTAGAAGAATTATTTAATGTGCCAGAACGAGAAGATTATCATCCTGAAAAAAATACAGGCACACATACAATGCTAGCCTTAAAAGCAGCTCAAAGTAACGATTCTGTTGTTAATTTAACTATATTGCTTCATGATATAGGTAAGACTGCAACCAATAAAGATAATTGGCCTTCACATCATCATCATGAAGAATTAGGAATAGATATTGCAAATAAGATATTAAGTCGCATAAATGCTACCAATGTTTACAAAGAGTTTATTCCTTTTACAATAAAAAATCATATGCTATACCATAAAAATGTAGATACAATTTTAGAGCCATTAGCTGAGATTGCAATTTATCTATCTAAAAAAACAAAAAATAAATATCATCAAAGATTTATAGCTGTATTAAAAGCAGATTTAAAAGGTCGAGCTTTGCATGATTTTACCAAAGAATTAGACGACTTTAAGTCATTTGAAATATCATTAGATAAATTAATAACTATAGCCAAAGAAACCAAAACAAAACTTATTCCCAATTTTGAAGAATTAGTTGAAAAATTGCGTACTCAAAAAATAACCAAAGAAGAGTTTAAACAAATAGAAATTAAGACCATAATAAACAGAGCATTTATGCAATAAAATCTTGGTGTAAGTTGTAATTAACACTTTAAAAAATATAAAAATATGTTTACCTTATATGCGGTATATTAGTATTTTTAACGTAAATTATTTATGGTGTTGTTATGAAGAAATCATTAAAATTAGCATTGTTTTTAACTGTATCATTGCAAGCTTTAGCATATGCTCAAAATTTACCTCAAGATGATTCTTCTCTAATAGATAGTTCTCAAACCACGTCTAATTACACATTAGATGAAAATACAATATCTCAATATCAATTAGACACCAAAGAAGAAATTATCCCCTCAACGGAGCAAAAAGAAAAAACAGAAGCCACAAATACAATCACACAAAATACACCACAAATTGTAAAAGAAGAAATAAAAGGTGGTTATATAGAAAAATTGGTAAACGATGATGGTCTTGTTATTGCAGAAAAAAAAGTAATAAAAGGTAATATTGTAGAACGAGTACTAAACGAATATCATCCAAATAAAAAAATTGCTCGCAAAATAATTTCTACAAATAATGATGGCGGATTTTATGCCGAAGAATATTATACAAACGGAAAAATAGCATCAGAAGCAACATATATAAATGATACCAATAAGCTAGGAGTTGAAAAAAAATATGATGTTAATGGTGTGTTGCGTCAAGAAATTCCATGGGAGGAAGTAAGAGTTGCAGACGAAGATAATAGATTAACCAAAGTTTCTGGTAGAGTAAAAACATATTATCCAAATGGAAAAATTGCTGCATCATTTATTGTTGGTAAAAAAGGAAACAATATATTTTATAATAAAAAAGGTAAGGTAATAAAGAAAATAAGTAATGTAGAGATATTAAATTTTTCAAAAGAACTACAAAAAGAAGATTGCGACGATTATGTTGTTGAGTTAAGTATAAAAGACTTAGTATCTTTATATGAAGATGAAGGAGACATTTCATATAATAAATGCGGTCTTCCATATAAAGAGATTTTTGTTTATGAAGTAATTACATCAAATGACAAGGCGGGGCTTAAATTAAGTTTTGATGAAAAAGGAATGCTTCGCCGAACAACTCCTTACTCTAATGGTTTTAAAAATGGTATTGAACGTAAATATGATGCTTCAGGTAATCTAACAGCCGAAATACCATATAAAAAAGGTATAAAAGATGGTTTTGCCAATGGTTATTTTCCAACAAGAGAAGTTGCATTTAGAAAACGCTATGAAGATGGAAAAGTGATAGGTAATTTAACATGTTATTTTCCAACAGGAGAGGTTGCTGCAGAAATTCCATATAAAAATGGCTTAAAAGAGGGGTTTGCCACCATTCAAAGTCCTGTAAAAAAAGAATTAGAATTTAAAAATGGAGAGTTAGTAGGTGATAATGCTCCCAAACAAAGAATAATTACATCTATACTAGATGACTTGAAAAATAAAGATAAAAAATGCTTAAATATTAATACTAAATATACAAATATACTTCAAGATATAGAACAACAAGTAGATGAGGTGAAAAGTAATTTAACTTTAGATATCCCTGAAAGTTGTTCTGATATGAATAATTTTAAAAGAGAAATTAGCCGATACTCATGTTATGAAAATAATATATTAAGAGGTACATTTCCTCCAGCATACAATAAACAATTATTTGCCAAATTACAGTATTATAATGATGCCTCACGCGTAAATTTTGATATCCCATATAACCAAACTCTTCGCCAAGGATTTGCAAGGAAGTTTGATGATAAGCAAAATATGTTAATAGAATTAAATTATGATAAAGGTGAACTAACATCATCTAGCAGGTCGTATTACGAAAATGGTGTGGTAAAAAATTTACTAGTAATAGAAGATAATAAAAAAGATTTTCTATTAAATTCATATAATGAAGAAGGTAATCTAGTATTTAATTTAAGCTATAAAGATGGTAAAAAAGAGCAGGCATATATTTCTAAAAACAAGCAAAATAAAGACATATATGTAAAATATTATGATGGAGAACTTGATAACATAAGAGAGGTAAACAAAGAAAATCCACTAAATTATATAGAATATAATCTAGCTTCAAATGAGTATGGTGTATATAAAGATGGTCAACTAATAAAAGGTGGTGATATTTGTCAATATGATAATGCTAATACAATAAAAGTTGATTTTATGCCAAGTGATATTGATAAAAAAGATAATAAAAAATCTAAAGATTTAACTCAACAAGAGGCTAAAATTCTTCAAGAAGAAATAGAAAAATTAGATGCTAATATGGATGAGATTAAAGCAAACGACGATAAAGAAAACAAAAAAGAGATTTTAACAGAAAAACAAACCAGTCTAGAAACTAAAGATAGTAACGTTTACGAAGTTAATATGGACGATATTCCACCTGTAATTGATGAACAGGATGCTCCAATAGTAGAAGGACTTGAAGATCTTGACACATTGGTTGAAGAAATAAGAACAAATACAACAGAAAATATAACCAAAGATAATGAAGAAAATAAAGCAATACAACAAACAGTAGAAGTAAAAGAAAATATAAAAGAGGGCTTAAAACAAGAAACTTATACAGAACCTAAAAATTACAATGTTGAAAATGCTATTATTCCAACAATAGAAGAAAAAGAAGCTCAACTATTAGCTGCTCAAAATATTGGTCCAATAGCAAAACCAGATATTGATAATCTATCAGATGTTGTATCAAAGCAAACAGTAACAATAGAGGCCAATACCAATAATGATGAAGAAGTTTCTAATACAGAAAAATTTTACTATCCAAATGGTAATTTAAGAAAGACAATAAAAACCAAAGGAAGAAGAACTGAAGAAATAAAAGAATATTCTAAAAATGGTCTTTTATTAACAGATACAATTTATAATGATGATGGTATATTAATAGAAAAATATTATGGTTCAGGAGAAGTCCGTCGAAAAACCAATAAAGACTATAGTGATAATGCAATAACATCATTTATATCACGCATAGATTTTTATAACACAGGTAAACCTCGTTATGAAATAGAGCGCAAAAAAGAAACTCTATTGTTTAATGATAAAGATTATGATAGCAAAGGTAAATTGATAAAGCAGACAATTCAAACCTCTCCATTATCATATATTATAACAGAATACGATAGTAATGCAAAAACAGAAAAACAAACAACAATAATGGGGGAAAATACTCTAATAAAAGAATATAAAGATGGTAATCTAGAAAACTTAAAATTAAACGGAAAAACTATGCCTAAAACCTTTGCCGATAAAAGTGAAGCTTTGTTAAAAGACAATGCAAAAACTTTTGGCACCGGCGGGGCGATAGTATCAGAATTTAAATATGATGATACATCTAACATTCTTTATGAATATTATCCATCAAGCAAAGTGAAAACAGAAATAGTTTTCTATAATAATGGCGAAATAAGTATTAAGTCATATACAAAAGATAGTGAACTTGAAAAATTTGCATATCTTTCAACAGATGGTAAATTATATATTCAAAAGCCAGAAGTTAGAACTATTCCATCATATCGTGAACGCTACTGGGTTGACTATAACAATCCAAACTGGATAGAAAATACTGATAAATATTCGGTTAAATCTATTGCCCGTTTAACATTAGATACAACAGCATATATACTAAACGAATTAGAAATAGAGATACCAGATATTTTAAGAAGAATTTACGAGTTATATTAAGCTTCTTGACAAAATAAAAACACATAACTATACTCAACGCTACAAAAGTATAGTTATGTGTTAAATTTTTAAATATTTATAATTATGGAAAAAGAAAAAATTAGCGTAGAAGAAATTAGTCTTCTTGAAAAAAGAGCTAAAAAAGAGCGTTTGTTGCATCAAAAGATTATGCTTTCTATAGATAGAGGTTGTGTACTTTATGATGAGAAAGAAATGTTGCATAGCGCAGATGAAAAAACAATGTTGGAGATAGTTGAACGTTCTAGAAAAGATGAGATTAAGGCGCTTCTTGAACGCTATAAAAATGGAAGCGAGCCTCATTGGTTGCGTCTTCCTTCATCTGTTCAAATGAAGTTGTATCAATGGCTTACAGGAGGAAAGACCGGTGTTACTGAGCCTGGCTTGTTAACATTGATGTTAGAAAATTGTCGTCTTTGTGAAGAACTTGAAAAAGAACTTATTGATGTGAGTTTTTCATTAAATCAATGTCAATTACGACAAAAACTTAATTATTTTGAAAATGAAGTTTATTTCATTCAAAAGACTTTAGAGTTTGCCGATACCATTGATAGAATAGAGGCCTTTAATTGTATAGAGCAATACTTAAATAAATACCATTTAAGTCGTACAACTTCTGAGGTTTGTTTGATTGAAAAGTTTCTGTCTTTAACTCATGGTCGAGATAGTGTGATAGACAAAGCTGAAAGCATTGTAAAAAAATACATTTCCTATGTTAAAGACTATAATGCTCCAAATACTTGGCAAGGACTTAGTCAATTAGCATTAATAAAAAGTGGAAATCATAATTTAATAATGCACTTCCTTAGAACTATTCCAAACATCGACAACTTTAAGGCTGTAAAAGAACTTCAAGAACGAGCTAACAGAGAAGAAATTGAATTTTACTATCAACGCTATTCAGAAGCTTAAAAAATATCTTTAAGCAGAAAAACATCTCAAAATCCTTAAGAGTTGCATTGTCAATTTTTAAGGATTTTTTTTATATAATAAATAATTTAAAAAAAACATTGACAAATGTACAAAAAAATATTAAGATAATATTTGACAAGTACATTTATGTTAATAATTAAAACCTAAAGCAATGAGAAAAGCTATTTGTTTCGCAATCATCATGATTGCTAGTGTGATCGGTGTTAGTGTTGTTAGTGCACAAGAGTTGAATTTGAATAACGAGAATTATTTCTGGTTTGAAGCCGGAGATAGCAAAACTCTATTCAGTTGGGACGGTGAAATTCTCTCGGTGGTAGAAATACTCATGAAAGAAGATACCCAACCTCTTTGGGCTGAAGAAACAACTTTGACTGAAAACAAAGTTGTCTCCTCTAGAATGCAACCAGTAGTAAACACATCTTGTTATTCTGCGATACATGGGTGGAAAAACAAGAAAGAGTACTCTGAAAATTTGAGTCTCTATAGTGTTGAGTACAAAAAGAATTGTACAAAATACACTGATGTTCAGCTCGGAAGCAAGGAAGAAGATGGTATAGCACACATGTACCTCTATGATCTTGAGATAAAGGAAAAAAGAATTCTCTTAAAGATTCATAGTACCACGCTCACCAACGAACAGGTTGTCCAAAAGACAATCTATGAACGCGAATACAGAGTAACAGACTGACTCTGAGCATATAAAAAAAGGCTCCCTTGCAAGGGAACCTTTTTTTGTATATATAATCTAAAAACTACCAAAATGAACTTTATCTTTATTAAGTCTGTCCTCAGGCACCTTAGGTGTTTCTTCAGGATAACCAATTGTAACAATAGCAATAGGAAGTATTGTTTCTGGCATATTGAATTTTTCTATTAATCCATCAACCACCATAGGCATAGGAGCTGCACCACAAAAACAAGCACCAAGTCCTTTGGCATGGCATGCAAGTAATAGATTTTGCGCTGCTAAAGCCCCATCAATTTGTGCATAGTTCCATCCCTCTTTAGGGCGGTTAAATGTTTCTTCCATATCTGCACAAACTATAATAACACAAGCTGCGTCTTTTGCAAAAGAAGTCCAAGGTTGAATAGCTCTAAAACTTTTTAAATCATCTCTATCTTCTACCACCAAAAAGTGCCAAGGCTGTTTATTATGAGCAGAAGGAGCATAGGCTGCTGCTCTAATAAGTTCATATATTTCATCTTTAGTTAAACGTTTATCTGGATTATACTTTCGTATAGAACGACGAGTTAAAAGTCCTTCATATAGTTCCATAATCATTCTCCTCAATAGTTAATTAACTTGTTTTTTCAATTCATCAATATGTGGCAACACTTGATGCTCAATGATAAAACTAAAAATTTCTTCAGCTTTTTTATCCATATTGACGATAACCTTAAAAATATTATCATCTAAATTGTTCATTTTTTTCATCTTATTTGCTAACATATAATATGCTTCAGCTAAATCAGAAAGCGAATTTATAAGTTCTGCAACAAAACCGGGGATGTCAAGTTTATCCAAACCACCCCCAAAACCTTCCACAAAACCACATTCAAGTTGTCTACTTCTTTTATTACACAGAATGATTAAATCTTCTTTACTTCCTTTTATAGCTTTAGGAAGCTTAAGCTCATTATAAGAAACTTGCTTAAACATTTCATCCCATAAACCCATAAAAAATTTAAAGAATAAATTTGCCTCATCTTTAGTTTCAAGTCTTGGCTGTTTATTTTCTTCAAATAAAGAACTAATTACATCAGTCGGTCTCAAATTTACATTTGGCGAACAAATAGCACCAGCAAATTTTAATTTAACCTCAAATAGTTCTGTTGGACAATTATAGTGGGATAAAAATTTTTCAAATTTATCATCCCCAATATATACATTTTCACTTTGCATTTTAATTCTACTTCATATATAATATCGTTATATACAAATATTAATGGGAGTTTTATAAATTGTCTACATTAAAATTAACGTTATTATGTTTTATCGTATTAGCAATATCTAGCTGCTCTCAAGTAAGGCCTTTTGAAGATAGGCAAAGAGAGCCTGGAACAGTATATATTTATAAGGGATCATCAAAGCCAGGAAAACCTGCAATTTGTTATAATTCATTATTTTATGAAGAAGCAGAAATAAAAGAAATGGCTGATGATTTATGTAAAAAATACCAAGCTAATACCAAAGCAAAACTATTAAAAGTCGATTCTTTTTCTTGTAGATTATTTGTACCTTCCAAAGCGTATTATCAGTGTGATGTTGAAAAATAAAATAAGCTGATAATAAGGAGGTTAAAATGAATATATATATTTTTGATATGGACGGAACATTAACATTACCCCGTCAGAAGATGGAAAAAGATTTTAGTTACCGCTTTTTGCCATGGTTGAAAATGCGTTTGGCTTATTTAGTTGCAGGTTCAAATTATGAAAAAATAACCGAACAACTACCTCCTGACATTATATCATCATTTAGTGGTGTGTATAGTTCAATGGGCAATGTTTTCCATCAAAAGGGTGTAGAAATATATAGAAACGATATAAAACTAAATAAAGAAATGCTACAAACATTAGAGCGTTTTCGTAAGTCAACTGAGTATAATGGAAAACTATATACCAACTATATGGAACTTCGTCCAGGTATGCTAAATTTTACAGTATTAGGTCGTAATTGTCCTTTTGCAGAACGTGCAAAATATCATGAGTGGGATAATATTCATCATGAGCGTGAAAAAATAGCTAAAGCAATAAATGAGCAGTTTGATGAATATGTTGCAACATTAGGTGGTAAAATTTCCATAGATATTGTTACCAAAGGTGGAGGTAAAGAGCAAATTGCTGAACATATAAGAGCTCGCCACCCTAATGATAAGATAATATTTATTGCTGACAGAACAGAAGTTGGTGGTAGTGACTATACATTAGCAGAAGCTTTAAGAAATATGGAAAATACAGAGGTAATAACTGTAAAATCCCCAGAAGATGTTTTAAGCTATTTAAATATTTAAAAACAATAAACTCCCCTTTGTAGGGAAGTTTATTGTTTTACAGAGTAGAAATGAGATTTTTCAACATTCCCTTCAGCGTATTAGTGCTATAATGTGAGCACTCAAGAAGAGTTGTCAAATAATCAAACATCTCCAAAGACAAGTCCTGTGTTTCTCCGATGGTGTTTACAATGCTGTAGACTTTACTTGAAATTTCATCATGGCTTGAAAATCCATCAAATATAAAGAATTTTTCTTTATATTTGAACGAAATAAGTCTTCTGTCAGTTACCACAAAATCCTTAGGAATAAGTGAGATAACATACGAGGTACAAACCTCGCCATTATTCATCTTTTTCTGATTATAAATGGCATCATCATAAAAAACTTCGATTCCTTTCGCCTTGTTGAAGATTATTGGCAAGCAATCTTTGTCAACTTCTTCGTGAGAGTAACAATCAAAACATCTACCATCACAATAGTAACAGCGCTCACCATCAATAACTTCTGTTTTCTTTGGAAGCTCTTTGATGAACTCTGCATTTTTATTAAAAAGCAAAGTTTTGTTTTTGATTGTACGGGCAATAAAATCGCCATTTTCAAGGAAGTTAACTCCAATAAGCGTGTGACCAATACTGACGTATTCAAGCTTTCTGTTAAGCAGTAATATCTCTCCATCAACAAACTTAACAGCAATCATACCATTGTAGCTATCAGAGATTGATGATACAATGTTTTCCTTTCCAATGAAAAGAAGTTTGTCGACCTCACTGAGTTTATCAACGGTTGTAAGATATACAACACCACCATCAATTACAGCAATGGTATTGTGCTTTAATTGAGAGGTAAATTGGTTAATAAATCTCATAGGCGAGGTATAAACCGGAACGTCATTTCTTAAGTCCTTTTGTATATAACCAGATTTTATACCTTTGTCATATACAAATTTGGCCAACAATTTTCCCTTTGGGGAATAAAGTCCCAAAACGTCTGTTGTTTTTCCAAGTATCACGTATCCGTTAGGGAATACCTTAAACAAAGAGAGATCCTTCAAAACAGGAACAGTACTTTTGCCTGAGAAAATATTAATTGGCCCATCTGTTTTGCTAAACAATGCCAAATAACCATTAGGAAAAAATATCGGGGAAGCATATCCCTTATTTTTCATGTTTCCTAAAATTTTCCAATAGTTCTCAACATGCACATCTTTAACGCTACTAGCTTCAAAGGAGCTAGGTAAACATAATTTACTCATATATATATATAATTTAAAAGTGAATAATAATAGTTAATTGCTTCTTATTATACATAAAAATATTTTTTTTGTCAATAATATTCTGTAAATAAAAAAAGCCCACCAAAATAGGGGGCTTTTAATAGTTTTAGAAAAGAGGGTCAACCATTTGGTAGAGTTTCAGTTCGTAAACACTATCAACAATTTCTCTATTTATATCCTCATCTAAAAAATTAAGATCAATAAAGAATGGATAAAACCTGCCATCGTATAAGTTTACAAACAAAATTTCTTCATTTACTTCAAAAATATTGAAGTTACCGCCAACCCAAAAAGCATTCAAATCACGATACTCAATAGTGTAGTCCTTCACTTTAGTACACACAGGAGAAACAAATTTCTCTTTATTGTACTGACAAATAAACACACCATTGTCAGCATCTGCCACCAACGCATCTTGATAAATAACGGTAAATCCGCCTTTCATAGCCCTAATACCACTTTGACTATCTGAATGTAAAAGAGTAATAGGAGATTTAAGAGAAGAAGGAGTATCATATTTTACAAGATTAGAGCCATTTGGTGTAAAGATAATTGCTCGATGATTTCTAAGAAACTTAATTCCTACAACATTGTCTAATTCAACAACTTCATTTTCGTTATACCAAAAAGACTTGTTTTTATTAGGCAAAGAAACAACAATGTTGCCATAATCATCCACCATAAGGCGAGTATTACTAGTAATCGAATAAGGAACTTTTTGCACCATTATGTCTCCATTTGTTTTAACATTAAAAACAATAGTTTCATATTTTCCTTTGCAATTCACGCTAAGATAAAATCCATTGTTGTGTGCATGGCAAACACCACGAAGACATGAATTCTCTTTATAAGACGCAATTTCGTTTCCTTTGTAATATGCCTTAAAACCAACACCATCTTCAATTTTAATAACTACCCCCGTTGATTTGCACAAAAATACATCTGTATAAGATTTGAGCAAAACACAGTTTTCATCAAAGATATGAAGAAGTCCTTCATGAGTTACCGCAAAACTACCATCATTAAAGAAGGTGATATCTGCCAATCTTCCAAAGTGAACTTTTGAAAAAAATTCATAGTACTTTTTTAAATTAACCATAATTATAAATTTTTAATATTACACAATAATTTTATTTGTACGCTTTAAATAAAATAAAAAAATGATTTTGTCAAATAAAAAAGCCCACCAAAATAGGGGGCTTTTAATAGTTTAACGAGGAATCATTGCTCTCAAGCGAGAATAATAATAAGAGTTTGGTTGATAACCAGCAATATCATCATTTACATCAAAGGTTGTTGGATAGAACGTTCCTTGTTGATAGATAACTGTTAAGTTATCATGAAAACGGCTTCCACAAATACTAGGCAGAAGTTTACTATCACACAAGAAACCTCGTTTTCCGTCAACAGTTTTGATAAAGTAACGTCCGTGCAAAATACCATTTCTTGTCATGTTTGATATTTGAGCATCAGCTTCTCCAAGAGGTCTTCCAGATATAACATCAACTATTACCTCGCCATCAAAGCGAACCTTATCATAGCCGATATCACAAATTCCCCAAGAGGTATTGGAGGATAATATAAGCTTACCTGTGGGAGAATGGAGCTTACAGCAGTCATCATAGTTTACAATGAAACAACCACATTCCATCACATGAACTCTTGTAAAAGCAGTTGGTGTAACTTCATAAACATGATTTTTACCAACATCATATTTGTAAAGTCGTTGCATTCCACCTTTAAATGATACCACAAAAACAGAGCTATCAAGAGATGCTTCTACATTTACAATATTTTCATCAAGTTCAAGATCAAGTTGAGTAATGCTAATTTTATTACGGATCCTATTTGCAATCTTATAAAAAGCATACTTTTTTGTGTTTACATTTCTCAGTACCACAAGAGAAGCCGCAGTAAAAACCTTATCACCAGCTCTGTAAGGCATGAGATTTCTCCCTAAATACTTTATTATGCCATTTCTAGATAGAAGAATATGATCATTTTCAACTTCAATGGTTACACCATTAGCAAGAATTCTCAAATCTCCACCAGATAAATAGTCAACCTGGTTGCAATCACAATCATAATAGTTTTTATAAGTGGTTGTACCAATGGCAAAGCTACCATCATTGAAAAAATCAACAATTGCTCCTTCATCAAAACTTTTGTGGGAGAAAAAATCCCAATACTTTTTTAACTGTTCTTTAAAATCACTCATAATTATAAATTTTTAATGTTACACAATAATTTTACTTGTGCGCTTTAAATAAAATAAAAAAATGATTTTGTCAAATAAAAAAAGCCCTCCAAAATAGGGGGCTTTTAATAGTTAACTTGTTAATCTTTCCAGTTGTTAGGATACATTTCTGAACGTTTACCAGGATATAGTTGTGACAATCTTAATTGATAGATATCATCACAATCATCAGCATATTCTTCTTTATTAGATAAAAATGGATAGAATGTACCTTGCTGGTATACAACAACCAAATTTTCATCTAAACGAGATGTTGCACTATAAGGCAAAGCCTTACCATTTAACATATAGCCCGTATCACCGACATAGTCACGCATAGTGTATGCAGAAAATATTAGTTCTTGCGGAAGAACAGTGACGATATCCTTACTAGCTTTTGCTATAATTCCACCATCATCAGCGTCAACGATAAACTTATTTTCAAAACAAACATGCCTGTACCCAAGAGGTTTTATTCCCCAAGTATCATCAGAGATACAAAGTACGACATTCTTGTTAGAATAAAGCTTACACCCCATCTCATCATGTACAATGTAGCTACCATTGCCAAGAACCACAATTCTGTAGCAATCATTAAGCGTCTTTATACCTTTTTCTTTGGTACAGATAAGCCACGTGTCATTAGGATTTGACGTATCATACGATACAGCAAAAACATCATTATCACTTGATGCTTCAAAAGAAACAACATCATCCGTTATTAAGGGATGACTTAATGGTATGAAATCATGACAGACCATGTAGATTTGGTAACCGCATCCTTTTCCAACAGGATGTTTTGCAACAACATATGATCCAGATGAGAAAACTCTCCTTCCTTTTTCATAGCTTATTGTTGGAGCATTTTGGCAAACATCAGCACCATTTGCCACGATAATGATTTTATCCGACTCAACCGAAATAGTGATTCCATTGCTAAGGGTTCGTAAATCATTACCTCTTAATGTGCCAACATGATTGCAATTATCGTTGTAAAACTCCATGACGTTTTTAAATTCGCCACTAGCATTTTTATTTACAACAGCAAAGCTTCCATCCTTGAAAAATTCAAGACTAACACCTTTTTCAAAAGTTCTTGTTGAAAAGAACTCCCAATACTTTTTAAGTTTATTTTCCATAATTAATATTTATTAATAGTAAAACATATTTTTTATTTATCGAATAGTACTATATGTTATTTTGTTTATTTTGTCAATATTTAATTTCGTACAAAAAAAAAGCAGGGCGGAAACCCTGCTTAAAAATCGGTATAAACCATCTACTATCTTGAGTAGAACTCGATAACCAAGTTTGGTTCCATCATACATGGGTAAGGAACATCATCAAATTTAGGTACAAAAGAATATTTTGCAGATAATTTAGATGCATCAACTTCCATATATGAAGGGAAATCACGAGTTTGTGATTGAACAGCAGCTAATACCATAGCCAAGTTCTTTGATTTTTCACGAACTTCAATAACATCACCAGCTTTAACAATGTAAGAAGGGATGTTAACTTTTTTACCATTAACAGTAACATGACCGTGGTTTACAAATTGACGAGCTGCAAATACTGTTGGAACAAATTTAGCTTTGTAAACTAAGTTATCCAAACGAGATTCTAACAAACCAATTAAGTTTTCAGCAGCATCACCACGTCTACGAATAGCTTCAACATAGTACTTATGGAATTGTTTCTCAGAAATATTACCATAGTAAACTTTTAATCTTTGTTTTGCATATAATTGTTCACCATAGTCAGTAGTCTTTTTTCTTCTTTGACCATGTTGACCAGGTGCATAATTTCTTTTTAGAATAGGGCTGTTTGGATCACCCCAAAGGTTGTGACCATAGCGACGGCTATTCTTCTTTTTAGCATTAACAATACTTTTCATATTAAAAAATCCTTTAAATTTAATTTATTTATTTGTTGTCCCGATAGTTTTGTCTTTATTGCTTTAAATTTAATCAAAGCTCCGCAAACGGGGTATTTTTTACCCTCTTTCTCGGAAGTATTGCTAAAATAACTTCAATTATTTTAATTTGCAAGCTTTTTTTTATGCTTAATAGAAGTTTTTTGTTATTTTAGATAATATTGGTTCGTTAATATTAATTAAAACACCATCTTTAAGCTTATATTGCTTATTCATCCGAGATGCTAAATCCATATTATGTGTTGCAATAAGTGCAGCCAATCCCGTTTCTTTAATAATATCAAGAAGCGAGCTAAATACTTCTTCTGCAGTATTTGGATCAAGATTTCCTGTTGGCTCATCTGCAAGTAATAATTTAGGAGAGTTAGCTAAAGCTCTAGCAATAGCAACTCTTTGTTGTTCACCTCCAGACATCTCAGCAGGTCTATGGTTAATCCTATGAGATAAGTGCATCTTTTCTAATAACATAATAGCTCTATCATAAGCTTCTTTTTTATCTTTTTTAGCAATCAACATTGGTAGCATAACATTTTCAAGAGCACTAAAGTCACCAAGTAAATTGTGGTATTGATAAACAAAGCCAATGTAATCTCGTCTTAAAGATGTTCTAACATCATCACTAACTTTTCCAACATTTTCACCATTTATAATAACCTTACCTGCAGTTTGCTTGTCTAAAAGTCCAGCTATTTGTAACAATGTTGATTTACCACTACCAGATTGTCCAACAAGAGCAATTACATCTCTTGGTGCAATTTCTAAATTAACCCCAGATAATACCTCTAAATTTTGTTTACCTTGACGATAATTTTTTATGATATTTCTTAATTCTAAAACATTTTTTTCGTTACTCATAGCGTAAAGCCTCCACAGGATCCATTTTTGCCGCTCTATATGCAGGATATAGTGTAGCAATAAATGATAATAACAAAGAAATAACTCCAACGCTAACTACAACGTCTGTTTCAACCTTTGCTGGTAATTTCGATAAGAAATATATTTCTTGAGCAAATAAATCACGTCCTGCAATAGACTGCAAAAATTGTCTTATATTTTCTATGTTATCACAAAACAACAAGCCTAAAATCACTCCAAGAGCAGTCCCCACAACACCAATATAAGCTCCATCAAGGAAGAAAATCCTCATTATTGCCCCTTTAGTTGCCCCCATTGTTCTGAGCACAGCTATATCTCTACCTTTGTCTTTAACTAACATAATAAGTCCTGTGATAATATTAAATGCAGCAACTAAAATGATTAGCGTTAAGATAAGGAACATAACATTTCTTTCAACATCAATCGCATTAAAAAATGCAGAATTTGTTTGGCGATAATCATATATAAAGGCTCTATTTCCAGAACTTTCAACTGCATTTCTTATAAGTTCTCTTGTATAATCAATATCAACATCATCACGTAAAGTTACATCAATCGAGCTAACACTATCACCAAGAGAGAAAAACTTTTGAGTAGCCTCTAGTGGCATAAAAATAAAGTTTGCATCATACTCATACATTCCAAAATTAAAAGTTCCAGCCACTCTATAGCTTTTCATCCTTGGTACTGTCCCAAACATTGTTATTTTACCTTGAGGAGAAAGAAGTGTTATTTCATCACCTTCCATAACACCAAGTTTATTAGCAAGCTTATATCCTAAAACAACAACATCATCTTTAAAAAAGTTTAAATCAAAATCCTTAAAACCATCACGAAGTACTTGTTTTTTTTGTATATCATTAGCTCTAATACCTCTAATCATTACTCCTTCAGCGCTATTACCTGCAGTTGCCAAAAGTTGTTTTTCAACCAAAGGAATGGCAACATCAACACCTATAACTTGATTTTCTAAAGTTTTAATAGCTTCTAGGTAATTATTAAAGTTAGTGTTATGGAGACTTGCTATACTAATGTGTCCATTTATACCAAGTATTCTCCCTAATAGTTCAGCCTTAAAGCCATTCATCACAGAGGTGACAATAATAAGTGTTGCAACACCTAGTGCAATACCCACAAAAGCAAAAGAAGTAATAACCGAAATAAAGCCTTCTTTTCTTTTCGCTCTTAAATAACGACAAGCAACAAATCTTTCAAATTTTGAAAACATCTTAATACTCCTTCTTTACCACCATATATTCTAAAGCCAAATATTCAAGTAATATCCATAATCTCTCCACAAAAAAGCCTTATTTCGTTTCCGAAATAAGGCTTTTAGATTTTAGTTGTTAATTATATCATCAATACAAGCATCTCCTACATCATCTATGCTAATGATATAAATTTCACTTAAAAGCTTTTGCTCACAACCTTTCCAAATAGATTTATCATTGAAATTTTCATCATCAATGGTAAAGATTTCATAGACATCACCAACTTTTGTGATAAGAATATTGTCAATTTCTACATAGTTATCAAGCTCTTTATGCAAAAGCTTTGAATTATCTGCAAAAATCGAAAATTTACCATCATCACCAGTTGTTGCATATCTAGAGTGTTCAGCATTAACTCTAAATGAATTTTTTGATGTTGCAATTAAGCAATCATTTTTGAATAATTGCCAAATTGTAGAGCCGTTGCTATCAACAACATTAAGAGCATACCACTGAGGAATATAATTGGAAAAAGGTGCATCTATCCAGCTAAATCCAAATACATCAAAATTTAAGAAATTTTTAGCTATTAATTCACCAAAAATACTAAATAGTTGTTTTTCCCCATTTTCATCAGAAACAACATACAAACAATCATAGACTTCAATATCAAACTTAGAACGAATATGTTCCTCTGCTTCAAGTCCATAAATAATTTGTACATCCTCAGTTGTAACTTTCAAAAAATATTTCACATCTTGTACGTTTTTTACGCCTTCAACAGCAACCTCTCCATTGGGGAAGTATAATACATCCTCAATAAGATACATCTGATTTGACATTACGCGACATGAAACAAATTCATTTTTCAAAAAGCTGATACCGCTTCCTGCATGAATAAACAATAACTGTTTTTCTTTTTTATTCATAAACTTATATATTTAATTTAACAAAATAATTTAACTATTGGATGTCAATTTAATAATTATAATTAGTTAAGTCAAGATATATTTAAAAAAAAAGAAAGACCCGTTTCACAACGAGTCTTTCCCAAACAAAATAATTAAAATTTAACAAAATGCAATAAATTAAGTGTTTCACAACACCAATCCACAAAGGATTATTTTCTTTTAACAATGATTAAAGATGGTCTTGCTTATCTCTACCTTGTTGATAGTGTGTCACCTTTTTGTTTTTGGAAAAATTTTTTCCTTTACCTTTTTTAGTTGAATTTTTTCCCAAAAATTCCATGGTAACACGAGGCAAATATTGGTACAAAACTTTACCACCTGAAATAGAAACCATTTTTACTTCCTGCGATATATCTTTTTTGAATACCACAGGAATGAAAATTTTGTTTTCAGGATCATCAATCAAGTGTAAAGCAGAGAAATCTTCATTACACAAGAAGAAAACTTCCGCATACCATCCTCTTTTGTTGATGAAATGAACAACAGCCTTTTTATCAGAATCAAGATAGCACCACATACTCTGTACCTTTCCACCAGCATTGAGGGTGTGCAAATGTCTGATAACGATATCAATGGCACTGTCGTTTGTTGAATCAAACAGAACATTATCTTCTGTTAGCAAAGTAACATCTGTTGCATCATTGAGCTTGTAATTTTCTCTAACCTTCATCAGTTCAAAAAACAACTTGTCTTTAGGAAGAGGGTATGAAAATATAAACTCATTGAAGTTGTTTGCTCTTTTACCACGATTCAAAATCGCTGTAAACACACTTTTACTTTCAGACCACAAATAGGTCACAACATTTTTATTTTCCATAAAATATAATTATTAAAACACAATAAATAAAAAAACTAACGTATCATAATGTGTTTTTTATTTTTTGTCAAATGTTATTTATATAAAAAATCGCATGTGAAATGCGATTTTTAAGTAAAAAGGCTAATTTTAGATATAATTATTTTATGTTTATAATATCATTGGCTATATTTTTAGATAACTCACCAAGTAAATTACTAATAGCTGGAATATATGCACTATATCCGTCATTAATAGCTATAGTTTTATTAAATTTACCTGATTTTATGATATTATTTCTTTTATCTTTTATATAATAATTTGCATCTAAATAAGATTTTTCGTCCAATCTTCCATTTAAGTCTTGAATTTCAATAGCAATAGCGTACTTATAATTTTTTCTTAAAACAGTTTGATTTTCAATCAAAGCATTAGGAAGTAAATTACTCAAATTTTCATTTATAACTCTTTGAAACATTTTTTCAGGTTGAGAAGCCCAGCGATTAAATTCATCAACCCTAATCTCATAATCATATTTACCTAAACTAATAATTTGAGGTCTAGCTATTTCAGATGGTAATATTATCTGATTAATAAGTATTGTATTATTAAATTTATCACTAGCTACATTTTCATATTTAGTTGCAACTGGTTGATAAAAATTGGGTTCAGTACTACAACAAGCACTAAGTAAGATACTTAGAACAAATATATACTTTTTCATTTTAATATTCCTTTCCTGTTATAATAGCGTTAGGGTACATTTGAAGATAATCAATAAGATTTTGTAAAGATTGAGCAGCTAAATTGAAGCTATTAATCATTGTAGATATATTACCAGCATTTTCATCAACCAATAAATCAAATGCTTTCGCTGCTCCTCCAACATTTTGAGCGGCATTTCCAAGTTCTTCAACCATTTTAGCTGTATTATTTTTGTTTTGAATTAATATCTCATCCACTATTGTAAGTGTTGAATTCATCTTGCTCAATAATGGAGGCAATTCTTTATTAAGTGCATGAGTTATATGATGAACATCTTGAGCAATTTTTGCAACTGGCATAACTTTTAATGTTTTTGAAATTTCAGCAAAAGGAGAATTAATTGTTGGTATTTCATTCATCTCATCAGCTTCTTCATGTAATATAATAGGAGTTTGAGGATACATATCTAATTCAACAAGTAGTTGTCCAGTGATAACCGAATTGATAGAAAGCTGTGCTCTCAAACCATGGTCAATAAAAATACTTAATGTTTCTTTTTCATTATTTGTTCCCGTTATAAGTTTCTTCCCATTATAGATTTTGGCATACACAGGAGTTAAAAATTTCATATTATTTAGGTTAACATCTAATTGTACATTTGTAACTTCCCCAATTTTTACACCTTTGAATAACACAGGTGAACCAACATCTAAACCTTTAACCGATTCGTTAAAATACATTACAACTTCTGTTTCATTACTTGAAAACTTTGATTTAAGAAAATATCCAAATACGGCAACTAAAGCCAAAGCTCCCATAGTGATAAATATTCCTATCATTTTCATATTTGGTTGTTTTATCATTATTTTGTTCCTCTAGTTAAAAATTCTAATATTTTTTCATTTGGTGGATTTTTTAATAACTCATTAGGGTTTCCACGAGCCGATATATTTTTATTTTCTCTATCTAAAAAGATTGAATTATTGCCAATAGCAAATATTGAGTTTAGCTCATGGGTAACGATAACAAATGTTGTCCCCAAATTTTGGTTTAATTCCAAAATCAAATCATCAAGTTGTTTAGAGCTAATAGGGTCAAGACCTGCAGATGGTTCATCACAATACACAATTTTAGGGTCTAATGATAGAGCTCTTGCAAGGGCCGCTCTTTTTTTCATTCCTCCCGAAATTTCAGAAGGATAAAAGTCATCAAAATCAGCCAAACCAACAAGAGATAGTTTGTATGATGCAAGTTCAGATATTTCACTATTGGTATAGCTACTATATAGCTCCATTGGCATCATAACATTTTCTTTTAAGCTCATTGATGAAAATAGGGCACCACTTTGATACATTACTCCACAATTTTTCATTATTTCTTTTTTTTCTTCGAAATTTGCATCTAGTAAATTTTTATCATCAATTAAAACTCTACCTTGATTTGGGGTAACAAGACCGGTTAAAACTTTAAGAAGACTGCTTTTACCACAACCACTAGCCCCCATGATGATAAAAACATCTTTTTCTTTAACTTCAAAGTTAAGATTATCAAACAATACAAAATCACCATACTGTACAATCAAATCTTTTACGGAGATAATACTTTTTGTCATATTCCCAAAACCTCCAATAAAAGAGTGATTATACCTGTTGCAACAATCATCCAAACAAGAGCATAAACAACAGCATAAGTGGTTGCCTTACCGACACTATCCGCATCGCGTCCAGAGTTTATCCCACAATAACATCCACAAATCGAAATAATAAAACCGTAGACAAGACTATGAAATAAACCAATAAGTATATTACTCAAACTTAATGCTTTAATTGAATACTCAAAATAAATCATAGGAGAGTTACCTAAAAATATAACCCCAACAATAGCGCCACCTAATATACCAAGCAAATCAGCAAGCAATGTTAAAAATGGAATTGTAATCACAAGGGATATAATACGAGGGGCAACTAAATATTCAGAAACTTTAATTCCAAGCGTTTTAAGTGCGTCAATTTCTTCATTTACTTGCATAGTACCAATTGTTGCTGCAAATGATGAGCCAGTTCTACCAGCCATAACAATACCAACCATAATTGCAGCCATAATACGAGTCATTCCAATAGTTACCATACTAGAGACATAAATTCCAGCTCCAAAAGATTTTAATTGAATAGCTCCAACAAAAGCAATAATTAAACCAACTAAAAAGCTAACAAGAGAGATTATACCAACTGCTTTATAACTACATTCTTCAAAAACAAACCAAAAATCTTTTTGCCTAAAAATAGCAGTTCCACCAAAAAAATTGATAACCGCTTCAAAAGAAGATTTAATAAAATCGCAAACATTTTTATATGATTTATATAGATTTATAGCTCCAAATCCAATTTTTTCAAAAATACCTATTTTAGTATTTTTAATTTTTGGTGCTTCGTTTCCAGTCTTTTTAAAAGAAAGTACAATAATGTCCTTTATTTCTTTAGGTAATCTATTAATATCAACTTTAAAGCCAAGTTCTCTAAAATGTTTTACAATATAGCGTATTTTTGCACCCAAAAGCGAAGAATATTTGGTTTCTAAAGAAGATAATTCTATGTAAACAACTTTATTATCAATCTTCCAATTAGAAATTATTTGTTCATCAACAATAAAATCAGAAACCATAGAGCTATCTTCTAAAACAAATACTACGTGTTCATTATTTACTTCTTTTAGCTCAAACATCTTGTTACTTATCTTTTTATTTATAAATTACTTTTTAATTGTTTACAAATTTTTACAGCTACATCATTTGCTATTTCATGAGCTTCTTGCTGAGATTTTCCTGCCATAATTGCACCAAGAAAAGCTCCGCCAAAAGCATTTCCAGCTCCATAAGCAAAATGTTGTTGAACTCTAGAATTCTTGACATTAGTCTCTAAATTATCAATACCCCAAATTTTGCTTTCTTTAGCTCCATCATTTAAGATAAAATATTTAAGATTATATTTGTTTTTTAAGTTTAAACAAATATCGTCAATTGAGCCCCTTAGTCCTAAAAGGTTACGCAAAACTTTCAATTCTTCTGTGTTTATCTTTAATATATTTGCTCTTTTTAATAATTCTAATATTAAATCTTTAGAATAATAGTTTTGTCTTAAATTAATATCAAAAAAGCGATATTCAGCATTACTTGCTTCATCAATTAAGTCTAAAATAGTATTGTAAGAATATGCTCTTCTTAAAGCAAGTGTACCAAAATATATGGCATCAGCTTTTTTTATACAATTTTCTGCTTCTGTTGTATATGGAATATAATCCCATGCAGCATTTTCTAAAATATGAGCTGTAAAAACATCTGCATTTTTAAATATTAAAACTCTGCCTGTAGGATAGGGGGTAACAGCAACAACGGGAGTTATCTTAAATTTATTTAATTCGCTAATAACCTCACGTCCTAAATCATCAGCCCCAATAGCACTAACTAAAGAGACATTTGCACCAAACATTCCAGCATAGTGCAAGAAATCAGTCGGCCCACCACCAAGTTTCCTACTATCAGGTAAAATATCGTATACTACCTCACCAATTCCTGCAATTAATGTTTTTTTCATCAGCCTTACTACCATTTGTTAATAGTTAATGATTTATTAACGAAGATTACTAAGGTATTTTATATAAGTCAAGAATTTAAATATTTATATAATCTATTATTAACACTATCTCTTAAATAATTTTGAGCTTCATTTTTAGATATTTTACATAAATTTACATTCGCACCATTTCTATATATAGAATTATATGAAATACACTCACTTCCAATATTATTATATAAAGATAAAGTATAGACATTTTCATCCATATCTTTATAATATAGGTCAATATTATCTAATAATGTGCGAAGTCTTAATATTTCTCCAAATCTACCTACAACTAAAGGACATTTATACTGAGGCAAGTAATATTCACAAAATAAATTCGCATTATCAAAAGCAATAATTGTTTTATCTTTAGGTATATTAGTTGTTATATCATTTTTAGCTTTTTGATATTCCATATCAAAAAATACAGCCTTCATATCAGCATATGTAAAAATAAATCCAACAACAAATGTTACAAAAATAGCTTTTTTTATACAAGGTAAATTAGCAATTACAACCGCACCCGCAAGATAGAATATAAACGAGAAAGTTTTTAAATAGCGAGCAGTAACCATTGGTCTTATAGCATAAGATAAAATAATAAGTAATAAATAGCTTGCAAGAAATGCTCCAAATGAGACAATAAATAATCTTTTTAATTTATGAGAAAAAGAACTTGTATTAAAACACCCAATCAAGCAAACAAAACTAAAACTTGTTGCACAAAATGTTGTAGCAATAAAAAATATTGATTGTAAAATTTCAGGTTGCAGAGGTTCTGTGAAAAATCTAGGGCTAAATATTATAAAACTATCATTAACATACCAAAATTTACTTATACTAGATGCTGTTTTTAGCGGTACATATAGCCAAGGAGCAAAAGCAATAGCAACAATAAGAGCTGTCAATAAAAATTGTTTTCCATATTTTTCAAATGTTTTATCATAAATAAGTAAAAACAAAATCATAGCATATAAGAACATTAAAAATATGCCTGCATAGTAATGCGAATATAAAGCTAAAATAGAAAAAATACCAAATTTAATAAAATCAATATTTTTAGGAGTTCTAGTTAATCTTAATCCATAAACAAGACAAATAAGTAGCAATAAAGATGTCAAAATATATGTTCTAACTTCAAAAGCAAGCCATAAAGAAATAGGGTGTAACATTAAAATAACCACCATCCAAAAGCTAACTTTATCTCCATAATCTTTTCTAATTGTGGTTATACTAAAAATTTGTGCGACCAATAAAAGAATATATGAGGCAAAATGAGCACCAAATATTTCATATTTTTGAGGAAATAGGGTAAGCACACCTTTAAGATATAAATAATACAGCGGTGGTTTTGAATCTTCTGCAGAAAGAAGTTCCCACATGTCAGAAAGGCTATCTTTAGCCATCAAAACAGAGTAAATCTCATCACTCCATAAGTTCAGATTATTAATAAGAAACCCATAGCTAATAGCTGTGATAACAATTAATAAGATAACTTTAACCATAAAGTTATGGTAAATAAAATCAATTAATTTTTGCATATCTACCCCTTAAAATATATGAAAGAACTCTAGCTTAAATTTTTTAAAAGTCAATAATTTAGGAAGATACTAACCATAATTTATCTAACAAACTTATTTTTAGTATAAAATGTAAAAAAAAGATTTTTTATAGTTTTTAATGTTTCTATAAAAAAAAAGAGCTCTAAAATTTAGAGCTCAATATAAAATCCACGGACTTTTTGGGGTAATATTGTGCTTATCCAACTCACCCATAAATAATGATACCACAAGGTAAAAAACAAAATTAAAACAAATCGAACAAAGTGTTACAAGTACTACCACATTAACATCTTTACTAAAATATGGTAATACCTCATAAAGACCTATTATAACAAGTATACTTGTTACAAAAATGAAAATGAATGTTAACCAATTTTTACGTTTAAGAAGTAAATTTACCACTATACTAACAATAGGGCTTGTAAACATGCAAAAACGTATAAGATGTAAATTCGCCGTTTCCTTAGAAACAAGGAATGCAAGAACAAAAATAACACAATATACAAGAAAGGTTATAATGCTCCATCTAGCAGATTCGTCATCTTTTAAGATTTCAACCCTAATATCTTTATCAGAAATGAGATTATAAAACTTCTCGGTTACAAAAAATCTATATTTAAAAAACTTAAATAAATTATTTTCTTTGTATCTATTCTGAATTTTTTGGGCAAATTCTTCTTGTTTGATTTCAGCAATGATTTTATCTTCAATATTTCCATCTTGATAGTCTTTTAATACAACTTCAATCCGAGATTTTAATTCAGCTTTAACGCGTTCATTAATAATTTCTTTATTCATAATCTAAAAGCATAATAATTAATAATTGTGAAAATACTACTATATGTATTTTTGTTTTGTCAACATTAAATATTTGTGTCTATTTAAAACTCTGGTTATATTATTACATTATGCTAAAAAGGAGGTAGCATGAAAAAAATACTTATCATACTTTTAGTTGTAACCATAATAGCAGGATGTACTTGCTTAACTTGTGGGTAGATATATATCAAAAAAAGAAACCCGCCGGCCTAGCCGGCGGTTCTTCTTTAACGGCTATAAGCCTTTACCACTGGCAGCCCCTGAACGGGGCTTATAAGCGTCTGACAGACGCAAATTGTTACTATTTACCCGTAAACGGGTCGTTTAAGTCT
>JAFTVD010000010.1 GCA_017465945.1 Alphaproteobacteria bacterium | reverse complement strand
GACTTAAACGACCCGTTTACGGGTAAATAGTAACAATTTGCGTCTGTCAGACGCTTATAAGCCCCGTTCAGGGGCTGCCAGTGGTAAAGGCTTATAGCCGTTAAAGAAGAACCGCCGGCTAGGCCGGCGGGTTTCTTTTTATTTTACAAGTACTTAATCCGGTTCGAAGATTAAGCACCAATTAAGCCCTACCCCAAACAATCTTCGAACTTTTTAGGATAACTATCCTTAAAAATCAATATGTTAAGTTCGAATAATATCCAACCCCCATTGGCTAATTTTGTTAAAAATGACTATGATTTTAGTTGCATCGAAATTTTTTGATGATATTATGAAAATAGTTGTATGTTTTACAGGGAGTTTTCATCAATGAGAAAAATGTTATTTGTATTATCTGTTTTATTAGGAATTAATAATGCAATGGCTCAAGAAACAACAAATCCTTTCGATTTTCGTAATTTTGATTATCAAGCTTATCAGATAAAATTACAAAAGTTTTTAGAAACACTAACACCCCAAGAAAGAATTATTTTTGTGATGTCTCAAAATAAAAACTCGTCAAATTCTTCTAAAGAATGTGAACTAGACAGTGGTATTGAAAGGAAAATAGATGATATTTATGAAAAAGTTAAAAAAATAGATAATAATTTGTATTTTGGTAGCTATTATAAAATCAAGTGTAAATAGAAAAGGTTAGTATTATGCTACATACGGAAGATTGGTTATTCTATTTAAATATTTCAGATATTTCCGATAAAAAAATAAAAGTAATAAAGTTTATATTCTTATGGATGAAATATAATGAATGGTATTCTAAATTTGGATTAAGAGATTCGGAAGGTGCTACGAAACTTTCTGACGACGCAGAAGCACGCAATTTATATGAACAGATGAAAGATAAATTTTTAAATGGGGGAGGAAGAATAACAACTGGTTTTAAAAATATACCGTTGGAAAATAATTCTAATACACCCCGTGAAGGTCTTTACAAAAAAGATGGGAAGCTATTGTGTGTATATAACGACGAAGTAAATTGTTTATGTAAATATCTGAAAGTGGTTTATAAAATTCGTTGTAATTTTTTCCATGGAGATAAACTTCCTTCCGAGACAAATGTATCTCTAATTATTTGGGCATATGAAACTCTAGATGTATTGTTACAAGAACTTATCAGAAAAAAGATAATTAAATTAAATTAAAACTATAAATAAAAATCTTTTGAAGTATTTATGGGTACAGACATTATAACGCACAATAGTATTGCTCTAAAACTTATCTTAGGAATTTTGCTTGCATTTTAGTAAAATAAGATTATCCTATGATAGATTATGATAAATCTTTTTTTAGGTGATATTATGAGAAAATTATGCTTTTCAATCGTTCTATTTATCTTCTTATATACAACAACTGTGTTTGCTGCCCAAACTCCAAACGGAAACTATTTTTATTGTTACAAAACCAGAGACTCTTACGCATCCAATAGTTTTTCTGGTCTCGTATGTGAAAGCAAGAATAAAATTTGCTATTTTATGGGCACAACACTTGCGTATTGTGAAAACAAGTAGGAACTTTATTTCTGCAAATATTAGAAAAATTATTTCAAATTACTCGCAGATTGCACGTCGTTTCCAGCCACATTGTATAAAGGACGAGAAATCGTCCTTTTTTCTTTATAAATCAAGCATTTGAGTTGGTCCGTATGAGATGTTTTAAAAACAGCTCATTTTGGGCATTTACACGGACTAGTTACAATGAGTTTCCTTATTTTTCAAGGATTTGATGAATTTTAGCCTTTTTTGAATAGTGGTATAAAATATTGGTATATGATTCAAAATTTATGTTGAAACAGAAATTATAAACTCCTAAACTTTTATTAGTTGAAATAAGGAGAAATAAATAATGGCTTTAATTAATATTGTGAATGATTGCCTTAAAGAACTTGGTAAACAGGATGTTGAAAACTGTAAACAACGAATTGTTTGTGAAGCTCAAAATGAAATATTTGCAATTCAAAACAATCCTTATCTAAGTGATGAAGAGAAGTTTTACAAAACAAATAGAATATCTCAAATTTCTAATGAGTTATTACTTTTTCAAGATAGAAGAAAATTTTTATTAGATGCTGCTGGTTTTCTAAACGAGATATCAAAGATGTATGAAAAGAAATAATATAACTCGCTCTTAAAAAGTTCTACTCCATGAATAATATAGATATAAATTTTGATTTTACTACTGATACTCCAAAGTTTTGGAATAACTTTTGGAATAATAATGATGGATTTGGTGCAGGTAGTAATGACCCAGATAAAAAATCACCAACATTGCGCAAATATCATGAGATATTATGGAGTAAAAAACTACCAAATGGTCAGTTTATGAATCTTAAACAAGGTAATACAGAAAAAGAATACTTATGTTGGGATAAATTTCGCTTTGGTAGTGATACACTTATTGCTGATTTTAAATATAAAAAAATGAAAGATGTTCTAGATAAACTACAACAAGCACTACCGAATTATATTGACTTTCAAGAAACCTTTTTGAGAAAAACTTATACAATTGGTGGAATGATTATCTTTCCAAAGCACCCAAACTCTATAAATCAATTACGAGGAACTAATCCTCAAATAAAAGACAGAATAGATTTAACTCTTTAATGTATTAGAAGATATTACTTAAATGAAACCAGTCCGTTGTATGATACATTAAAAAATGACAAAGATTTCTTTGATTTGTTTATTGATTTTAAAGGATATGTTGATTTCTTTTTTCTACAAGATTTAGTGTCTGATGATTATTCATCTGTTAATTTTTTTATAGGAAATGGAGATTTTAATAACTCTCCTCTTCCTTGTAATGTTGATGAATATATGGCTTGGTACAATAAATCTGTTGATTTTATTGATAAACGAAACAAACGCATTGAAGAATATTTTAGTAATGTTAGTTAAGGGATAGGTTTTAGCGTGTTGCTAACTTTTTATCATTGAGGCAGTTGTTTTATAAAAACTTCGTCTACTCACAAAAAACAGCTACTAAAATTCTTAATATCTGACTGAAAACTTAATGCTAAAGTACTTGAATATAAAGTAAAAGCTCCTTTTGATAAACTAATCCAATGTAATGACTACAAACAAATAGTTCTTGATTTGCAAATTAAGGCATGCTACCATTAATGTAAAGATAAATCTGAAGGAGTATATCTATGCCATCTACAAATAATGAAACCTATGATTATATCATTAATAAGATAAATTCTATCAAGTGTCAGTATCCATCTCTACGAAATAAACCCAATGAATACGTTTTCAACGCCCTTGTTGTGAAGTCTATGTTCTACAAGAATCCTGCTAATGAAGTAACAGGAAGCGATTTTGATGATATTATTGTTGATGGTCGTGCAGATGGTGGGGTAGATATTTTACTTACTGATCCAAATAGTGAGACTGATGATTTGATAATTGGACAATCAAAATTCTACAAAACAATCTCATTTGAAGAGTGCTCAAACGCAATTAATAAGATGGCAGATTTTTACCTTGACTTGAGCCAAGGTCATTATGAAAACGTAAATGAAATGGTTGCTCAAAGGTTTTCTTGGTTGAATGGTAATGTCGGTGATGAATCTAAAATCAAATTTGTATTATTTACAAGTGCGCCCAAAAATAATATTAGATTTGATAGACTACAAAAAACATTGTATAACAAATTAGCTGACCAAAGTAAATTTGAATTAGTTGTTTTATTTGATACAGACATTATTGAAGAAATTAAAGAAGCAGAGTCACGAAGACCATCCGTCGATAGTGGTGAAATTGATATTGATGTTGCCAATAACTGGTTGGAATATGAAGATATGGCTGCTATTGTCAATGTATCTGCTTTTTCTATAAAGGAGCTATATGTTAAGCATAGTAATAATTTACTGGCAAGAAATTTACGATATCATGTCTCTGGGGCAAGTGTTGACAGAGCTATAGAAGATTCAATTAATAATAAGCCTGAATTGTTTTGGCTAAAAAACAATGGAATTACAATAATATGCGATAATTTCAAATTAGATGGAAAGAAAGTTAAGCTGACTAACTTTTCTATTGTAAATGGTGGTCAAACCACATACAAGATTAGAAAAAATAAAAATATTTCAAAAGATTATGATTTTTATTTGCCTTGTAAAATTGTAAAAGTACAGGGAAAAGATGAAGACGAAAAAAGTAATTTTAGTTTAGAGATTGCTAAAGCAACCAATTCTCAAAAGGCAATTAAAAATTCAGACCTAAAAGCGAATGCTCCTGAACAAGTAAGATTCAGCCAAGCAATGAGGGATGTTGGTATTTTTTATCAAACAAAGCGTGGCGAAGATATTCCAAATTTATATAAAGCGAAAGAATTACACTCTGATATTGCACAAATAGGGAAACTGTGTCTGTCTGGCATATTCCAGATGCCATGTTCAAGTAGAAATAAACCTTCGACTATTTATGCTGATCGGTATTATAATGATATTTTTAATAGGAATCAACAGCAGATAGCAAAGCTTTGTAAGGAATTGCTCTACATAGATTGCTATTTCACAAATACATTTATAAAGCAGTATGTAAAGAAAGCAACCGAAACCCCTAATTCAGAGATTAAAATACAGTTTGCAAGCAATGCCAGAACCGTGTGCACCGCATTTGTCATGTTAGCATCTCGCTATTATCAAAATAATTTTAGAACCATTGATTTGAATATTATGTTTAAGGCGGCTGACAATGATAAATTGTCTGATAATACAGATGTATATAATATTGTTAAAAATATTGAAGGTATTAGTTGGATATTACCTCCCGAGATATTTGCAAATAAAGATAAGTATGACGAAACATTGTATAAGTTATTTTCTTTGATAATTCAGTATGGAAGTCATGATCTGATGATGTTGTCGAGAAATTCAACTGAATCTGTAGTAGCCTCGAATTACTTAAAGAAAGATAAGAATTATATAGATATAATCTCTGGATGTTGGGATCTTATTGAAAAAGAAATAAAAGACATTTTTAGTGGTTTACAACATAAATAAATTATTTGGCTCTCATTATATCTTTTAAATGAGTTTGATTGTGTTTTTTTCAAATTAACATCTTCCTGACAACCATAAGTTAAAACAATCATTATTTTACCTCGAAAACCGCAAGCTCACTCCAGCCAGAGTTCAAAAGTCGCTTGAGGTGGCGACTTTTTGCGTCGCTACGGAAAACAAAGTTTTCCTACTTACGCGAACAACTAACCTTTGCTTTGGGTAAACCCTCGCAAAGCTAAGAGAAGTTTGTTATTTTACAAGCACTTAAGCCAGTTCGAAGATGAATATATTTTGAAGGCTTGTTTTACAACATCTTCGAACTAACTTCTATATTTTTCAATAACTTAGCTAATTTCAGCCATTTTTGAGCATAAAGATAATCTACTGGCATTAAAGACTATAAATTAGTATTGCTATCATCTTAAAAATGTGATATACTGAACTTGTTCAATTAAAAATTATAAATATAATTAATATTAACATTTATGAAAAAATTCAAATCGGCAGCCGAAAAAGTTCACGCTGAACTTAAGGCAAAAACAAATTGCTTTGTTGATGGTAAAATTGTCAAAGCAACACAAATTGTTGCTATAGACGATGATGCAACATCAGCTATGTGGGCAGCACGTATGTTCTATGAAATACGTAAAACTCACGGATATTGCCCTCAAATAATTTGTGTAGGGGGTAAGGGGTTAATGAGCAAACATACCCATGCCAAAAGTGAAGCAGAATTGCTTGCACACGTAGCAAGTAAATTAGGTATCTCTTCAAAAAGGATATCCATCCTTGGAGAAGGCAGAAACACCGGTGATAACGTTCTTGCTGTTGCTAAGAATAGCAAAGAAACCGATATAACACTTTGGTGTGTGACTCAACGTTTGAGCCTGAGACTAGAAAGAACTCAAGCCAAACAAGCTCCTGAATTAAAATCTTATTACTTTGTAATCGAGCAATCACTCGATGAGGTCATGAGATTGTACAACGGTAAAGGAATTTGTGATGGAGAAATGCTCTATCATGAGCTTGCTAGCATATTAAACAGATGTGAAGGATATGCTGGAACGTTTCAGGAACCAATAAATTTTATGGTTTCAGATGAGGTAAGAGCAGCGGCTGAACTACTGGAGAAAAACTTTCGTCTTAAGCTTCCTAAAAAGACGATAAAGTCTTATTTCCAGTTTTTAAGGCTCTATTTTGCCATAAAACAGAAGAAAGCGAAAATGCGCAAAGATCTCGACAATGAGATCAGAAAATTCGCCAGCATACTTGAAACTGAAAAATTGGTTGGTCCGGGCGACCGAATTCTGAATAGGTGGATCCCAACAGAAATAGTTGGATATACTCCACGCAATTGGAATGGTTGCCATGGCTGGAGTTGTGAAACTTCTGGAGGAGAACCTATTTATGCGGAACCAAAATTTCCGTATAATCTAAAATAGATATCCCCCACTAAATCCCTGTCCCATCTGTAGATTGCAGATGGGACAATTTTTATACCTTCTCTGTTTTTTGCCTCCATAAGTTAAATAAATCAAAATTTTAGCTCGCAGATTCAGTCGCATCTAGCCAGAGTTCAAAAGTCGTCAGAAATGGTGACTTTTTTTTTATACAAAAAGAGCTCCCGAAGGAGCTCAAAATTAAGTTGACAGAAATTAAGCAAATTTTTTCTGTCGAAGCAGAGATTTTGGTGGATTGAATGTTGCCTTCTGCACACGAACTGGCATCCCCATTGGTGTGGAGAAAAATTGAGTTCCACACGCACGGAAGAATGCGAGTACCACATGAGTTCCAACTGTCTGATCGTCTCCCCAAAAGCGGATATAGTTACATCCATATACATCTTTTGGATTGTCAATCCTCAACATTGGCGTTGCCAGAAACTGAATACCTCCCCAAAGAGCAGCAAAAATATTGATTTCACAATATGTCCACTCTTGGATATCACCGGTATATTCGTAGACATCACAAATTCCCTCACTGCGAACTAAAGAATAATTCTCATTCAAATACTCTTTTGTCTGCACATAGAATTCGCCTCCGATGATATTCTGCACAAGGCAGGTGTCCTCTGTTACTGTCAGACCAGCAGCCTCCTGTACTCCGTTGATGATACTCTTGATATCAGCCTCAGTTACAACTTTATAAACTCGAATGGGCTGATTTTTGCTACACTTCCACACTCCGTGCTTTCTTGCCATTTTGTTTCCAAGCTCTTTCAAGTTAGAAATGTAGTAGTATGGTCTGCCTACCTCGTTATAAAGTACCTTCGGCACTCTCACTTTCTCACCATTTATAAAGGCAACTACTTTACCATCGATGTTGGTAATGAAACCACCTTCATTAGTTACTTCATCAGGATTTACCCAACAAAAACGTCTCTGTTCTTTGTCTGTAAAGACTTTGTTTAATACTAACATAATTATTATGTAGAGCAATCGTTAACTTTCGGTCTCGCTCCGTTTAGAACCGAAAGGGTTTATAATTATTGTTTACGCTGTTAGTATAACACATTTTTAACTATTATGCAAACATAAAATAAACGAGACGAAATTGCCTCACTTCTATATTTTCAAGGATTTAATGATTTTATGTTTTTTAAGTTCCCTGCTCTAATTTATCTTCTTAAAAACTCAGGAATATAAACTTCTTCTTCTTCATCTTTGTTATTAGTTTTTGGAGAACCCCCTCCTCTTTTTAAGTCATTTTCTAATTCTTCTTTCCATTTTTTAGATAATTTGGCGCCTCTTGGAGATATCAAACAATCTAGAACAGCATTTGAAACTACTCTGTATGTAGTAGCTATACCCTCCTTATCATTTATAACATTTGCAGCGTATTCTTTGGCGATCCCCATTTTAGACGCTGTTTCTACTGCATCAATATTAGCTCCAAGAAATAAAAATTCCCACCCATTATCTTTTTGTTCTTCAATCATAGATTTTACTTTTGTTAATGTATATTTACTACTAGCATTCTCATAACCATCTGTTGTTATCACAAATAGAGTTTTGCTTGGTACATCTTCTTTTCTTGCATATTTATGGATATTACTGATATGTGTTATTGTGCTACCAACAGCATCCAGTAATGCTGTTGTACCCCTTGCATAATATTCTCTATTAGTTAGTAGTGGAACATCTTTTATTTTAATTCTATCGTGAATAATACTCATTTCATCATCAAACAATACTGTTGTGACTAAGGCATCCACTCCTTCTTGTTTTTGTTTTTTTATCATAGAATTAAACCCACCAATTGTATCATTGGTAACTTTTTCCATTGAGCCACTTCTATCTAATACAAAAATTACTTCTGTTATAGGGTATTTTTGTTCAACTTTCCTCATCTTATTTCCTTTCTGTTAATTAATGATAAGAAAAGTATACCCAAAATTACAATATTTTGGTCGCATTAAAAGCGACATTTTAGCACGTTTGACCTAGTAATGGGCAGTTAAAAGAGTATAATATCTCATTTACTGTTATAATATCATAAACCTTATGCTTTATAAGACATTCCATAATTACATCAGTTTTAATGCTATGGGATATTGAATATCCTGCGCTTTCTAATAGCATTTTTGCTTCATACATATTAAGCTTTAAGCCTATAATTAAGGCAAATACTGTATTTTTTCTTGGTTGATAGTCGTCGTTACTTCTTATTTTGGAAAATAATCTACGATCTAAATTTGAATTTTTATAACAATCAGTTTCTAATATCCCCTTTCTCTTTATGAGTTTAAAAAGGGTTTTAGAAAATGTATCTTCCATACAATTTAACAAATCTGGTTCTAAAATAACTTCTGATTGGCAAAAAGCTATGTCCTTATCCTCATCATAATCATTTTTTCTTGATATTATTTTATCCAAAATGTATCTATTATTTTTACATCCATTGGATTTTTCATCAATAAAATTTATATCTAAATATTTTTGGACAACTATTTTTAATACTTGTATATTCATACTATTCTTTCCTATTAATTCAGAGGATAATTTATATCATCTTGGATATATTCCATTATATCTCCCCTTTCTTACTAACAAACTATTTCTGCAGATACTATGCGGTCTAGACGGAAGTGACGTTCTTCATCTCGTAATTCACAAAAAGCATTTAAGTAAAGTTTGTTTGCATTTAAGTCATATTTTTTACCAACAAACTTATCTCCGCTATCGATTTTTAATGGCAAAATAACTCGATTTGATACGATTGTATGGTCTATATCGTTTTTATAACATTCATAACCAATGCGAAGCCTTTTTTTCTTCGATATCGCTTTATTGATTAAGTCCTTTATATCTTTGGGACTTATTGCTTGTGGTGCAGGCTTTTTTGATGATGAAATTTTACGCATTAAATAAAAAATTCCAAACAACACCAAATATTCCATATTAAATCTCCTTAAAATTATATTATGATATTAGTATAAATAATTAAGAAGAAATGTCTAGATTTCAAAAAATAATAGTGCCAATTTTTGACATTATCATATTTTTAATAACATATTGCAAAAAAAATATTCTTTAGTATGATAACCATATCAATTTTAGGACGAAAGATATGAATATTAAATATTATCAAGCAAATGTTTTAAGTGTTGTTTTATGTTTATTCTTACTTATTGTTGGCTCATTTTATTTTATATCTGATGTTGAAGAAGATAAAATAAAATTACAATGGGGATTTATATTCATACTAGTTGTTTTAAATAAATTGGCATTACGAATTGCTTCTATTTATCTTGTTAATAAGAAAATTCTAAATAAAGATATAGACAACGTTTGGTATTCATACATTATACTTGGAATAAGAAAATCATCTTCTTTATTGTTTTCTTTTTTAAGTATTCTTGCTTGCTTTATTTTATTTAATATAATTTGTAAAAAATTTGACCTTTCATTTGATGTTAAAATTCCTGCTTTTTATTCTGATTTCTTAAAAAACGGAATAGATTTTAATGAAATAACGTTATCAGATGTTTTTCTTTTTTGCTTTTTAATTGTTTTAACCATTTCAGTTGATGTTCTTGTTGCATTTATTTATTTAATAAAATTCAACTGCCCTCATTGCCATAGCCAAATGAGTTATTTTATGACATTAAGTAAAGAAACAAATCGCTCTAAACGAAGAGAATTAGAAACTCGTTATGTTTCCCAATATAACAAATATAAAAAGCGAGTTGTTAACTATGAAGATTATAATGTGGTTTCATCATTTACTTGCTTTAAATGTAATTCTGAAGATACAAGGACATCTAAAAAAACAAGAGAACTATAAACAAAGGAGTTATTTATGAGAAATAATATATTTGACTATGCAACAAGTGAATTATCCCAAGATGCCTTCATTTGTTATTTAATGTGCTTTGGAAAAAAAGAGTGCATTGGTAGTAAAGAATATGATTTAGCCCATTGTTTTCTTAAAAAAATTGGAATAAATGAAGATATTAATGATATAGAAAAACAAGATAATAATATTGATGTTCTAATAAAAACAAATAATTATGCCATAATAATTGAAGATAAAATTCATAGTAAAGAAAACAATAAACAAATTAAGAGATATTATGAAGATTTAATATCTAGAGGATATAAAGAAGAAAATATTAAAATAGTGTATTTCAAAACAGGGTTTACAAGCAATCAAGAAAAAAGAGAATTAGAAGAAAAATATAATGATTTTATTATTTTGGATATAGATGAAATTAAAGAAATTATAGATACATATGATGGAAATGACCAAATTATAAATATGAAGAAAGAAAAAATAATAGAAGATTATAATGTAATACATAGCGATATTAATTATTTTGATAAAAACAATAAGTTAAAACAAGATGTTTATATGGATAAACTTGTTTCTTATCTATACACACATTTAGAAGATAATAATGATATCAACAAGATAAGTTGGTTTAGATCCAATGGAAGAACATCTCATATAGTATTATGGGAGCATTTTTATAATTTTGATGCAACATATAATAGGCAACTTGGTATTTATATTATCTTTAGAAAAACTCCTATAATGGTATTAAAACAACATCTATATAAAAAAGAAGACCACGATAATTATATAAAATTAAATACAATGGAAAATCAAAATATTATAGATTGTTTAATTAATGAAAAAAATAAAATCCAAAACAAAGATTTAAATAAAGCTTGGAAAAAAGTTAAAGAAGATAAATTAGGTTTAATAATCTTAAAAAAGACAATAGATATAAATGATATAAAATCCATTAAACAAGATTTTGATGAACTACGTGAGTTTATATAAATTGATTAGCATTCATCAATGGTAAAGAATATTCTTTTGCATTATTACTAAAAATTGGTTTTAGTAGTATTTTCATATTAAGCCTCTTTTATTTGAGTATCAAATATATCTACGATTTCTTTTAATTGTGGGGTTAAGATTGCGTAAGCTTTTTCTTTTATATCATTAGGCATTCCGTAATATGCACAGGCAACAGCACCGGTTATTGCTGCAATTGTATCACTATCTCCACCAATAGAGATTGCGTTACGAATTGCATCTTCATAGTCTGTACTTTCAAAAAAGGCTTGCAAAGCTTGGGGAACACTTCCTTGGCAAGATACATCAAAATGATAACTATCCCTTATATCATCAAGAGTATAATCTATGTTATAGTAGTTATCTAAAATGTGTTGTCTAATCTCTTCTTTTGTTGAGCCGTGTAATGCCATATATGTTGCAACAGTTGTTGCTTCTGCTCCTTTTAGACCTTCTGGATGGTTATGAGTTATACAAGTTACTTTATGTGAAAGTTCCATAGCTTCGTCTAATGAACGAGCTATATAAGCGCAAGCACTTACTCTCATTGCCGAACCATTTCCCCAACTATTGTATGGCTTAGGATCATTACTTAATAACCAAGCACAAAAACTACCACCATAACCGGCACTAGGATATAATTTACCGATTTGTTGCATTGATGATATTGCTTTATCGCTTAAATTTTCATAATTACCATTACACTCCAATAATGCTTTTGCAACAGCTATTGTCATCACAGAATCATCTGTAAAATGACAATATTTGCCAAACAGCTCAAAATCTTTTGCTTTATAGTTACGCCACTCAAAGCGTGAACCGATTATATCTCCTGCAACTGCACCAAGTATTCCTTTATAAGCCATATATTTTCTCCTTTGTTATTGTTTGTTTGAATTTAAGATAACAACAAAAATATTTAAAATCCATACTTTTTAAAATATCTGTGCCAATTATTGACATAATGTATTTTAGTGTTATAATGTTTTCATATTTTAATATTAGGGATTTGTGATATGTATCAAAAAACTACGGATTTGATGGATTTGGCAACCTTTATGCAAGCAAGTAGTGAAGGTGTTAGTATACAAGACATTATGGATAAATTTAAAGTATCTAGAAGAACTGCTATCCGTATGAAAGATGCTATCAAGCTTAAATATCCTAATGTTAAAGAAGTAACAGGTGAGCAAAAAGTAAAGCGTTGGAGTTTATCAAAAGAAGATAACTTTTCTAGTATTTGCTTTTCTTTAGATGAAATAAATGCTTTGCAAAATGCAGTTAAATTGATGAAAACTACCAAAAATATAGATGCTGATTATTTAGAGAATGTACTTCACAAAATCAAAGCATTACTTGGTAGAGATGCTTTTAACAAAATAGAACCAGATGCAGAAGTGTTATTAGAAACAGAAGGTTATGCTCTTCGTCCCGGTCCTAAACTTACCGTAAATAAAGAGTTTATGGCAAAACTTCGTAATGCAATCTTGGCTTGTAAGCAAATTAGGATTAAATACCAATCAAAAACAAGTGATGGCTGGAGAACAGTTTATCCTTATGGTTTTTTATATGGGAATAAGCACTATTTAATTGCTTGGCATACAAAACGTTTTAAGATGTGTCATTTTGATTTGAATAATATTTCAGAGATTGAGGTTTTAGATAAATATTTTGCTAGAGATGAAAAGTTTTCTTTGCAAAAGTTTAGCGAGAATTCATTTGGCATTTATCAAGAAGCTCCTTTTGATGTTGAATGGTTGTTTGACAGCATTGTTGCAAAAGATGCTTCTAAATATCAATTTCACCCATCACAACAAATGACTTTTAATGAAGATGGTAGCTTAACTGTAAAATTCCGTGCAGGTGGTGCAAGAGAAATGGATTGGCACCTCTACACTTGGGGCGAACATGTAAAAGTAATCAAGCCAAAAGACTTTAATGAAAGAAAGGTTTTCAAAAATAAGGGATAGAAAATAATTTATAAGGAGATAGAACAATGTCAACTGTTTGTTATGAAATAGATAAAGATTCAAAAGCAATGTTAATGGAGAAATTTCCCCCTAAATATCCAGAGGTAAAATACGACCATGTTACTATTTGTATGGGAGGACTTGAGGCTCAAACACCAGAACCTGCTGAAAAGGTTGAAGTTGTTGGAATTGCTGATGATGGAAATGGGATAGAAGCACTTATTGTTAAGGTTAATGATTTAGCTGTCCGTAATGATGGAAAGCCTTGGCATATAACGGCAAGTTATGACACATCTAAATTAGCCCCTGCTGAATTTGATGTATTTGCAAAACCAGGAAAAGAAAAAGCAAAACCATATAAACCTGTTACTTCAAATGGCTTTTTAGCTCAAGTGTTAGATAAAGATGGGCAACCTAAAGTAACAGATAACCCAAACTGGAAAGTTAAAATGTTTGATAAACCAATTAAAATCCAAACTCATCCTAAAGTACAATATGATGTTTTGGAGTTAAAGAAAATCCAAGAAATGGGAATGTCTATATAAAATATAAGGTGATGAAAGTTTAAAAATAGCTTTTTATTTTATTCCAAGTACACAATATAAAATAACTATAATATCTAATTTTTATTTTTGAGTAATAATATTTTTAAATAAAACAAATGGATAAATAAAAATCATATATGGGTCATGGTGACTAGAAACAAGTTCTAAAGTATTATCTTCTTTATGAATTTTATTTTTTTCCATATTAATATACCTATATTCTCTCCAATTAGAAAAATTGATATACTGGTCACCGCTAATCTCTACTTTTTTAAGTATCACTTTCCCAGGATTGCTTCCAAAATCATACCTTATTCTATATATTTTTTCTGCTGGCAAAACAATTTCAATATGCTTATCTTGAGGACCAACTTTTCTTCTCAAAGAAGACTTTTGATTGAAAACCTCATTCCTATGCTTTGTATAAAATACTTGTAAAACAAAATCTTTTTCAATCTCCCAGTCAATTTTTAGGGTAATATCTTTTGGCTCATTTATTAGCGAAGATACAACATCAGTATTATCCTTTTTTGCACCAATATTAGCACTTATATCTACATCACTATACAAACTTGTTACCACCCCACCAATAACAAGCACCATAAATATTACAACCAAACAACCAATAATCCACCCTAAATACTTCCTCATCATTTTGCTACTCAAAAAACAATTGTAATCATATCATTAAAATCTTATAATGTTTTTATCCTCTAGTTTTTTCATCAATTTATCTAAACAATCATATGCCCAACATATCAATTTTATATTTATACTATCAGGAATTTTAGAACCATGAAAAAAGTTACACCTAATCTGATATACCACTTCTAAAAAATTACGAAGACAATAAGCATCTACATTATAAGGCACTTTTACTTTTTCATTTTTTCCATATATCCCCTATCTTTTTCCATCAAAAGAAACTTCAATATTAGAAAAAGAACTTATAAATTCATCCTTCAACTCTTCATCATACACAATAACTGCGTCTTTTTTGTTAGAAAGAGCTATAGCACCAACCCTATCCCATCTTTTATTATATGTTCTTGAATACCAATTATTATATTTCATCCAAGTAAAAACGAATTTAATAATCTTTTCTTTTTTATCATCTCTATAATTACCTATATAATGTAACCAATCTTCAACAGATAAAACATCTTGTTCTTCAATTCTATCACTTCTCGCATTCCTTGCATTCCTTGCATTCTCTTTATTTGGCATTTTTTACTCCTATTTATTTACATTTTTTATATAATCTTCTACACTTCCATGTGCCCAATTTATATTTCTCTTTCTTATTTTAGCTGGATTACCAGCAACAATAACATTTTCTTCTTCAAATTTTGAAGCAACAACAGAGCAAGCTCCTATAATAGAATTATCTTTTATGATAGAATTTTTTAATATAACAACATTCATACCTATCCATACATGATTACCTATACTAATTTCAGTAGAAGCATTTACACATTTCTTTGTATCTATTTCAAATATTGGATGTGTATCGTCGCTTTTAACATAAATATTCCAAGACCATTTTGCATCATCACCAATTATAATATCCCCTGCATCCGTCATATCTATAACACAATTTGCTCCACAGTGAAAATCTTTTCCTATTACTAATTTATTCTTTTTAATATTTCTTGTTTTTATTATTCTAAAACCATGTACGATACAACTGCCTGAATCAATTACAACTTCAGCATCACCTGTTAATCTAATATTTACATTATTAAACTTAAACGGTTCATAAATAGTTACAACATTGTTTTCACCTGTTAATGTTAAATTCAAACCTTCTACAGCCTCTACCTCTATTTTTTCACCATCTTTCTTTACAATTATCAATTTATTTGTTTTCATAATAAAAGCTCCTATTTTCTAAATTTATCATTCAACTCTTTTACATGAGACAACAGAAGTCCTAAAGGAAACTCTTTAGTTGCTACAGAAAAAGCATTAACATCTTTAGGAAAACATTTTCCACCATACCCAAAATTACCATCGGGACCAGGAACTTGTGTATGCATATCATTAATATATCCACTTAATAAACATCCTGTATGCACTTTAGAAAAATCAGCCCCTAATTTCTGACAATAATCATAAATAGCATTAAAATAAGTAACTTTTAATGCTCCAAAAACATTGTGAGCATACTTGGTAATTTCAGCCTCTAAACTAGACATTTCAATATATTCTTTGTTAGGAAAAATATTTTTTAACAATTCTATTTCCGCTGTAAACACCATCGGTTGAGTTTTGAAATCATCAACAGACGTTCTTTCTGTCAAAAACTCTGGCATAAAATACACATGGTGATTTAATTCGTTACTCAATTTATCAGAAGTTCCTGGCAAAATAGTTGTTCTAATAAAAATTGGTCTATCTGGCAATTTGGATATAATTTCTTTAAAAACATCTAAATTCTGAGTTCCATCATTTTCTGTAGGAACATGTATCTGTATAAAAAATACATCACATTGTGACATATCGTCATTATATCCTTTGTTGGGATCAAGAACATAAATTTGGTGTTCGGTATTATCTTCCAACCACTTTTTCAAAGCACTGCCTATAACACCACAACCAATAATTCCAACCTTTATCATTTATTTACTCCTTTTATTTAAATAATTCTGTCGTATCAACACAAAATACAGGTTTATGCGTTGAATCAGCTATTTGCATAGCCTGCTTTCTACTACTTTCATAAAAAATAACAGCATCATCCAATCTATTATATATCATACTTTTAAAACTAGCATGTGCATTTAATTCTTTTCTAGCCTCTTTACTTCCTAAATTTAACATATACAATTTTTCATATTCTACACCATTTTCCTTTAACCAACACTCTGTTTCTTTTCTATACTTTTCCAACCTAGATGTAACTATTGCTTTAATCTTATATTTAGGAATAAATAGTGGAGTTGCATTTTTTATAAAATGTATATATTTAGCCTCATTACTATTTTCTTCTTCTGTTGGATCTTTACATAAAACGCCATCTATGTCAAAGCAAGCATTACGAATAAAACTATGATTCAAATAATTCCATTCAAACATACGCGGTTGCTCAAGTAAACTACAGTATATATCAACTTTTTGCTTAGAATCGTCTGTTGCATATATAACTCCATACTTGATATTAAATTGCGAAACATCCACACTATTGAGCTCTTTTCTTACATCCCGTAATGCAACACCTTTGTTAATAGAGTCATCTAAAATCAATACATTTTTAATATTCTTACTTTTCAACTTTCTATAACTATTACTAAAATACTGTTTATTTATAAACTCACTAATTGAACAGACCCCGCAATTCAGCAGCTGTCCCAACATATAAGCAGGAATCATACCTGAACGAGGCACACCTACCACCAAATCAATACAGCTAAACTTTTCTATATTACATTTAATATCATCAGCCATATCCCTATATGATTTAAAATTTAAACCATTAAAATCATAATTATAACAAATCAAATCACTTTTTACAATATTTTCAACCCCATAAATTTGTTTATTCTGTTCATATACTAATAACCCCAAATAACGTTCTAAAGCATGGGCCATTGAATATATTTCGCTAGTTTTAGACGTAGTATTAAAATATTCCTTATTCAATTGTAAACTTTTAAATTTAACAAACAAATTAGCTTTAGCCAAAAACATACTACCGCAAACAAAAGAAGCCAAAGGTGGTGTCAAGCCCAATTTTTCTTTTAACATTGGCAACAACTTATGAACAAAATTAGCATCCCCATCTTTTTTAATATTTCTTATCAAAGAAACGGGGCCTATCATTCCATATTTACTATTTAAATTTAATGTATCAATGTTTCTAACAAATTGTTTTTTAGAATACAATAAAGAATCTACCAAACAATTTCTCCATTCAAACCCTTTAAATTTATTGTTATTATTTATATACACCTTTTCACGATAGTTTTTGGTGTGCAATTTTAATATATAATTATAATCATCTAAATTAACTTTATGCAATATTTGATAAAAGGGATATATATCATAACCAATATTATCAACCCTTATTACTCTTGCTCCTCTTTTAAAATTTAAAATTTTGCTTTTTAAATCTTCAGTAAAATTATTTGTTGTAACAATTAAATCATATGGCAAAGTAATATTTTCTAATTTTTCAAAAAAATACTCCAACTGCTCCAAATAATATAAATGCAAATGAACCAACATTTTTTTACATTTCGTTACACTATGCTTGCCAAGATAATTTAATACAAAATTTTTATTATTACCAATGGTTTCTTTTCCAAAAAAATCTACAATCTCTATTTTATTTTTCCACAATAGATAATCAAAGCTCAACTGATCTCTTTTAGAATATCTCTTTATTATTGAAAACCATTCATTCATCATTTTTTTTACTATATGATTATTATGTTCTCTATACAAAATCCCTGTTTCATGTAATCCATTCTGTAGAGGATATCCTTCCTTTTCTATCACTTTAACAAAAGAATCAACAACTTCATCATCATCCTTTCTTGAATTTTTTACAGCAATTGCTTCCTCGTATACACATTTACGTTTTGGATGCAATGGAGCCATTATAATTCTTTTATCTTTTATACCTTCATTTGTTTTTTCAAACATTAAACTACCACATACATCTATATTACCATCTATCCATATACTATATTTATATTTTGGAAACAATATATGAGGATGTGTTTTATGCCATCTTGCATTACGAACATCATCAAGTTTATTAAAACGTAAAGGATATATTTTCCACCCCCTTTTTTCACCTTTTTTTATCAATTCTTCATTATCACAAAAACATACATAATCCCAATTTGAATACTTATAAGTATGCTCTATTAAATCATCATACCCTCCAGTAATACAGGTATAAACAACCCCTTTATTTTGTTCATTTTGCAAAAATTTTAATTTATTTTTACTCTGATTTTGTATTAAAAAATTATGCTCTTTTTTATTATCTTTCTTATTCCATTCATTCTTATGTTCCAACATATAATGAAACACAGGGCACCACCCCTTTGCCTCCAATTCCGGATATTCTTCCAAATATGCATTATTATCAAAATTAGGAGACGGGTTTCTTCCTTCTTTCCAGCCATATTTCACATAGTGTTTCGCAGCGCCCATATTTTTATTTTTCACATCAGGGTTTTGGCTCAAATACCACTTTGCATCAAACAGTGGAGAATTTTTAACAATCTCTATCTGTCTTTTTTCGTTATAATCTTTTTTGCTTATAAGATGAAAAAATCTCTCTATTTTTAATAACTTTAAATTCATTTTAAACCTCTATCTGTTTTGAATATACTGGAATTTTACAAATTTTTATCAATTTTTTACCTCTTCTGGTTATCTTTTTCTGAAAGAAAAATCTCCCAACAGAAGCAACAAAAAACATCAAACTATAATTATCATAAACCTTCACTAACTTTTCCGTTTTATGCCTTATACCCCTTATTTTATAATTTTGCAACTCTATAATTACCCCCATTAACCGCTCAACAATATGCGCCAAAGTCCCTTCTTTTATTCTACCATTTGTAGTATCAAAATCGCTCAACTTATAGCATTTCAACACCTCTAACAAACACGCCCTGCAAACAAACATTGCTCCCGCTACAAAAGACAACTTTTCAACCTTTTCAAACCCCATTTTGGTCAAGTTTTCATTTATTCCATCAAGCAATTTTTCATAATCAACAGGACTATCCGTCAAACAATAATTAGAACCCAACATCCCAATCTTATCATCATTATCCAATTCATCCAAATTTTTCTTAATTCTATCAGGCGTTGCTAACATACTATCCCAAAGGATTCTCCCCCAAAGCGCATTATCAAGCCTATTTCCGTTCAAATGAGTATAGTTATTGCTTTTTGTCCCTTTCGTATGCACTTTTAAGACATATTCATAATCCCTCAAATCAATACGGTGCAAAAACTCAATAAAAGGACCAATGTCATACCCACGATTTTCTACCACCCAAATTTTAGAATTAGGAAACTCTGCTAAAATTTTAAGCTTAACTTGTTCATCATCTTCTACCATTGTTACAAACAAGTCATAGTCCACACCTTCCAGATTCTTTAGGTATTTCATAATCTTTGGCAACTGCTCTTTATAATAAAGGTGTAGATGAACTGCTAGTTTTCTCATTTTCTACTTTTTCCATTTCAACAATGAATTAACAATTTTTAACCGAATATCTTTAACAATGGGCAAGCTCGTTGTTTCTTGTATATCAAAAGAATTTATCTGCCCCCAAATGCCTGCATTAACAAGCCTTTTAACCAAATATTCTCCACATACTTTAGAAAAACACTCATAATCAACATTTTTGCTGTCTCTTACCTCAAGAGCAATCTTCTCTAGCACATTTTTCACCATCAAAAGAGTTTCTTTTTCTTTGATTTTTGCACGTCCTATTGATCCAAAACAATCAAAAAAAGTCTTCTCAACAGAACTTAACTCCCCCCCGTTATCCTTAAACCAATAACCATGAAAATCACATTGTTCCGCAAAAATAACACTTTTTTTGCGCTTACTGGTCATATTTTTATGAAATCTGTATTTATACAAAACCTTATCAATATTAGCTAATTTTGTATATTTACCCAAATCATAATATAACTGCCTGTCATTAAGGCTTATATAGTTCTCATTATAGCGAATATTATTTTCATCCAAAACCTTTTTACGCATCATAATTGTTGGATGATGAATAGAAGACTTAAACAACAAATATGCCTTAATCTCCTCATCATCAACAACTGGATGAATATTCCTAAAACGATTTATTTCTCCAAATTTTTTATAAGCGCTACCAACAATCCCAACTTCTGGGTGATTTATGAGATACTCATATTGCACTTCCAAACGATTACTTAATGAACAATCATCATGATTCATAATAGCTATTATGTCTGTATTAGCTAAATCTATCAATCTGTTATAACTTCTTGCAATACCTATTGTTTCTGTATTTTCAAAATAACGAATACGCTCATCTTGATAACTCAAAACAATATCTTTTAGCACTTTATTGTAAGGACTATCATTTAAAATTATAAACTCAAAATTTGTATAAGTTTGATTTAAAATACTTTCAATTGCTTCTCTTAAGTGTTTGGGAGAAGTGTTATAAATAGGCATTAAAACTGAGACTATTGGTGAATTTGATTGTATCATATTAAATAGATCCAGTTGTTAGTTTAAATGTTCGTTTAAATTGAGCATATATTTATAATTCTAAATATCAACTATATTGTATGCTTTTATGTATTTAGTGGATAATTATTTTCTTTGTTTAGTTGATATTTTTTAGGAACGTTTTTTTAATTTTGATTTTATATTGTGCTGGTGGGTTTGGAAGAAATAATATTATGATTGATTTTGAGGATTTAATTCAAAAAAAAGCAAGAAATACGATTATTGCTGTTTGTTTAGTATATTTATGGATTTTGTTAGTGTATTATTTTCAAATTATTCAAGTTCAAGATGATTTTGCGTTCTTTTTAATGTTCTTTGCTTTTTTGCTTCTGGTTTATGTTTTTTTCAATATCCCATATTTGTGTTTACAAAAACAGCGTAAGATATCCAAGAAAATTTATGAAAAAATTCAATATCGTACAGAAATTTTGAAAGCCATAAATCCTTCTTATAATTATGATTATGAAGTTATTTTGTTTTTGAATTGTCATTTTTTTTATAAAAGAACAAGAAATTCAAAATAATGTTAATAATATACTAGAAGATAGTATTGTTACAGATGATGTTAAATCTAACTTAAAACAAATACAACGTGAGATAAGTAAATTACTAGATACATACTCAAAAGGAGTAGTACAAATATGCTCAGCATGTCGTTCAATGGTTGGAAAATATTTTGATAAAAAGATAAATCCTGTTTATCGTTTTTTCAGCGATGAAGATGTTGAGTTCTTTTATAGTCAACTTGGATGGTGGGAAAATCTATTGTTAAAAAAATAAGTCCTATCTATCGTTTTTTCAACGATGAAGATGTTGATGGTCGGTAGAAATACTTTATTGTTTATACGTTTTTAATCTAACAAAGGACGAAAAATCGTCCTTTGTTTTTACGTTTAATGATTGCAAAATAAGTTTTTAGCAATTTTATTTATCAATCATTTTCTTTGCAGTTTGATAGTCAAACTTTCCTGTTCCTAAAACAGGTGGATGTTTCATATATACTATTTTTTTAGGAACCCATAATTCTGACAAGCCTGTTTCTTTAAAATATTGTTGTATTTCTTTTGATGTGGTTTCTTCATGGGAAGTTATTAAAACTAATATCTCTCCTTTTTTGGCATCTGGAATAGTAATTATTCCTTGTAGAGTATTTGGATATAACTTTTCTAGAGCATGCTCTACGGCTGTTAGAGATACCATTTCTCCTGCAATTTTTGCAAAACGTTTTGCTCGTCCTTGTATTGCGATAAAATCATTTTCATCTACATATACAATATCACCTGTATTATACCAATTATTCTTTGGTGGTTGTAATACATTTGGCTTTTCTGATTTCATATATCCTAACATAATATTATCGCCTTTTACCCATAATTCACCACCGTTTTCAATTCCTGGTAATGGATTTATTTTCATTTCCATTCCAGGGAGTAAGCGCCCTACTGTCCCATATTTTAGATACATTGGGGTATTTAAGGAGATAACTGGAGATGTTTCTTTTGCTCCATAGCCTTCTAGTATACGAACACCAAACTTTTTCATCCATAAATCCGAGGTTGTTTCTTTTAGTTTTTCTCCGCCGACTATAGCATATTTTACACCAAAGAAATCAAATGGGTTACCCATTCTACCATAACCTGATAAAAATGTATCTGTTCCACAAATGATTGTTGCATTGCAATCATATGTGAGCTCTGGAACTATTCTATAATGTAATGGAGAAGGATAATAGAATGTTTTTATACCTGATAAAGTTGTTAAAATTGAACCAACGCATAAACCAAAAGAATGAAACATTGGCAATGCATTGAAAAATATATCTGAAGCATTTACACTTAATACTGATAGTACTTGATGACGGTTAGCTTGAATATTTTTATGGGATAAAAATACGGCTTTGGGCATACCCTCTGAACCAGATGTAAACAATATAACGGCTGGTTTAGTTGATGGATTTTTTGAATGCTTACGAAGTATTGATAAAATAAGACCTTTAATTTTAGTTTTAATAGAAATTTGTGCAGAATAATCTTCCAAATAAACTACATTAAACTCTTCTTTTAAGGCTGTTTCTAGATGTTCTAGATGTCCTTGTTTTATAAATTGGTGTGAGGTTAATATAGTTTTTAGTCCTATTGTTTTTCCACTAGATACAAGTTGAGTTGGACCAAGTGAAAAATTCATCATAGCAGGAACTTTATCTATGCTCTGTAATGCAAAAAATGATACTAAATTAGCCAAAGAGTTAGGTAATAATAAACCTATTTTATCTTCATTTGGAAATGAAGTTTTATAGGCTTGACCTAATACATAACATTTTGTTAGCATTTTTTTGTATGTTAAAGGAACTCGTTTGATATCTTCGGCAATTTTATGTTTTTTACCATATGTATGCTCTGCGTCTATCAATGAATTAAACAAATGCTCATCAATATTGGATGTTTGATACATCATATTTACCATAATATCATATAATTGTTTAGACATTAAGCTTCTTCTTGCCCTACCAAAACAATTTTCAGGAATTGTTAAAGTTGTAGGTTTTAGCAATGTTAAGGATATATGGGGGAATAAACGGGTTTTAATTTTTTTGCCCATATATGAAAATTTAGAAAACTGAGCACCTTTAATACGAATAGGTACAATTTTGGCTTTTGCATTGGCGGCTATAACTCCTGCTCCTTCATAAATTTTCATAAGTCCACCAGAGGTTGTTATGCGTCCTTCTGGGAATATCATTACTTTTTTATCTTTTTTTACCTCTTCAATAAGTGAACGAATAGCTAAAGGATTTGTTGGATCTAATGGATATAAATCAACTAACATAGAAAATAATTTAATATACCATTTTTTTGCCCACTCGGTATTGATTGCAAAAGTAATTTTTTCAGGCATATAGGCTGCAACCAAGATACCATCTAATAAAGAACAGTGATTGGCTATTAGTAAAACTCTTTTTCCAGCTTTGTTAAAATTTGTTATATTATGAATTTTGATTCTAAACAATGGACTTAAGAGTATACGCAAAATAGATTTTAATGTTTCATGTGGTAGTAATTGCATAATATATATTGTAACAATGAAGCTAACTATTGATACCATAAAAAATAGCTCTGAAATGGTAAATCCTGTGGCTAATAGTACAGCGGAAATAATAGAAATGATAGCCATTCCAAAAGAATTAACAATGTTATTGCCGGCAATAACAGAAGCCATATATGCCTTTGGTGCTTTGGTTTGCATTAATGAATTTAGTGGTACAATATAAAGACCCCCAAAAAATGCTAATGCAAATAAACAACAAGATAAGGATATTCCACCATTAGCAAAGAAATCTATTAAACCTAAACTTTCATTTGGTTTGATATAATTTTGAGTTAATGTGTAGAAAATGTACGAACTTAGTGCCATTGCTAATGAGGTTAAAGGAACATAAATAACAGAAACTACACCTTTTAAGATTTTATTGCAACTTAGCGAGCCAACACCAACTCCTACAGAAAATAGCATTAAAAAGAATGTAATTACATGTTGTTTTACGTTTAATATCTGACTGCATAATGGAAATATTTGGGTTAAAATTAATGCGCCTACTGTCCAAAACCATGTAGCTCCTAAAATAGATTTCCAAACAATTGGATAGTTGTGTATCATTTTTAAGTTAAGCCATGTTTCTTTGAATATATTTTTATTTACAACTAAATTGGGGCGTTGAGCTGGTGCTAGTGGAATTTGTCTTGAAGCAATATAGCCACATATAGAACAAGTGATTAACAATAAGATAGCGATATTAATGTTTAAGATTGTCCCTAATACGGCACCTAGAATAATTGAAATATATGTAGAGCCTTCTACATAACCATTACCTGCAAGTAATTCTTCTTTTTTTAATAACTGAGGTAGTAGTGCATATTTAATTGGTCCAAAAAATGCTGATTGCATCCCCATTAGGAAAAGTAATATAACAAGTAGACTTAAACTTTGAGTATAAAAAACAGCACCTACTAATAGCATTAAAACTAATTCGGTTATTTTTAAAATTCTTGCTATTTTATCTCGATTATATTTGTCTGCTAATTGTCCTGCTGTTGCTGAAAATAAAAAGAATGGTAAAATGAATAATCCTGCAACTACTGATGACAAAATATCTGCTTTTGCTGTCATCTTATAGGCAATCATAACCAATAACATATTCTTAAATAAATTATCATTAAATGCCCCTAAAAATTGAACAATTAATAATGGAAGAAAACGTTTTGTTTTTAATAATGGATTTATCATTTCATAGTCCTTTCTTAATAATATGTGCTTAAGTTATAGGAATATTTAATGATTGCAATAATTTATTAATACTTTTCTTCAACAAATATTAAAGTGCTTTTTGAAAGAGCTTTTTGAGGTGTTTATGCAATTTTTGTTTTAAAAATATGAGTATTCTAAATATCGTCAAATTATATTTATCTTTTATTTAATTATGCAAAGTAGATTTCTTAATAATTTTTAAACACTAAATGACTATAAAGAAGCTGTAAAGATATATTATAAGTAGTTTTTGTTTACCTATAAAATAAAGATACTTACTATAATAATATTTATTTTATTGGTAGATATGTTGCTTTAATTATACTTTTTGACGTGATAAGGCTTAATTCTATATTAGGAGGCTCTATGTTTGATATTTTATATGGAATTTCCGCATTAGAACTCAGTGAGCAATATGCAATATTCGGAGTTTTAGGTGTGGCTCTTATCGGATTATGGTATACTTGGTTTTTAAAAAAACAAGTTATGGCTAATGATTCCGGTTCGGGAAATATGGTAGAAGTTTGGACTGCTATTAAAGAAGGTGCAGACACTTACCTTAAAAAACAACTTAAATCAATTTTACCAATGATAGCAGTTTTGACTGTTTGTTTGTTCTTTTCTGTTTACATTGTACCTGTTTCTCAAGAAGCTAAAATTAGATTTTCTGCATATAGTGATGATACTGTAAAATTGATTATTGCATTCGGACGTGCTGGATGCTTTATTTTAGGTTCTTTGTTTTCTTTGCTTGTTGGACAAATTGGTATGCGTATTGCAGTTGCGGCAAACGTTCGTGTTGCTGCGGCTTCTAAACGTTCTTTTGGTGAAGCTTTGAAAATTGCTTATCGTGCAGGTACTTGTACAGGTATGCTTACTGATGGTCTTGGTTTAATGGGTGGTACACTTATTTTCATCATCTTTGGTATTGCTGCTCCTGATGCTTTGCTTGGTTTTGGTTTTGGTGGTACATTGGTTGCTTTATTTATGCGTGTTGGTGGTGGTATTTATACTAAAGCTGCTGACGTTGGTGCAGACCTTGTGGGTAAAGTTGAAGCAGGTATTCCTGAAGATGACCCAAGAAACCCTGCTGTTGTTGCAGACCTTGTTGGTGATAACGTAGGAGACTGTGCTGGTATGGCTGCTGATATTTTCGAATCTTATGAAGTTACGATTGTATCTGGTTTGATTTTAGGTCTTGCTTTATGGCACATTACAGGTATGTATGAATGGATTGTTTATCCTCTATTGGTTCGTGGTATTGGTGTATTTTGTTCAATCATTGGTACATACGTTGTTAGAGATGACGGCTTAAAAGGTAATGCTATGAAAGCTATCTTTAGAGGATATGTTACATCTGCTACTATTTCTATCATTTTATTTGCAGTTGTTGGTTACTACTATTTAGAAGGCTTAAATGGTGGATGGTGGAGACCATTCTTGGCTGTTACTATTGGTGTATTTTTAGCAATGGCTATTGATAGAATTACAGAACACTTTACAGGCACAACAGGCGCTCCTGTTAATGAAATCAAAAAATCAACCGATACAGGTTCTGCTACTACTATTTTAAGTGGTCTTGCTGTTGGTTTAGAAAGTTCTGTTTGGTCAATTTTGGTTATCGCTGTAACTATTTTTGCATCAGTATTAATTTTTGGTACTATTGATGGTTTGACTGCCTCTGAAAAAGTAACATACATTTTGTATGGTGTTGCAATGACTGGTATTGGTATGTTAACTCTTACAGGTAACAACGTTGCTATGGACTCTTTTGGTCCTATTGCTGATAATGCAAATGGTATTGGTGAGATGGCTTGGCATGATGAAAAAGGTGCTAAGACTAAAAAAGCTCGTCAAATTATGGCTGACTTAGACGCTGTTGGTAATACTACAAAAGCTATTACAAAGGGTGTTGCTATTGGTTCTGCTGTTATTGCTGCTGTTAGCTTGTTTGGTTCTTACATGGTTGACGTTAGTAATGTTCAAGCAACATTAAATGCTACATGGGCTAAAGAAGGAATTGACCAAAGTTTATCTTTACTTAAAGATATTGGTATTGTTGTATCTAACCCTGTGGTATTTGTTGGTATGCTAATTGGTGCGGCTGTGCCTTGGTTATTCTCTTCGTTTGCTATTAATGCGGTTAGACGTGCTGCAAGTTTGATTGTTGAAGAAGTTCGTCGTCAATTCAAACGTGGTATTCTTGAGAATAAAGCAAAACCTGATTATGGTACAACTGTTGCTATTTCAACGGCGGCAGCTCAAAAAGAACTTATCATTTTGGCTTTACTTGGTATTGTATCACCTATTTTTGTTGGTCTTTCACTTGGTGTGGAAGCTTTAGGTGGATTTTTGGCTGGTATTATCGTTTCTGGCCAGTTGTTAGCTGTATTTATGTCTAACGCTGGTGGAGCATGGGATAATGCTAAAAAGCTTATTGAAGATGAACCAAGTAATATTGCAAAAAATACTGGTAAAGGTTCTGAACGCCACAAGGCAAGTGTTGTTGGTGATACTGTTGGTGACCCACTAAAAGATACTGCTGGTCCTGCGTTAAACCCAATGATTAAAGTGGTTAACATGGTTGCTGTGATTGTGGCTCCAATTGTTGTTGCATATAACAATGAATATACTCAACTTTCTGCTTGGGGTTGGTGTATTGTTGTTGCATTGCTTGCAATTTTGACTTTTGCTATTACAAAGAGTAAAAAACAAGCTTCTTAATAATAGCTTTAGTTAATAATAAAAAGTCCCCTTTGTTGATTTTATACAAAGGGGATTTTTTATTATATAAAAGCAAATTAATTACAAATTATTGTACCTAATGAATTTGTGCGACAACGAGCTCTATTACCATTTTGATCTGTATAAGTTGTTACACCTAATGAGTTTGTGTGTGATTTTATGGTATTTCCGTTATTATCTTTATAGGTTGTAATACCTAGAGAATTTGTTCTTGAGGTACCTCTTAAGCCGTTATTTCCAGTATACGTGGTTGTTCCTAGAGAGTTTGTTCTTGCTCTAACATTATTTCCGTTATTATCTGTATATGTTGTTATACCTAATGAATTTGTACGAGATTTTATAACTTGACCATCACTTCCCCTACAGGTTGTTGTACCTAATGAGTTGGTAGAACAACGCATACTTGCTAAAGCCTGATTGGCCACAAGCATACAAATTAAAAAAATTACATATCGCATTATACATCTCCTTTTTTTATTATTTTACAAATTATATGATAAAAAAACAAAGAAAAAAGTTTTGTTTATACTCAAAGTTTAGAATATTAATAGGTTTTAAAAATATATTGACTTTTAGTGCTTTTTTGCAGAAAAATCAAAATATCGATATAATGTTTTAAGTTATATGTTTTAGAATATAAAGATAAGTTATTATAATAGTAAAACAAGGTAGGTGTTGTAAAATGACAATGTGGATAATAATTATGTGGACAGTGATTGCTGTTGTTATTGCGGCATTGTTTTATCTTGGTGCAAGAGTTCCAAATTTAATAAAAATTGAAAATATTGAAGAATGGAGCAATTTTAAGCAATTTTCTCTTGGTTTACTCATAACTTTAGGGTTTTCTGGAATAATAGTTCTTTGTATTGATTTTGTAAATGCGATTGTTTGTATAATATATGTAGCTATGATTTGGGGAATATGTGATTTTTCTTTTTGGATGATTGAAAAATTTACAAATATTACTTTTGACCACTATTGGGCTGGCTGGCTTGCTTTAATTATAAGTACTATTGCTTTATGTGTTGGGTGGTATATTAACCATAATGTTGTGCAAACAAATTATGAGTTAACAACAAACAAAAATATTCCTAATCTTAAAATTGCTATGTTTGCTGATGTGCATATCGGTACAACTTTTAATGCTGATGGTTTTGCAAAACACTTAGAAAACATTCAACAACAAAACCCTGATATCGTTGTTGTGGTTGGTGATTATGTTGATGATAGCACAACTAAAGAGGATATGATTAATGCAACAAAAGCTTTAGGTAAATTGAAAACTAAGCATGGCATTTATTTTGTTTTTGGAAATCATGATAAAGGATATTACGGCTCTAGACATCGTGGGTTTAGCGCTGATGATTTAATTGATGAATTAAACAAAAATAACATTAAAGTTTTACTTGATGAAAGTGTTTTAATTAATGATGCTTTTTATATAATAGGAAGACGTGATTATTCTGTTTTTAGGGAACAGAAAGGTTTACGGAAATCTGCTAGCGAATTAGTTAAAAATTTGGATAAAAATAAGTATATGATTGTTTTAGACCATCAGCCTACAGAATTTAATGAAAAAGCAGATGCTAACGTTGATTTGGTTTTGTGCGGGCATACTCATGGTGGACAACTATTTCCATTTAACAAAATTGGTAAATGGATTAAAGCAAATGATTTGATTTATGGACTTGAAAGACGTAAAAACACTGACTTTATTGTTACGTCTGGAATTTCTGATTGGGCTATTAAATTTAAAACTGGAACAAAATCTGAATTTGTTATTATTAACATTAGAAAGGGAAATTAAATGTATGATATTTTGCAAAATATAACGAAACCTGAAGATGTAAAAAAATTAAATCTTGGACAATTAGAACTATTGGCAAGCGAAATTCGTGAGGCTATTTTAAATCGTGATAGTATTATTGGTGGCCATGTGGGACCAAATTTGGGGATTGTTGAAACGGCGATTGCTTTACATTATGTATTTAATTCACCTATTGATAAAATTGTATGGGATGTTTCACACCAGTGCTATCCTCACAAACTTTTAACCGGTAGAAGTGATGGTTTTATCACAAATGAAGGAATGAAAAAAATCTCTGGTTATACAAATCAAGATGAAAGTGAACATGACTTTTTTAAGGTTGGACACACTTCAACTGCGGTAAGTTTGGCTTCTGGTTTAGCAAAAGCTCGTGATTTGAAAAATGAAAAACACAATGTCATTGCTATTATTGGAGATGGTTCGCTTTCTGGCGGTGAAGCTTTAGAAGGTTTTAGCAATGCTGCTGTTTTAGGCTCTAATATTATAATAATATTAAATGATAATGAGATGTCTATTGCTGAAAATCATGGTGGTTTATATAACAATTTACGTTTGCTTAGAGAAACAAATGGTTGTGCTGAATGTAATATGTTTAAGGCGCTTGGTTTTGAATATAAATATGTTAAAGATGGTAACTCTATTAATGATATGATTGAAGCACTATCATCATTAAAAGATACTGATAAACCTTCTGTTTTACATATTCATACACAAAAAGGTAAAGGCTATAAATATGCTGAGGAAAATAAAGAAAAATGGCATTGGAGTGTCCCTTTTGATATTGAAAATGGTAATCCCAAATGGGATATGTCGGGTGAAAATATTAATGATTTAACTTATAATTACATTGTAGATAAAATAAAAAAAGATAACACCGTTGTTGTCGTAAATGCTGGTACACCTGGTGTTTTTGGATTAAATGATGAAAAACGTAAAATTTTAGGTAAGCATTTTGTTGATGTTGGTATTGCAGAAGAACACGCTGTTGCCTTTTCTTCTGCTTTGGCTAAAGGCGGTGCAAAGCCTATTTTCTTAGTTATGAGTTCATTTATTCAACGAACATACGATCAATTATCACAAGATTTGGCTTTAAATAATAATCCTGCAGTAATTTTGGTTGCATGGGGCGGAATTTCTGGGGCTGATATGACGCACTTATGTTCATTTGATATTTCTATGATAAGCAATATTCCTAATTTGGTTTATCTAGCTCCAACAAGTATTGAAGAATATATGGCTATGCTTGATTGGGCGGTTGAACAAAATAAACATCCAGTTATTATTAGACAACCTAAAGAAATGATACACTCATCTTTACCTATTGATACTGATTATAGTAACTTAAACACCTATAAAATTGCAAATCAAGGAAATTGCGTTGCTATTATTGCAGAAGGTAGTTTTTTTGAGCTAGGTAAAAATCTTGCCTTGGAACTAAACAAGCACAATATTAACCCAACTTTGATTAATCCTAGATATTTAACAGGAATTGATGAAAATTGCTTAGAAAACTTAAAATCAAATCACCAAATAGTTGTAACTTTAGAAGATGGAGAGCTAGATGGTGGTTTTGGTGAAAAGATTACTCGCTTTTATGGAACAAGCGATATGAAGGTTTTAAACTATGGCTCATTTAAAGAATTTACCGATAGAGCAAATTTAGATGATTTATATAATCGCTATCGCTTAAAACCTGAACTTATTGTTAAAGATATAATGGCAATATTAAAATAAGTAATTTAGAAAAATTAGAGATTTTTAATATTGTAAACTATATTAAAAAAACTTGATTTTTGTTTTTAGGGGCAATAGAGTGTCGGAAATGATTAATTATTTATCTATGAGGAACTTATGAGCTACTATAATCCAAGTGAAATTGCTGATAATTTTGGTACAGCATCACAATCTAAAGCTAAAACAGGTTTTACTAAATTTGCAATTATGGCTATAATGGGCGGTATTTTTATTGCTCTTGGCGGACTTTTAACTGTTGTTGTTGCAGGTAATATGCAAGGTGTTGCTCAAGAAAATATTGGCTTAGTAAAATTTGTAGCAGGAGCATTATTTCCTGTTGGCTTGATTATGGTATCTGTTGGGGGGGCTGATTTATTTACTAGTGATTGCGCTGGTATGGTATTATCTACAATGCAAAAGAAAACTGTTTTTAAGGATTTAATTAAAGTGTGGATTTTAGCGTATTTGTTCAACTTTATTGGTTCGCAACTTGTTGCTTATTTTATGGCATATAAAACAGGGATTTTAAGCTTTGATGCTATTGGTTATTTAACGAATTTAGCAAATGGTAAATTAAAATACCCATGGGAAACTGTTTTCTTGAAAGGAATTGGCGCTAATGCTCTTGTTTGTTTAGGTACTTGGATGGGATATGCTGGCAAAGATATTATGGGGAAATCTCTTGGTATTTGGGTTCCTGTTATGTTATTTGTAACATTAGGTTATGAGCACTCTATTGCTAATATGTTTTTCATCCCTACGGCTATTTATAGTGGTGCAGATATTACTTGGGGACATTTTATTGTAGATAACTTAATCCCTGCAACAATAGGCAATATTGTTGGTGGAGCTGTGGTTATAGGTTTGGCTTTGGGATATGTTTATAACAAGAAATAATCCAAATCAAACTACCATACTTTAAGTTTTGTGGACTTGGATGATTTTTACTTTGGGTGATTATTATTAGGGTCCATAATCTTTTTTGACTATTTATCTTTTATTGTTGTAGTTTTTTTTATATGTTGATAGTGCTAAAAGCTATTACTTAATATTTGTTGTTTTCAAATTAACTTTATTGAAAAATTATTTAATAAAATAAATATAAATTCACAAAAGCTTTCAAAAAATGATAGACAAAAACATATTGACAAAATACATTTTTTATGGTATGTTATCTTTGGAGCGATGGTTGACGCTTGTTGCCTACCCTTTGGCAAACCTGCATAGGATAACCTTTTTTTTATATTATGGCAAAAACTCTTTACAAATGAGAATTTTTGATTAGGTAGGCATCAAACAAGTTTGTTCTCGCTAAGGAGTTATGGCTATGACTGATACAAAAAATATCCCTATTGAGTTATCTTTTGAAACACTTTTTGCTAATGGCACTTGTTTAACATATAAACCTTTGCAATCATTAGAAAGTTACAAATATGCAAAAGATTTAGAAGAAAAATATCGCAAGCAAAATAATACTTTTTACACCCAAATTAAAACTACTGCTATATTAACAACTGATTCTTTTAATAATAAATTTCATTACTTTTCCAATGGTATTCTTATTTATAACTTTTTTAAGAATGAAAACAAAAATAATGTCTGTTTAAAAAGAATCTTGAAGATGCTTGAAATTCGAAAATTACCTGTAAATAAGACCTACGATTTAAGTAAAATTTTTGATTATTTTACAGCTTCTACATATATGAATGATTTGGAAAAATATGCTCAAAAATTTTATTCATATAAAGACAATGTCAAAATAACAGCACGTCCGTCAATACAAGATTTTGTAAATGATTGTTTTGCAAATAATAATATTTTATTAACCGCTTGCAAAGATGAAGATGTTACCGCGGATATTCGCAACGACATAGCTCTTTTTGCAGATGGACGCTATTACATTTCAAATGTTATTGATAAAGGTCATTATGCAGATAGACATATCAAATGTAATATCTTGAAAAATGAGCATAAAGATTTTGTGTTTTTGTGTGCTGAGTATGTTCCTCAATCTTATATTGATGCTCTATATAAAGAAGCTGAAAAATATGATTGGTATATCTCAGAAGAAATACAAAAGCAAAAAAATACTCCGTCTTCTACTGAAATTGAAGAAATGAATAAATATATTGAAAAACTATTTAATAATCGCAAGTGTCTTTCTGTTACAAATCTTACGTTTGGTAGGGCAACATCTTTCTTTAGTGCTTGTCCTGATACTGACAAATATGCACTTTTCTCAGATGGTTTACTTTTAATTAGCAATAAAAGCAAAAAAGATAAAATATGGATTGAATATATAAATAAAGCCTATAACGATTTGACAATTAAAGTAAAAATAGTTCCTGATTTTTATATCCCAGCTATTTATTCAAACTTACCTAAATATCAACGTAGTGCAAGTGATATATATATGGAAATGCTGAAAGAACGTGCAAAAAAAATTAAAAAAGAGCTAAAGATAACTCATCATGAAGCTTTAGAAATTGTTGCAAGAGCTGAACGCTGGAAAGATTACAAATCTATAAATATTAAGAATGAACCTCATGCAAGATATCTAATCTTTGATTTTCAATGTTCTATAAAAAGTACCCAGTTTTATATAGATATATATAATCGTCTCCTTAAAGAAAAAGGGGGTAGCAATGCATAATACAATTATCACCTCCAATGATTACCTAGAACGCTTATATTCTTGTGGTAACATATGTTTAACTGCATCAAAAATGATAAATATTGATGCAAAATACCGCCATTTTTTGGCTTTATTTTCAGATAAAACATTCTTTGTTGATGAAAGTGTTAAAACGGATAATGTAATAAGAGATATTGTAATTAATTTTCGTTTTAAGTATCCGACATTTGGACAACTGATTTGGCGGTATGTTTCTACTGATTTTTTAAAAGAAATATATCTTAAATCTCAGGAGTTTAGTTGGTATGCGTATCAGTGTAATTTACTGGATAATTTATCAACTACTGAAACAAAAAAATTACGAAATTACTTACAATCAATAAAGGGGCTTAGATGCCTAAGTGTTACACACCTTACAACACCTCTATGGTATTGTTATTTTTCACCTGACAAAGTAAAATTTGCTCTTTTTGATAATGGGTACTTAGTTATTGCCGAAAACACCCCTTATATTGATGATTTTCAAGCTAGTATCTGTAGTTTTTTTCCTCAAATAAACATAATAAAAACTGTGCCTGAGTATTATATAACTGCAACCTACGAACAATTGCTATATACTCAGCAAAGTGCAAGAGAGATATACATTGAACTTGTAAAAAAAGAATTGCAAAATAAATATTATTGTACCGAACGAGAGGCACAATTAAAATTACAACAAAACCCTAATCAATGGAAAAAATTACTATTTATAAACGAACCAAAGGCTAGGTCAATGATTTATAGTAATTATGTAAAAAATTATTTTAATAAAAAGGATACACTTTCTACTAAAATAAACTAATTTGCATACCACGTCTTAGTAAAAGAATACTTCTTATGGTGTTCTTTTGCTAAGTTGGGGATATAGTAACCCTATTTTAGCTGGAACAACTCAATTATTTTGCTATATAAATCATAATAAATGCAGTTAAAATTAAATATTGTAAATATATGCTCTTAACTTGAATATAATGTTTTAACGCCTTGATTTTCTAGAATTTCCGCTAATTCTTTGATATTATCTTTTGTTGGCTCTGGAGTGTCTTTTAATTGATATGGAATATTAAGCGCTTCCCACTTATAGATACCATTTTTGTGGTATGGAAGTATCTCCACAAGCTCAACGTTTGGATATTTTTTGATTAGTGAGGCAAATTTTTGAGCATATTCTTTTGTATCATTTATATTTGGAACAACAACCCAACGAACCCATGTTCTTTTGTTTTTGCTAGCTAGAGCTTCAAGAAAAGATATATTCATATCATTTGACAGACCTGTTAGAAGCTTATACTCATAGGGAACGATATGCTTAACATCTAGCATAGCTAAATCCATTGTATCTATGATTTCTAAGGTTGTATCATCAATATTGGTTGTACCTGCAGTATCTATTGCTATATGCACACCCTCTTTTTTTAATTCTTTTAGAAGTGGTAATAATGCTTTCTTTTGAACAAGAGGCTCTCCACCTGAAAAAGTTACTCCACCTTTTGAAAACTTCATAAATGATGTGTATTTTAAGATTTCATCAAATAAGTTTTTAGCACTAACAACTTTACCACTATTTAATTCCCATGTATCTGGATTGTGGCAATATTTACACCTTAGTGGACAACCTTGCATAAAAACAACGAAACGAATACCAGGTCCATCTACGGTTCCTGCACTTTCGTATGAGTGTATCCTTATGTTTATATTATCTAAATTATCCATTGTTAGTCCTTTTCATATAAAAGGCGACCTAGACTTGTATCTAGATCGCCCTATTACTTATTTTATTTATTAAATTTTTTCGTGGAATGTTCTTGAAATAACATCAAGTTGTTGTTCACGAGTTAATTTAATAAAGTTAACTGCGTATCCTGATACACGAATTGTTAATTGTGGATATTCTTCAGGATGTTCCATCGCATCTTGTAATGTTTCACGATTTAATACGTTAACATTGATGTGTTGTCCATCATTTCCACAATATCCATCTAACAAGCCTACGAGGTTATCTACTTGAATATCACGTGTCTTACCCAATGAGTTTGGAATAATTGTGAATGTATTTGAGATACCATCTTGAGCATGTTGGAATGGCAATTTTGCTACAGAACATAGAGATGCAATAGCACCATTTGTATCACGACCATGAAGTGGGTTAGCACCTGGTGCAAATGGAACACCTGCAGGACGTCCGTCTGGTGTTGCACCTGTTTTCTTACCATATACAACGTTTGATGTAATTGTTAAGATTGATTGTGTTGGTACTGCATTTCTGTAGATTGGAAGACGACGAATTTTATCCATAAATTGTTTAACAACTCTTCTTGCGATTGCATCTACATCTTCGTTGTTATTACCATATTTTGGATAATCACCTTCAATCTCAAAGTTTGTAGCAAGACCACGTTCGTCACGAATAATTTTTACTTTAGCATTCTTAACAGCTGACAATGAGTCAACAACAATAGAGAAGCCGGCAATACCGCAACCTAATGTTCTTACAACGTCTTTATCATGTAAAGCCATCATAGATTTTTCATAAGAATACTTATCGTGCATGTAGTGAATGATGTTTAATGCGTTAACATATGTTTCTGCCAACCAATCCATCATTTTATCAAATTTACGTTCTAATTCGTCAATTTCAAGATATTCTGATGTAATTGGAGCAAATTCTGGACCAATTTGTTCGCCAGATTTTTCATCTTTACCACCATTTATTGCATATAACAATGCTTTAGCCAAGTTTGCACGTGCGCCAAAGAATTGCATTTGTTTACCAATACGCATTGGAGATACACAACATGCAATACCATAGTCATCACCAAAGAAACCACGCATCAAATCATCATTTTCATATTGAATTGATGATGTATCAATAGATACTTTTGCACAGAACTTTTTGAAACCAACAGGTAGGTTATTTGACCAGAATACTGTTAAGTTTGGCTCTGGAGCTGGTCCTAAGTTATATAATGTGTGCAAGATACGGAAAGAGTTCTTTGTAACAAGTGTACGTCCATCAATACCCATACCACCAATTGATTCTGTTACCCATACTGGGTCACCAGAGAATAATTCATTATATTCAGGAGTTCTTAAGAAACGAACCATTCTTAATTTGATAACCAAATCATCCATCATTTCTTGAGCTTCAGACTCAGTGATAACTCCGTTTTTGATATCACGTTCAATGTAAATATCTAAGAATGTAGAAATACGGCCAATAGACATAGCTGCACCATTTTGGTCTTTTACAGCAGATAGGTAACCTAAATATGTCCATTGAATAGCTTCTCTTGCATTTGTTGCAGGTTTAGAAATATCTAATCCATAGCTTTCTGCCATTTTCTTCATATCTTGTAGAGCACGAATTTGTTCTGCAATTTCTTCACGCTCACGAATAACGTCTGCAGTCATACTGCTTAGGTTTGAAATATTTTTTTGTTCGTTTTTATCTTCAATTAAGCGATCAATACCATATAAAGCAATACGACGATAGTCACCAATGATACGTCCACGACCATATGCATCTGGAAGACCTGTAATAATACCACTTTTACGACAAGCACGAATATCTGGTGTATAAGCATCAAACACACCATCGTTATGTGTTTTGCGGTATGTTGTAAATATTTCTGTAAGTTTTGGATCTAATGGTAGGTTATATGCCTTGCAAGAACCTTCTACCATGCGGTAACCACCATATGGCATCAAAGCTCTCTTTAATGGTTTATCTGTTTGTAAACCAACGATAATTTCTTCATCTTTATCGATATAACCAGCGCCATGAGATGTAATTGATGATACAACACTTGTATCTGCATCTAATAGTCCATTATTTTCACGCTCTTGCTTCATTAAATCTGCAACTTTCTTCCACATTTTTGTTGTGCGTTCAGTTGCTGGAGCAAGAAACGAATCGTCTCCTTCATAAGGAGTGTAGTTCAAATTAATAAAGTCACGAACATTAATTTCTTCTTGCCATTTATTAGTTTTGAATCCTTCCCAAGCTTTAACTTGATTATTCATTACATTGTCCCTTTTTATAAAAGTTAACACAGTTTATTTATCACTTCTCTGATAAATTTCGGGGTGTATTTTAGCATCATTTTTTTAATTTTCTACTAAAAAATTAAAAAATATATTATTTAGTGTTTTACTTTATATTTTTTAAATAAGTCTTTGATTATATTGTTTTATTTGTTGTTTCATAATACAAAAACGTAAAAAGCATAATTTTTTTTAGGATAATAAATATTATTTACTTTTATAGCTAAATAGGATATAATTGTGTTTATATGGGAATCTTGGAGTATTGTAATGAGTAAAATAATTGAAGAAAATGAGTTTGAAAGCTTACGATTGTTTGACAGCACAACCCAAATGCACCAATGTGTTGAAAAGCGTCTAAAGAAAATATTTGAAAATCTATTTCAAGGTACAGAAGCAAACGTTGATGATTTTTATTTTAGCGTTACAGATGAGGAAGATTTAAATGCTTTTTTCTTGAACAAGGAAAATACTATTGAAAAAAAACAACATGTTATAGCGGTTACAAGAGGATTGATTGCGGCTTGCCAAAATGAAGCTGAACTTGCAGGTATTATTGGGCATGAGTGTGGACATTTCTTATGGGGTGAGTTGTTAAAAGGTAGCAACACAATTTTCCAAGAACATGCCGCAGATTTAAGGGCTGTAGATTTACTTATCAATGGTGGATATAATCCACGCAATCATCTTGCTATTTGTGGGAGAATTTTTAGTGACTATGGTAGAGTTAGATATTCAGATATAAACGTTGGTGTGCATGGAAATGGCTTAGCTCGTATTGACGATATTAAAGATTATATGACTAAAATTGCCAGTGAAAAAGGTGATTTTCCACCGCTAGAGGGTAAAAAAGACATTGATTATGAAACCTTTCAACAAGAAGTAAAAAATGCTTATGAAATTGAGGGGTATGATACATACATAGAAAAATGCTTTAAACGGGATTTGGGAACAAAAGATTTTGAAAAAATCAACGTTTTTGATGTAATGAATGTTTTGCTTAAAGAAATGAAAGATGGGAATATAACACCTCAAAAAACTGTTAGATTTAATGAGATGTTTAACATTATCAGTAAATATTCTGGAGAGCATATATTTGATACGAAGTCTTTAGAAATGACAAATTTATGCCAAGATTTTTTTATGGAAGTGTATAACCAAATAAGTAATACAAAATATAATGATAGCAAAAAACAAGAAAGTGATGAAAATAAACTCAATAGTATGCTTTATTCTTTTAGATTAGAAACATTTGGTGACTTTAAGAAACAGAAAGAAAATGTTGAACATTTTGTAAATTATAAAGACAAAGAAGATGCTGTTTTTTGGGCAAAGGAAATGTATAAGTTATCATGGACATTACCATATGCTCATTGTTTTGTTGATGATGATTACCCCCATCTTGAACCTAAAAGAGAAAAAAACATTGGAAAAAAATTACCTTGGGATGAGCTATTATCTTTTTGTGACGATGACAGTAAAAAGTTAAGGTGGGCAATTAATACGGTTTATAGCAATAATTCTAGTTGGTTTCAAAAATTATATTCTCATCAGCAATTTAATAATGAAGAATATTTTTTAGATGAAAATAGTATTGTTCTTGCTTATGGTGAAGAAGCTGTTAGATTAAACAAAGATAAAGAATTCAAACGAAAAAATATGCTATTTATTGGCGAATGTGAGCGTTGTAATCAAGAATTTAATGAAAATTTTGAGTTTTTTGAAACGCTGGCATTATTTGACACAGAAAAAGATGAGGCAAAAAAAGATGTATATGCTGAAAAATTAGCTATTTTAATACAAAAACCTTTACCTTTTAGTTTAACTTATTTTGATGATAGATATTTATCTCCTGCTAATTTGCAAAACCCATATGTTGATGAAATAAAAGAAACTTATGATAATTCTTTAACTAAAAAACATTTTATATCATCTGCAGATGCTGAAGTTAGATATCTTGCTCATCTGAAAAGAATAGAAGATAGAAAAAATAAAGAAGCAGATAGTAAAAAAGAAAAATCAGTTGATGAATACCAAAAATATTTAAAAACACTTGATGATATTGATGTTATTAATAGAATATACGATGAAACAAATATCAAAGGCAATAGCTTCTTTCAACAAAAAGTAGTATTAGCTCTTATAAAACTTGCTAATAGAGTTAAAGAAAAAGATGAACTACTAGCTTTTAATATTTATGAAAAAACGTATGAGTATATATACACAAGATTTTCTCACATATATAATCATTATAATTCAAGAAAATATAATGAACATAGCAATCAATATTATGAAAATGCACATGATTTGAGAAACAATTTTTATAGATATAGTTTAACAATCCCTCTATGTGTAATCTACTCAAAATTAGATATTATTGTCACAGAAGAATTTGAAATTAAACACCTATCATCATCTAAAACTCTTGAAAGAGCTATGAAAACTCTTGGCATAAATCCTGATTGTAGTTTTAGTGAAAAACTACAGTATTTGGATGATAGTATTGGCAATGAAATAACTATGTATAGGGGATATGATAGATATAGAGGAGACATATACGAAGCACAAAAAATAAATGGGTCTTTATTTGATGAAGATTTTAGAACAATAAGAAATTGTAGAGTTAAAAATGGGATTCTACGTGATTTTTACGGTAAAGCTGGCTTTTTGATGTTAGCAAATGATATAAAAAAGGGAAATGACTATGATTTAGTTGAAACGATGAAGTATTTACGTTGTTACCATTATAGTTCTTATTATTCTCCGCTTATAAATGATATGATAGCAAAGAGTATACAAGAAAAAGATAAATTTAATACATTACCTTTAGAAGATAAAATTTTTGTGTATGAGGTTATGGAAGAAAAAGGTATTTTTTCTGAAAAATATGCAAATAAATTAGATTTCTTCAAAACTATTGTTAAAGAGATTGTAAGTGAAAAAGATATTGATAAGGCTATGGAATATACCGAAAAATTGTTAAGTAAACAATATGTAAAAGCTGATTTCGATGGAGGCAAAATTGATGACATCGAATTTGCTAAAGAAAAAGATATTTTGATTAGTTTTTATGCTTTAAGAAAATCTGATGAACTTGGAATAGATGATGGGAGTGATGAATTTTTAAGAAAGGCCACAAAGTGTGCAGATGAAATTTGCGACAAATTAAGACACACAAATGAAAATGGCTATTTGTATGAGAAAGAGAAATTTCCAAGAGATACAAGAAGAAGTATTTTAGAAGCAATATCAACCAATGTTGTTTCGCAAGAATTAACGGCACAAATGTTTGAAGAAAAAGGAAAAATACAATTTTCTGGCAAAGATGCAAATAAATATGACTATCATGCAAGAGCAATGCTTGCAATTGTCTCTCTTCTTGCTAAAAATCCTAATAATGCAAAAGTTGTTATAGACTTTTTGAGTTCAAAATGTACCGACAAATCTATTGAAAAAGTTTTTGAGAGTATTCCTGAAGATTATGATTTAAGAAGAGGAAAAGAATTATCTATTGATGTACCAGGATTTCATTATAGTGGAAAATTAACCTTTGATAAATCAACACTTAAAATGTTACATGAAAATTTTTGGCATGCGGATTTACCTGCCCGCGCATATATAATGAAAAGAATATTGAATGCTTATACTTCTGATAAATCAACTGAAGAAGAAAAAAATAAAAAGAAACTAGATTTAGTTGTTGATATGTATTTTGATAAAAAGTCCCCCTATTACAAAGATGCAAAGTTAATTGTTGGGGAGGTGTATAACAATCTACAAGACTATGAACAAGATTTGATATTAGGCGCATTAGTTTCTGCCAACCAACAAAATGATAATAACGAAAGAGTTGGCGGTGAAGCTGTTGGTGAAGGCTTGAAAATGTTTTTTGAGAACAAAGGACCTGCTTTTGTTAAGTTTGGACAGATGTTAAGTTATCTTCCTCAACTAGATCCTGAAATTCGTAAACCTCTTGCAAAATTAAGAGATAAAGCTGATATACCAACAAGAGCCGAACTATTTAACCTATTAAAAGAAACCTTACCAAATGAAGAATTAGGAAAAATTTCTCGAGTTGATAAAATTTTAGGGGCTGGCTCTTTCTTTGTTACAGCAAAAATAAAATATGAAGAAAAAGATTGTGTTGTTGCTTTAATGAGGCCTTATGCTAAAGAATTATCTAGCTCTGGAATGGATATGATTAATAATACTATTAATGCACTAGCAAAAAAAGATGAAAAATTTGCACCATTAGGTAATATCGCATATCAAGCTAAAATTTCGGCAGAGAGTGAAACAGATATTGAAGCTGATTATGCTAAGTATAGAGAAGCTGTTAAAATATATGATGATGTTGTTATAAATACTCCAAATGGTGAATTTACCCCTAATGTTGCAACTTGGGAAAGTTATGGCAAGGGAAACAATGGGCAAGTATATAAAATTATGGATATGGCTGAAGGTAGTGCTTTAACATCTGACAAAATAAATGAACAACAAAAACATGATATGGCTGTTGCTTATGTAACTCTTGAATTGTGTAACCTTTTATCTGGTGCTAGATGGGACACTGACCGACACCAAGGGCAACAAAACTTTGATTGTGTTGAAACAAGAGAAAATGGATTTAAAAAATTTGTTATTGGAATTTTTGATACAGGTGCGCAAATTCAGCACAATCCATCAAAATCAGATAAAATATTACTTGGGGAAATGCTGTATGGAATGGTTAGAGCAGCAAGAACAGGGAAAAATGTAGCTGAATATATGATGAAAAAGGTAAAGAAAATAGATAAAATGGGGAAAACCTTAAATATTGATACATTATATATTGATGAAGTTCAAAGAGGTTTAACAGCTCTTTCTGATATTATTGTTTATCAAAAAGAACAAAAAGATGAAAATGGAAAAATTATTCAAGAAGAAAAAAGCTTAACTTCAAAAGAAATTGGACAAATTGCATCTGCTATTTTGGAATCTGGTCTTGTTGATAAACATGTATTAAGAACAATTAAAGCCAAAGCTGTATTGAATAAATTACGCCCTTTACGTAAAGGATGGCTTTCATCTTTATCTGAAGGGATAAAAAAGATTTCACCTTCGATAAAAATTGAAAAAAGAAGTAAAGATTTAACTTCTAAAAGAAAAGTTATTAGAAAAGATAAGCCAGAGGCAGAAATTAATGAGTTATTACAAGCTCAAAATGCAAATGAGCGTATTTTAGGTGTAAATATAAAACATATTAAAACTCAATCAGCTCAAAGTCCTAGTATTAGGAGTGCTGCTTTAAATGATAGACAATAAATAAAAAAAGGGAGGCGTTTTTCCTCCCTTTTTACTTAGATAAGATTATCGTCTTTTAACATTTTCACGATAAATTCATACCCTTTCATTGTCCAATACGTGTGAGCTCTGGTGTGTTTATTACCTTTATTGTCCTCATAGTATTGGTAGAACTGCTCACCTGTGTAACCTTTACCTGCATACTTTTGATAAAGCATCCAGATTCCACTTCTAAAGTATTGAACCTTCTTTTGCTCTAGATACTTGTTCAATCTTACCGCAGACCAACCAAAACTTTTGGCAACAACACCTGTTGGAAACAAACTTTTTGATGCAAGGAGAGCGTCATATGCTTCTACTTTTGGCATCATGCTTTGAATTTTTTGCTCTAGTTGTTCCTTTTCTTTTTGCAGTTTTTCGCATTTTTCTTCAAGAAGGGCAACATCTTTTGAAACACTCCTCGTTACACGAGTTTTTTTCACAGTCTCTTTTTTACCAACATTAGCCATCTCAGGAAAGAGATACTGTTCTGTTACTTTTTCATTTTTTTTCTTACTCATAATTATATGTATTAGATTTTTGTACTAATAATAATTTTCTATAATAATAGATTAATGTGTTTGGGATTATATTATTTATATTTTGTTTGTCAAATTATTTGTAAATAAAGTATTTTTATATTTTTTTTATAGACTTTTTATAAATATTTAGTATCATGACAAAGGTATATGTTATTTAGGAGGCTTAAATGGATAATAATGTAAGATTAAGCGATGAAGAATTAATTCAATTTAGAATGTTTCAAGAGCAGATGAATGCAGCGAAACGTTCAGAGCCATATTTTGAACCACCTAAATTATCTAAAAAAGAACTAAGAAAAAGTAGTTATGTTCGTAAAACTCTTTCTAGTGATGAATATATTGCCAAAGTTGCAATATTGCATCCTTTTGCTTACTTCCAGCCATTTGCTTTATTTGTTATAGCTATACTTGCATTATATGCGAAACACATTACTGATTTACCTGATGGAACAAACCGTATTTTCCAATATAATGGGGCTTTTGCTTGGTGTTGCTTATTTATTGCCTTTTGTAAATATTTAAAACTTAGAATGACAGAAATGGTTGTAACAACTAAACGTGTTATTTGCAAAACTGGAATTATTGGTGTTAACACAGAAGAATTAAAAAATACTCGTATAGAATCGGTTGAAATTAAACAGACTCTATGGCAAAGATTATGGAGATATGCTGACATTTATTTTACTGGAACTGGTGTTTCGTATGTATTATTTACCAATATTAGAGATGCAAGATCGGTAAAAAGTATATTAGAAGATAATTTAGATATATAAGAAAGAGTGGTTAACCGCTCTTTTTTAGATATTAAAAGATAAACTAAGTGAAAATATGGCCTTGGAGTTTTTATTTTTTTCTAGGCTTGGATTTATATATAATTGTATATCTGGTCTTATTGATATATGTGAATCTATTTTATAATCATAATATGTTTCTATAATATGCTCATACTTATGATAGATTTTATTATCAAAAAGAGCTTCTTTGGGCTTATTTATTGAATATGCAAAACCTAATTTATCATTATTTTTACGATTAAATGGATTATCAAATAAAAAACCTAAAGAATATGATTTATTGATTAAACTATAATCTCCACTACTACCATTAATCCTAAAAAACATGCTATATCTATCGCTTATATCTTGTGCTAAATATAGAGACCATCCTTTACTGTTAATCGGAGATTTTTCTACACTTGGTTTGTCATACAATAATAAACTATATGAACTTTGGTATTTGCCAAATAACTTGTGGAAATAATTTATAGCTATAAATTTAGATAATTTATATTTATCTAAATTTTTTATATGAATACCATTAGCTAAAGGATTTGTTGCATCTATTGCTCCCAAAATTAAACTAGTATATTCATTTAGATTAGATGATACATATCCCCCTATTCCAGATGTTGGATAACTAAATGTTGTATTTTGAGCCAAAGAACTATTTAAAAAATATTGTGTCTGCAAATCACTTTTTATAGGACTATCAAATTTTGAAATTGGTATTTGCCCAAGTCCAAAACTTAAATAATTATACTTTTGACCAAATAAATGTTCATAATAGAGTTCGTATAGTTCATTATAATTAGTGTCATAGCTATTAAATAATGTTGCCATTTTTTCTTTTTTAGCAACATCTATGGGTAATTGATGATTAAATTTGACAATATTCATTGAAAAATTAAGTTTTCCTTTGCCTAGATTATTATTATAAAGTTCTTTTTTTAGGTATGGAATTACAAATTCTCTTGATATTGTTTGGTTATTTATGTTTTGCAAACTATAAGTTATGTCTAGTCCATAGTCTATATTATATTTATTTGATATATTTTGTTTTATTATTTCATAATTTTTCCAATAATTTGTTGCTTTAGCTTCTAATATAGAGATGATAAAAAGCATAGTTGTAATGATTAGTTTTAACATGGTTAAACCTCTTAAAATTGTGATTACGTATTAAAATTTAGAAAATTGTTATAAATTTTTTTCTATATGTTTGGATACAAGTTTAGCTATATTTTCGTTTTTGTGATATGGGATAACTTTTATATTGGTTGCCCTATTTATTGCATCTAAAATGGCAAACCAATATTCTGATTTTATTGTATAAGAACTTTCTTCTTCTTGATACAAAATTGTTATTTCCTTTTGGTGATTTATAGCCCAGTTTAGTTCTACAATACTTCCAACAGAAAAGCTATTATCAAAAACGATTATTATTTGGTCTGCTTTTTTAATTGCTTCATATTCTGCCATTAAAACATCTTGGCAATCTGTTGATGTATAATTTCCGCTTGATGCTTGTTCGCAATAAAATGGACCTATATATATAAACTTATTATCTATGATTAAATTTTCTTGATGATAAGTTAAAAGTTTTGATGAACCTAAAAGTTTAGAACGATAGTCTTCTTTTAATCTATTCTCTAGACTTAAAGTATTATCTTTATGTTTATTAAATTTTCCTGCAAAATATATTTTTTTCATAAATTTTCCTCCCTCATAATTTTTGCCCAATTTTGATATGATGCTATAGCCATAAATGTCCAAATAACATTTAGTGCCATAAGATAATATGCTGGATTATCAAGTAAAAAGTATTGTGTGCTATATGCAATATCATTTACAAACCAAATTAGCCATGTATCTAGTTTTCTTTTTACCATATAGTATGTTGCAACAAATGATGATGTTGTTGTGAAAGCATCTACTAATGGTTTTGGGTCTAATGTTCTTTTTAATATTGTATATAAAATTATGGTTGAAACTAAAATTATTGATAAGTAGATTATTTTTTCTTTTTGGCTACACTTGGTTATTAAAAGTGTTTTTTTGTTATTCCATGTTACAAATCCAATTACCCCAAATATCATATAAATACAATTATTTGACACATCTCCGTAAAATTTATTTTGAAAAGAAAAAATAATCATACATATCATTTGCAAAATATAAAATACCCAATTTATTCTCTTGTTTAAGAGCACAAGAAGGGCTTGCAACAATCCTAAGACTGTTGCCGAAATTTCTAAAATTATCATGGCTGTCTACCTTTGTTTATCTAATAAATCTCTTTTAACCTGTATTGTTGAAGTGTATATATTTTTATTACCAAAAAAGTATAATTCTCTTTTGTTAGGTAATATTTTTATAGATTTACTTTCCTTTGGTACTTGATGAGGCAATAACTCTTTTATTATTGGCAAAAACTCATCTTTATATTCAGGATAAAACTTCATCAACGTTTGATAGGCATTTAATGGTTTATCTAGCTTGGTTATTCTTGCACATTCCCAATCGATAATTGTATCTATTAAGTCTTCTTTTGATTTTTTTAGATTATTTCTTACATGATGCTTATTATTCCTTCGATGTATAGTTTGAATGTCTTTCATATCAAGCCATAGTGCCAAATATAAAAATGGCTTATCTATATCATGCAAATATCCTCGAATTGTATTATGACCACGAAGCTTTTTTTCTACCTCTAAAAAGGCAATTTTATGCTTTAGCGTGTAGACGATGTGGTCGTAGCGCTTTTTTAATTCTATACTCATTTTAATCTCCTATTTTATGGGATTTTGGCTTAAGTAGTTATCAAAATATCCTTTAATTAAAATAACAGGTGTCCCCTTTTCTCCTGAACCAGAAGTTAAGTCACAAAGTGAGCCAAGTAAATCTGTTATTTGACGAGGAGTTGTACCTAGAGCATAGGCATTATTTCCTTTATTTTTCTCTTCTATAGCTTTGGTTATTGCATCTTTGGGTGATGATTTATTATTATCTGCTACAGCTTTTATTTTTATTTCATTTGGCATACCTTTTAAGCCATCTGTATAACCAGGTGACACAACTGGGTCTGCAAATTCCCAAATTTTAGTTTTTGGACATTTAAAACCACCATCTCCATATATCATAACTTCAATATGTTTGCCTGTTTTTTGTTTTAGCAAATCTTGTAATTCTCTACAAAATTCCATAGAGCTACGTGGAAAAAGCTTTAACATATTTGCGTTTGAATAATTTGAACCTAAAAGCCCATACTCACTCCAACCTCTAGAGGTTGATGGGGTATTGCATATATCATCAAGACCTATTACAGACGCTCCTTGTTTTGATAATATTTTTTTATGGCGATGGCGAAGATGAATACTTGCAACAATTACTTGATTTGTATATTTTAAGATATCTTTAGGATTGTTTAGCAAAATAACCTCAATATTTGGAGCTATATCTTCATACATTTTAATATAGTTACAACCAGTTATTGGGTGTTTATATTCGCCAAATTTGTTATAGAAAAACTCTTTTGTCATTATATCCTGATAAGGATTTATGTCAGAATCAAATAGTTCATCTTCATCCATTATAGCATTACCGACTTCATCTGAAGGGTATGATAGAAATACGTAAGCTTTACCTTTTATGCCTTTAGCTAAACCTTCTAAAACTTTTGCAAAACGATTGCGTGAAAGAATTGGAAAAGCAATCCCAACGTCTCCTGTTGGAAAATGTTTTGACACTTCATCTTTTATATCATCTAAACTTACGTAATTTCCTTGGGAACGTGCTAAAAAAGACTCTGTTATACCAATTATGTCACCATTATTTAAGGTTAAAGGCTGATATGAAGCATCTTTTGCTTCTATTAGAGTATCTGATATTATATTTTGAATATCAGCTCCTTGTGTAATAATTGGCATCCTAACACCGTATATGGATGTTGTTACATAACGGTTAGAACTATTTAATTTGTTCATATATTTTCTCCTTGGCAGTAGGTTAATTTATGTAGCTTGTCTCGACTGCCCCTACAAGACCCAAACTACTTTTGGCTTTAAGCCGGTTAATTAAATTCATCACCATAGAAACTTTTTTCGATAAGTTCTATGTTTTCTTGATGAACTAAATCTCTCCATCTATCATCTTTTAAGATTATCATATCTCTTACCATATTACCTGATAAAAATGGATAATCTTGTGTTGTTCTTGAGCATTCTTCTACGTTTGGAACTTTATTTTCAAAAAGTTGATATTCCATTTTATTACCAACATACATAACATCAACTTTAGAAGAAGAAGGATTATCTTTATATATTGTCTCTAGTACATAATTGGGCCACGAAACATTTATTACATCTTTTATACCTATTATGCGAAGCCTATTGTATGCCTCTTGTTTTCGCCATACATTTTGTATCATTTTTTTGCGAGTAAAGTATGGAAGTGGATTTTTTTCGGTACCACTTTCTTGTGCTGAACCAATTAAAACTGTGCATTGCTCACATTCTTCAACCATTTTTTTTATTAATCTGTTGTGCCCAATATGAAAAGGCTGACAACGCACTATACAAAAACCGTGTTTATATTTAAACATAAAAAAAACCTCTCTTTCGAAAGGCCTAAATCATCAAAAAAAGAATCTAATCTCTTATATTTTGAATGACTGGCCAAGTCTTAAATGTTCGTACCAATAGCCCTTTAGTACCCGAACACTAGTGATATTAATTACTATTTTTTTTAAAGTCAATACAAAATTCACATTAATATTTTAAAGATTATTTAACAAAGTGTGTAGAATATTTTAAGATGGTTATTTAGGAGAGATATGATGAATTTTATTGGTGAATTTTTGGGATATTTGGCAGGTGTTGGTACTGCTATTGCTTTTTTACCACAAACAATAAAAACTATTAAGGAAAAGAATGTTGAGAGTTTATCTTTAACTAGTTATATCATTTATTTTATTGGAGTTGTTTCATGGGTTCTATATGGCGCATATTTACATTCAATACAAATGGTGATATTTAACTTAATTTCTCTTATCTTTACATCAATTATCTTAGTTATGATTATAAAAAATAAAAGATAAAATAATTTTTAAAATCTTTGGATAATTACTTGACAAGTGATATAAACAGTATCACATTAAAGGTGTTTGATAAACGAGAGGAAAGTATGTTATATAGTATTAAAAATATCTGTTGCTGTTGTACTAACTCATAGAGGTAAAGCTGCTAGAGGTGTTTTGCTATATTAAAAAAACAATTAAAAGGCAGCTTTCGAGCTGTCTTTTTTTAACATTATAAACAAAAGGAATATTAAAATGAGCGTATATTTATATAATACTAGAAACAGGAGCAAGGAAGAATTTAAACCTTTGAATGATAAAGAGGTTACTATGTATTGCTGTGGTCCTACTGTATATTCATATGCTCATATAGGTAATCTTCGTACATATATTTTTGAGGATTTGATTGCCAATACTTTAAGGCTTGCTGGCTATAAAGTAAAGCACGTTATGAATGTTACTGATGTTGGACACTTAACAAGCGATGGTGACGAAGGTGAAGATAAAATGTTAAAAGCTGCAGAGCGTGAGAAAAAAAGCGTTATGGAGATTGCTAAACATTATGAAGATACATTTTTTAGACACACATCTGAATTGAAATTAAAGCGCCCTACCATTGTTTGTAGAGCAACCGAACATATTAAAGATATGATTGATTTTGTTAAAGATTTAGAAGATAAAGGTTTTGCTTATTTTTCTAATGGTAACGTATATTTTGATACAGCAAAGTTTCCTAAATATGGCTGTCTATCTGGTCAGAATCGAGATGATTTGAAACATGGCGCAAGAACCGAACAAGATGTAAATAAACGTAATGCTTCAGACTTTGTTTTGTGGTTTACATCTTCTAAATTTGAAAACCAAATTTTACAATGGGAAAGCCCTTGGGGTATGGGGTATCCTGGATGGCATATTGAGTGTTCTGCTATGTCTATGAAATATTTAGGAGAAAGAATCGATATTCACTGTGGAGGAATTGACCATATTCCTGTTCACCATGAAAATGAAATAGCTCAAAGTGAGGCAAAACTGGGGCATGAATGGGTGAATTATTGGGTGCATATGGAGTTTTTAAACACTAAAAATGGTAAAATGAGTAAATCTACGGGCGGAAAAACGACTATAGACACTTTAAGAGAAGAAGGTTATGAACCTATGGTTTATAAGTATTTCACTCTTACATCTCATTATAGAAGTGCTGCTGTATTTTCTATTGAAGCTATGGATGGTGCTAAAAAAGCTTATGAGAATTTATGTGATTTTGTTGCTGAGTTTAAAGCAAAAGCATCTAATTTTTCACTTAATGAAGATGAAACAAAAGAGCTTGAGATCTTAAAATCAGAATTTAATAACTATTTATTTGATGATATTAAGACACCTCTTGCTATATCTCATATGTGGGGAGTTTTGAAAGACAACAAAAAAAGTGATGCTCTTCGTTTAGCATATATATTGCACGTTGATAGTGTATTTAATCTTGGCTTAAAAGATGTTGAAGCGAAAAAAGGTGATACAATAGAAATCACTCCAGAAATAGAAGAACTATTAGAACAACGCAAAATTGCAAGAGCTGAAAAAAATTGGGCTAAATCTGATGAAATTAGAGATAAACTTCAAGCTTTAGGTATTGGCGTTAAAGACCTACCTAATAAAGAAATTGAGCTTATAAAACTATAGGAGTATATTAAGGATGCGTGTATTTATTACAGGTGCTGGTGGAGGAATTGGTGGAGCAATTAAAGACCTTTATATTGAAAAAGGGCATGATGTTATTGCACCTCGTTCTTTTGAACTTGATTTATCTGATATAAATGCTGTAAAAAAATGGTTTAGTGAAAATGAGGCTAATTTTGATGCAATAATTCATTGTGCAGGATTTAATCAACCTATGGATTTAATTGATATGCCTTATGAATTATATCAAAAAACACACAATGTTAATGTTGCCTCTTTGATTGAGATAATTAAAGCTAATGATAATTATTTTAAGAAAAATGGTGGTTTTGTTGTGGGAATCGCATCTTTGTATGCTTCTATTACTAGAGAAAAAAGAACAGCATATACAACATCAAAGCATGCCTTGGTTGGTTTAATAAAAACTCTTGCATTAGAATATGGAAAATATAATGTGTTGTGCAATACTGTTTCTCCTGGTTTTGTTGATACTCTGATGTTTCAGACAAATAACTCATTAGAAAAAAGGAATGAACTAGCTCAAAAGACAGCACTTAATCGTCTTGCAAAGCCCCAAGATATTGCCAATATGGTATATTTTTTAGGAAGTAATAATAACACATATGTTACAGGGCAAGATATTATTGTTGATGGTGGTTTTATGGCTGGTAGTTACCAATAAATAAAGGAAAAGAATATGACTGAAGAAAATGTGAATTTGGAAAATTTAAGCTTTGAAGAAGCTTTATTAAAATTAGAGGATATTGTAAGAGAGCTTGAGAGCGGTAGAATTAAGCTTGATGACGCTGTTAGTGCATACGAAGAGGCTGTAAAGTTGAAAAATCTTTGTACTGAAAAATTAAAAGCGGCTGCCCTTAAAGTTGAAAAAATAGAAATAAATAAAGATGGAACTCTTAATGTTTCGCCCCTTGATAATGTTGAGCAATAAGTATTAATACTTAAATTTTGGAGGACTAAAATGACTGAGATTAAAACAATTTTGAAAGATTATTGCGAAAAGTTTAATAATGATTTGGAAAGATATTTCCCTCAGTCTAATTTAGAACAGCACAAAGCCTTTAGAGCTATGTATTATAGTTTATCAAATGGAGGAAAAAGACTTAGGCCTTTTTTATTACATAAAACGGCAGAACTTTTTGGAGTAGAATATGATAAGGCATTACCCGTTGCTATTGCTTTAGAGATGGTTCACACCTACTCTCTTATTCATGATGATTTACCGGCTATGGATAATGATGATTTAAGACGAGGAAAGCCTACTTGCCATAAGGCATTTGATGAAGCTACAGCTATTTTAGCAGGCGATGGTTTATTGACCTATGCTTTTGAGGTTTTAAATAGAGCAAACATTGAAGATAAGATGAAAGTAGAGTTAACAATAAAGCTTTCACAACTTGCTGGTGCATATGATGGTATGATAGCGGGACAAGTATTAGATATGTTTACCGAATCTCATGATGATTTTGATAACAAAGAATCGATTATTAGATTAACCCAAAGTCTTAAAACTGGATGTTTACTTAGATTTCCTTGTGAAGCAGGTGCTATTATTGGTAATGCGTCCCCAATGGATACTGATTCCTTAATAAAATTTGCAAAAAATATCGGGTTAGCATTTCAAATTACTGATGATATTTTAGATGCTATTGGTGATGAAAAAATAGTTGGCAAAACCTTGAAAAAAGACAAAGCTCAACATAAGTTAAACTTTGTAAATATTTATGGAGTAGATAAGGCTAAAAGTATGGCTGAAAGCCTTATTGATGATGCAATTAAACTTTTAGCACCCTTTGGTGATAAGGCTGAACCTTTAATTTTATTGTCAAGATATATTTTAACTAGAAACCACTAAAATATTACAATTTTATTACAAAAAAAGCTTGCCAAACGGACAAAAATATGATATACTCCAAGTATAAAATAGAACAAATTATTATAGGAGGAGAGAACCATGACTGAAAGGAAGAAATTAGACGGCAAGAACTATGTCAAAGCATTAGGAGCTTGCCAAACAAAAGAAGATGTCTTGGAATTGTTAGGAAGAACATTAGGTAGCGAAAAAATGAAAGACAGAGCGAAGAACGTTAGTGATTTGCCACATGTTGTTAAATTAAAATCAAAAGTCGCTTTATTAAATACAATGCAAGGCAAAGATACATCTAATCAAGATTGCATGGATATGGCTGCAGAAAAGTATTTATCTCTTACAGGTGGCGATATAAAACGTTTTAAATTAGAAGTTAATAAATATGCTACTCAAATGGATATACAAAAAGAAAAAACGCATGAAACAAAAGGAATTTCTGTAGATCGTAGTTCAACTCAACTAGCCCTTTAATAACTATAAAAATTTATTACACACTATAAAAAACACCCTCAAATGAAGGTGTTTTTTATTTTTTAATCATAAATATTTTTACCATATTGGTTGTCACATCTATCACCTTTAAAAAACGGCAAAAATGCTAATGGAATAATAAGCAAACTCCAAAATGGAGACATATTTATATCGTGAAATCTGCGAACAGATAAAGCAAATACCGGAGTTATTGTTAATAAATTATATGCTAATTCTATGTAGTCTGCATACATTGGGAAAACATGTATTATTAACGCTGTTGGGGAAGCTAATAAAATAATTTCCATTATTGATGTTGCCCAATATTCTTTTAATGATGCACGCCCATTAAAATTACAATAATTGCGCCCGAAGTACATGGTTTTGAAAAAACTCCACCATGTTGAATTAGCTGGCATACTAAATTCTTTTGTATTCATGAAAACCTTTTTTATATAGTTTAATTTAAAATTAATTTTTTTATTATAGCTTTATATATTATCATGTTATTGTGGATTGTACAGTGAAAAAAGAGAAAATTATAGCATTTGGTTTAGGAACAGCTAATCGAGGTGAACAAAGTCAATTACTTGGCGCCTTGAAGGCTATAGCATTAAATACAAAAAATACTTTTAATGAAAAAAAGCAAATATTGCTACCTATTGGCATAAAAAAAATTGAAGACATGAGAGAAAACTTTTATTGTTCTAAATATAAGAATTATAAAATGTTTAAAAAGGATATTTTCTTAATACTTGATAGATATTTTGAAGCAAATAAAATAATTCCTAGAGTATTTGTAACTGTTTTTAACCAAGCATTAAATGAAAATGCGGCAACGGATGCTGATGCAACTTGCAGAGTGATAAAAGAATATTACGATGAGCATAATTTAGGTTATATATTTACAACAGTTTTGACTGCAAAGTACTATAAATATAAATATGTTGACCTTATTAATATTCCAAAGCATTTACTAACTTTTTCTACTAGAATTAAATTATTAAATAATAAATCTCTAAAGAAAAAATCGCTTATTACAGTTGGGACTATTAATAATTTTTCTAAAGATAATGTTATAGAAAAATATGACGAATTATTAAAAAATATAAAGACATTAAAAAATGATGTTAAACTTAAATCTCTTAACTTAAAATTAGAAAGATTTTTGAAGGCTAAAAAGCATATTGTTTTTTGTTTAGGCGGACGAGTTGAGGGCCCTGAAATTTCATTTGATATTAAGTATGCTAAAAAAATTTTTGAAGAAGCTAAAAGGTTAACTAATTGTGGGTATAATATTATATTTGTTAATGGCCCTAGAACCCCAAATAATGTTACAGATTTTCTTTTTGAATTGTGCTTAAATGAAGATAATATAATCTTTTATAACTGCAAAAACATTGCAAAAACAGATGATGAGCGTGGAGCTTCAAAGTGGCGCATTTATTCTGGAAAATATGAAAATGAGTTTTTAGTACAACAAAAATATGGAAATATTTATCCAGGTATTTTAGGAGTAAAAAACACACTTGTTGTGCATACTTTTGATTCATATTCGGGATGCGAGACTACAGTTGTGGGTATTCCTACGGCGTTGAGTCATAAAGGACTTTTTATTGATAAAGATATAAGATATGATTGTCATAATTTGGTGGCTTTATTAATTCCTAAATACGCAATAGATTGGGATGAATTTTTTACGCTTGCTCTTAATATGAAGTTAGAACCTAAACATTTATCACCTCAAGCGCTATCTAGCTCATTAAAAGTTTATGCAGAGGCGACTATAAATAGGTTAAAAAAGATTTTATAGCCTGTCTAAAACTAATAATTAGTGTAATATTGTTATTTTCTGTTTAACTATAAATCATAAGTATGATTTAAAAGTAGGTATTTAAGATTATCTTGTGTCATGTTTAATAATTTATTTTGAGGAGATAATCATGACAAATATTTGGAATAAAACAAAAGAAGTTAGTGAAGATGCTTGGGAGGCGACAAAAAGCGGAACATCAAAAGCTTGGGAAAAAACTAAAGATTTTAGTAGCGAAGCATGGGATAAAACTAAAAACTTATTTGAAGATGATAATGATGCAGAAATCGAAATTGATGAATATGTAAAGATGAAAAATAAAGATTGCAGTTGCAAGCATCATAATCATTCATCTAAAAATAATTAAATTTTGGAAAAAATAAAAAAATATTTTACTATTAAAAAAAATATTTTGATAATAATTTGTAATTAACGATGTTTTTAAGTAAGGAGAATCGAGATGAAAAAAATTATGGCTTTTTTTGTACTTGGCTTGAGTGTGGTTATGGCTGGTAATGCAATGGCTAAAAAGCATGGTGGTGGTTTTGAAGGACCTGGTGTTAATAGTGCGGTTAGCGTTCAAGATGCGTTGAAAATGAGTGATGATAGCCATGTTGTATTAAAAGGAAAAATTGAAAAGAGTTTAGGTAATGAAAAATATCAATTTAATGATGGCACAGGTATCATTATCATTGAAATTGATGATGATGAATGGAATGGTTTGGTTGTTAAACCTGAAAACACTGTTGAAATTAGGGGTGAAATTGACAAGGAATTAATGTCTCAACCTCAAGTTGACGTTGAAATGATTATGCTTGCTCAATAATCTATATTTTAGTATAAATTGTTTAGGGCGGAAAAACCGCCCTATTTTTATCTTTCGGTTTGTTTAGAAATAGGAGATAATGTTTTTTGATTTTCTTTTGTTTTAATTGCATCTTCTATTAGTGAATTTACATCAATTACAATACCTTGTCTACTGCTTCCATGTCTATCTTTGTTAGCTTTTGTCCCTTTGGTTACATTGGAAAATCCTAGCAACAGAGGAGAACCATCTTCATCAAAACCATGACACATCATTGCATGACCAGGCTTACCTGTTGACTGGCGTGTTAAAAAAATGATATCTCCCTTTTGAATATCAATGTCTTCAAGATTACCGGTTTCTGATTTTTTTATGTACTTAGATAATTTTTTACTTAACTCTAGAGGGTGAGCTATATCTTCTATATTATCCTTATCAATATTTCCAAATATTGGAACACCATACTTTTCTTGAAGTTTGTAAAGTGAGATAGTTAACGATTTGGTACAACTTCCAACATCTCTATTTTCATCAAATAATAGTAAATTATCATCTGATTTATTGATATTAAATTCTTCTTGGACCTGTTGACGATTGTAGACATTTGTTTCACGTTCTAAAAGAATAGAGGTATAAAAATTTCTTTTATATCCTTTATTTTCAATATCCTGTGAGTGTTTTTTATATTCTATATCTAGCCTTAAACCTGATGCTTCTTTTGCTGATTTTATCTTTTCCTTTTTTTCTTCTTCTGAAAATGAAGAATTATTTATATTTTCAATTTGTTTATTTGTAGCCTCCATTATTTGTTTTACTTTTTCGTCATCTCGATAATGCATTATTACTATGTTTCGCTGAGCTTCTTTTTGAAATTGTTCAAAATTATTTTGGGGAGCATTTATGCCTAAGTATGCACTTTCTTGTTCCATGCTTGTTTTTAGAAGAGCTTCTATTTCATCTAAAGGCATTTTTGCATATTGTTTTTTTAAGTCTTCTTGATAAGCTTTCATTGCATTGTTTCTATATACCACATCTAGCATATATTCATCTAGCAATTTTTCTGTACTTAATTCTTCTGCACTCATAATAAATCTCCCATATATAGGGAGATTGTATCATACTTTAAGTAATGTTGCAATATTTATTTTATATCTAACATTTTATCAAACTGATAACAGGTGAATTCACTTTTGCAATATGAGATAATTCTTTTAATTCTATTAAAAATAGACTCGCTGTAACTGTTGCACCTAATTTTTCAACCAATTGTATTGTTGCATTTACAGTTCCACCTGTTGCTAACAAATCATCTATAACTAAAACCTTTTTACCTTTTTCTATAGCATCTTTATGAATTTCTAGTGCATCTTTACCATATTCTAATCCATACTCCACTCTTTCTACTGGTGCGGGGAGTTTTCCTGGTTTTCTTGCTATAACAAGACCTGTACCTAATTTGTAAGCAAGCGGTGCTCCTAGCAAATATCCCCTACTTTCTATTGCAACAATATAATCAATATCTAAATCTTTAATTTGGTCATACATATTATCAATAATTGCCTTAAATGTTTGGCTATCTTTAAGGGCGGTTGTTATGTCTTTAAATTGTATTCCTTGATGTGGAAAATCTGGAATATTTCTTATATGTGCTAAAATTTCATCATTTGTCATTTATCACTCTCCCATATGTTTTCTTTGGCTTATTTTAAATTATAAAAAAAAATACACAAAAAATAAAATTATTTTATTGACAACTAAAAAAGCTTGTTATATAAGTTTCTTCGTTGCCGACATAGCTCAGTTGGTAGAGCTACTGATTTGTAATCAGTGGGTCGGGAGTTCGAGTCTCTCTGTCGGCACCATTCTTTATTTAAGCCCCTCTAACGGGGTCTTTTTTTTACCCTTTTTTCAAGCCAGTTTCTACAAACACGTCACACCTACACGTCACTCAAGACGTAGTAGACACTTTGCTTTATTCACTTTGATAAGATTTTTTACAATTTTCCCCGATTGGATTTGCAAGACATTTAATAGTTTTACCCGAATGCTATTTTAATCTTTTTCATCCTACCCCAAGAATCGTTGCCGATTGGATTTTGTTCAACATTTAACCGACCTTACTTTTTTATGACGATTGAATTTTATACTCTGAAGAGACATTAATTAACTTTTGGACGGTGTATATTTAGGATTAAAGGTTGATTTAGATAACATAATTTTATACTGTTTAGATATTATTTAAGTTTAATTTAATGAAGGGATTTTTATTATGAAACTTTCAAAATCAGGCTATAGAATATTAAATCAACGTTATCGTTCAGTTTTAAGAAAATGTTTTTTAATTAATGCAGGATTGTTTTTCTTATCTACACCAGTTATGGCTACTGATATTGAAATAAATGGTACAAATGTGAGCGGAACAAATAAAATAACTCTTTCCAACGGAAGTTTACGATTAGAAAACAACTCTATTTATCTTGGAACTTCAGGAACAATAGATGTACAAGAAGCAGATTTAGCTATATCAAATTCTTCAATAGATTTGTCTGGAGATGATGGCCTAGGATATATTGCTCGAGCAAATTTTACAAATTCTTCTGTTAGCATTAATGATTCAGAATTCATTGTTGATGGTGATTTGTCATTTATAGGTAATCAAGAGAAAAATGCAACATTAAATATCACATACACAGATAAAGAAAACTATTCTGAAATAGAAGCATATAATTTAACTCTCAATAGCGCAGATATGACCATTAACGATACGACATATAAGGGAGAAACAACCGTTGCAGCTAAAAAGAATTTATCTATCATTGGTGGTAGCAATGTTACATTAAATAATAATGCTATTTTAGCATGGAATGGACAAGTATATCAGGAAGATGAAAATGGAAAAGATGTTGTTATTCCTACAAATGGTACTGTAGAAATTAAACAATCATCAGTTACTTTAAATGATACTTCAAAGTTATTGATTGGTGCTCCTGATGATGAAGGTGCTGATAACAATCAAGCAACTTTAAAGATGGATAATGCAACAATTAACTTAAACGATAGTTCATCTGTTGAGTTTTATGCAAAAAATAATGGACAAACAAATGTTCATAAATCAATAGTTACATTAACTAATGATTCATCTATGATTTTAAATGATATAAAACTTACTGGTAATTCCAAAATATATGTAATGGATAACGCATCATTAAGCTTAGATTCTGTTGTATCACAAGGAGGAACTATTATCACAGGAGGAACATCCAGTAAACAATCTCCTATGATATTTAGAAATGTAAGACCTTTTAGTAATGATGAACAAACAAAAATAGAAATTAATATTAAGAATACTGAATGGATAAACGCTAAAGATAACGATGATGATGTTATTGAGGCTTTCGAATTTGAAAATGCGAATGTAACAATAACAGAATCTGATATTGAAACAGAAGGTAATCTATTTATATCAAATTCAAATCTAAATATTTCATGTATTAATTGTTACGATACAACACCTGGTAATGAAGATTATTCTAAAATGGTAATGGGAGAAAATGTTACAATATCAAAAAGTAATGTTGTATTAGGTGATAGCTCTCGTTTAGGCGAAGGTGATAAAGAAGATGCATACTTAGGAGCTAATGATAAGTTTAATATTCTTAATAGTAATGTGACTGTAAACGGTAATTCTCTTTTGGCTTACGAAGGAACTGTTGAAGATGGTAATGGTGTTGGTGAAGTAAATATTACAAATTCAACAATAAGAATTAATGATAATGGTAAAATACTTCTTGGAACACCTGAAGATGATTCTGACATTATTAATGGTCAAACAACAATAAGAGAGGCTTATGCAACATTAAATATTTCAAATTCTACTATTAAATTAACTGGTAATGCTCAAATAGAATTTGATGCTAATAATCCTGAGGCAACGACAATAACAGATTCTCAAATAGATTTGGTTGGCTCTTCAAAAATGACATTAAATGATGTAACATTGAAAACTGTAAATGAAGAAAATAAAACTACTTTATCAATGAAAGGAAATAGTACAGTTATAGCAAATAATGTTTCTATTGAAAATGCTATTATTGATATGAGAGGCGATAGTTTTCTTGATGTTTGGGATGTATCAATGGAAAATGTTAAAATTAAAGGAAGTGCAGATATCAGAATTAGAAAAAATGAAGAAACATCTAGTCAATCTAAAAATTCTGACACTATTGCTTTAACATTAAATGGAATGGATATAGAAACAGATATAATCTCAGATAATAAAAATAATAAAGTAAAATTTACTGGAAATAATAAATTTACTGGTTTCTTTGACCCAGCTACAGCAGATGTAGAAGGAAGCTTAACTCGTGGTGGTTATGATGATGAAATTACTTACAATATAAACACTAATGGCACGTTAAAGTATGCTAGTGATAGTTATTTATATGATGCTACAAAACATACACATAATATTGGAGAAACAAGACAAGAAGATAATACTTTTATAGATGGACAATATGCTTTGAACTCTATCAATTTTAATGGTGGTGTGTTAGATTTAAGAAATAATAAAGTTTCTGAAATTAAGTTATCTGCATTAACTTTAAGTAATGAATCTAATTTATATGTAGATACAGACCTTCAAAACAAAAAAATGGATACATTGAAAGCAGATACTATTACTGCAAATGCAAAATTAAATATTGCTGGATTAAATTTAATCTCTGATGCTACACAAAAAGAAACTGTAATTAATTTTACATCTGATAGTGATTTATTATCAAAGGTTGAATATACAGGTCAAACAAGTGGTTTAACAGCACTATCTCCAGTATATACTTATGATGTATCTTATGATAATGCAAATGGTAACTTTACTTTCACAAGAGGAGGTGGTGAAAGTGTATCCGATTATAACCCTGCAGTATATTCTGCTACCACAACAGCACAAACAGTTGGTTTCCTACAACAAAATATTGCTGGAGAAGTATTTAATCAATTAAGCAATCAAGTTACAAAACCAATGGGAATATCAAGTGGTGATGAACCTTATTCAAACAATGCGTGGGTTTCTGTTATAGGTTCCGATGATAAGGTTGAATTTGATACATTTGAAACAATAGATGCTGAAATGATGTCTGTTGCCGGAGGTTTTACAAGTGATAAAAACTATATTGGAAAAACAGAAGCAAATTTTGGTGTTTATGCTGGTTACTTATCTGGTGAAAGTAAATATACTGGAAATGAAATTGATCAAGAGGGCGCATATATTGGTTTAGGTTCATTATTAAGAAATGGTAATTTTACTTTTGCTAATGCAATTAACACAGGTTTTATCAATAATAAGGCTAAACATTCTTTTGGTACTGACAAATATGATACATACTGGGCTGGTTTATCATTAAAAGGTGGATATGACTATCATATATGCAATACTTTGACTGTTCAACCATTTGTTTATGCAGGATATACTTTTGTTGATACTGAAGATTATACATCAAAATCAGGCGCTAAAATCAAAAATGATAGCTTAAATTTATTTGAAATTGCTCCAGGTTTGAAGATAAACAAAGACTTCTCCAATGGTTGGAACGGATTTGCACAAGTTCGTTATACTTTTGTTATGGATGATGGAGGCAATACAAATATTGATTCTGCCGTATTACCTAATATCAGTGCTAAAGACTATGTTGAATATGGAATTGGTATTGATAAAGATATAAATTCAGCTTGGAGCTTATCTGCTGATGTCAATCGAAGAGATGGCGGACGTGAAGGTTGGAATGGTAGTTTAACTATCAAATACAATTTCTAATATAAGCTACGTCTTAAAAACTCCCTTGAAACACAAGGGAGTTTTTTACACCCTGATATTCTCCACCGCATTGGATAACATTTGTGAGTTATAGTTGAAATACCTTTGAGTTGTCCCAATATTTCTATGATTGGAAAGTTTTTGAACCAAGCAGATGTTAATGCCACTATTAACAAGCTTAGACACGAACATATGACGACCTAAATGACTAGCTCCCTCAATATTGAACTTTCTGTATATACTAGAGAATAACCTGCTGATTGACACTCTATTATATGGTTTGTTTAGCTTTTGGCTCGTAAACAAATAGGTTTCAGCTGTTAAATTAGCATTTCTTGACTTCAAATATTTCAGATATTCCTTAAATTCTTTCTTTATTTGACTATTCAAATAATAGTTTGCCCCGAATTTCCCCTTATTTTTATCTGCATCAAGAGAAATAACATCTTTAACACTCTCATCATCATTATAGACATCTTTGATTTGAAGATAGCAGAAGTTAATACTCCTCATTCCATTTAAGGAACAAAAGAACATTTGCCTTATTTGTTCTGAATGTCTCATACCGGAAATATAGGTCAAAATATCCTTAATCTTTTTATCATCTAAATACGCTTGATTTACCATAACTAATCCTTTCTTTAATGTTTTATATAAGATAATCCTGTCGGGCTGGATTCAGTCCGTCAAGGCCTAAAATGTTAAAAAAAGTGACACTTTAACATTTTTCGTTAGGAAAATGTGATTCAATCGTCCGCATTACCCGATTAAGTCGTTTAAAAATTATTGACATGTTGTATCTTGTAGGATACATTTTTACAAAATTATCAAAATAGGAATAAGATAATGTTTGTTAAAATCAAAAATATAGAAATATTACCGGACTTTAAAATTAAAGCTATATTTTCTTCCGATATTGTAAAAATATATGATTTTAACAATCTAGTCCAAAATCATAAGGCTTTTAATGAATTACAACAAATACATTTGTTTAATCAAGCTAAAGTAGATTGTGGTGGTTATGGTATTTGTTGGACTGATGATATAGATATTGATGCTGGAGAAATTTGGCACAATGGAACTACTATATTAGAAACAGATGCTGATATTTGATATTTTAAAAGATTTTAATTTTGAGATATTGTTAATTATAATAAAATTCCTGTTATAATTTCTTAGAAAGAATTATTTTTAAGATTTGTATATAATTCCTTAAATTTATTAAAACTTTCAAACCAAGTATATACCTGAGGACACATCCAATTCATGACTTCAACCATTTGATTATGAATTTTTAACAACTCATTTTCATCTTTAATGATTGGTTCAAAATGGGCAATCCTATTACGTGTATTTAATAATTTTTTAAAAGCTTTTGCAATATGCTTTCTATCTGGTCTGCCTATATAATTGGGAAAAATGTGTCTTAAGCAAGGTATCCAAAGTATCTGTTCGTAAGAAGAATCAAAAATATGACACCAAAAACCAAAATTTAATCTTGAAATAATATCATTAGCTGATGGTTCTGGTTCTCCTTTATATTTTATTTTTTTTGCTTCCTCTAATCCTTTTTTGTGAATATCTAACCAATCAACATCATCAAACCAATTTTCTTTTTTCTTGTTTTCAATCATTTTATTATGTATTTTATTTCGTAAACATATTTCTATACCACTTATGAGGGCGTACAATTCTTCACAAATAAGTATATTCATTCTATATAAGTCAACTGCTTTTTCTTTATCTAAAGACTTTAAGTTAGCAATATTAATATATGTGCTCATTCTTTTTTCTGAAAAATTTTGTTTTAGTACTTCTAACATGTCTTATACCTTTTTTATTAGTTGTTATAATTTTTTTTATAACTTTTTATAATTTTTTGTTGACTTTTTGTATTTTTTTTATTACTTAGTAATCAATGTTCCTCGGAAAGTGCTATGACGTCAAAGTAACGTTAACACCCCGAGGTTTTGTTTTATAAACCAATTATCTCATTTATAACTTTTTATTTGTATGATAATATGTTATTATCCACAAATATTTTAATTGCAAGAAATCTTATTAATTTTAGATTGCTTAAATGTTAAACAATATTACCTATTTTAACAAAGTTTAACATTATGGATTTGAGGTAAAAACTGCCACTTTCAAAACACTAGGAAAACCAAGCATTACAAGGAAAATGTTAAAAAATATACCTTTTTTAACATTTTTAAAAATCTGGACTTTTAAGATTTAATGTTTTAAGGTTTCTTATGTAAATTTGATAAAGAGGCAAGTATGCGACAATTTATAAAGAATAAAGACATTTGTTTTCACGAAGAAGATTTTAACAAACTTATCTATGGCAGAAGCCAAAAGTATAAGTCCTTAGATTTGGATTTCAAATTAAATGCCTTGCCTTATTTTTTATCAGAAAGATTAAAGAAGATTATTCATTTAGCTTCTTTTGATGTAGATGCTAAATTCGATTGGAATACTGCTGGATATTTGGTTGAAGTACTTTCAGAAATGGTCATGTTCAATAAAGAGCCATTAGATGAAGAAAACAATGATTTATTTAACATCGCAGATATCAAAGAAGAATTAGGATTTCTCGGCACAGACTTAAAGCATATTGATACAACAGGTACAACCTTAACAGAAATGACTGATGGAATAAAAGAATACGAAGATAATATATTTTCAATTCTTAACTTTCTACATAGGGTTGATGGATACATTCGTATTAAGCCTAATTATCCTCAATCTTTATATGATTTGATATATGAAGCATTAACTTGTTTATTTGTTCTTTGTATGCAACATCCGGAAGAAGCAGCAAAACATATCAAAATAACTCCTAATAAAGTTATAGCAACTGAAGAAGATGCCTATAAAATTAAGGAATATGTTCGTTTTGATAATGGGGTTTTAGTTTTTGAGGACATAGAATTTAAGACGTTAAAAGATGCTAACCTAATAAGAGACCTGTTTTTGCTTAATTCAGAAGATTATATCAGAGCAGTTTGCTTTGTTAGATGCCATTTTAATTCATCTGAGATTTCTTTTTCGGTAAATCCTCTTCGTATGTATTTCAAAGAATGCATATTTGAAAAGCAAACCTCTTTTTATAATTCAGAGAAAAAGATAGAGTTTGATACATGTTTGTTTTATGGAGCTGTTAAGACATTAGGTCTTGAAGATTTATGGATACATCATTCCACTTTTGAATTAGGTTGTTCCTTATTAATCAATGATAATAAGCTTTTTACTTTTGAAGATGCTATTATAAAAGGTAAACTTGAGATAGATGCTGAAGAAATAGAGTTAAAATGGAATAATGTTTCATTCTTTGAACCATTTGAATTAAAATCTGTTAAATTAAATCCACTTTCAGAAATTCAAAACATTGCTTTTGTTTGTGTTAAAAATTCTAAAATGAATAAATCTCGTAAAGATTTATATGAAGTTATGAAAAATGCCGGTTTTGAAGAACAAGCCAAAGTACAAGGCATTTGGGATGTTGATGAAACAAAAGAAACCAATGATTTTGATTATGCTGCATATAAAGTTGCTTATGAAACAGGATACTTAAAATCTGAATATGCTGCATACTTATTGGAAAAATCTGTATCATACCTTGGTCAGAAGAGAAAGAAAGATAGAGAAACCCCATCAAGAGATTCAATACCTTTTATTGGAGAAGGTAAGAATATTAAATACCCGGTTGAAGCTCTGCTTGCTTATAAATCTAAAGATTGGGATAAACTAAAAGAACTAAGGCAGAAATATAAAAATAAAGAGGATTAATTATCCTCTTAATACTTCAATGGCATCATTAAGTTTAACTGTGGAATTTGGTGGACGGACTCCAACTTTTACTGCATCATTAAACAACTGCTGATAAGACAAGCCATTTAATTTAATTGGCTTTTGAAGAGTTTCATCCCATCCATAGGCAACAATGTTAAATTTATAATCAATCATTTTGATTTTATAGATGTATATGGAATGTCCATTGTGTTTGATTTTCCAACGAGTGTTCTCAGTCCAAAGTCTAACCAAGTTATCTAAAGTAAATGGAATATGCTTGTTTGCAGAAATACCTGCTTCTTTAATAATGATAGTACCAATATCAGGCCTTCTTAATATTTGGTCTTTCTTTGATATCACTAAATCCAAATTATTTAATACATTTCTTATACTCATATTTTTATTTATCTAAAAATATGATTTTGATTAAAAAGTGGAATCTGTTATTTCTTTCTTTTTGAATGTTTAGAACAATTAGGACATTTACCTAAACCTTTTACACGTTGTCTAACTTCTGATTGCCATCTATGAGCACACTTTTCACATTTCCACCAGACTTTTGTATGAGATCCTAATGGTAAAGTTGTAATATCAATATCTTGATTTAGTTCATTATCCCATTCTTTTTTTAATTCAGGGCATACAGTAAAAAAATCACTTACACCTATAACTGGAACTCTACCTGCACAAGCAGGACATCCTGATTTGTGTCCTATACGGTTATTTCCTGTTGCTTGCCATTCATATCCACATTTTGAACACTTCCACCAATATATTCTATTGCTTTTAGGTCTAATATCTGTGGGTTTAATATTTCCGTTTTTAATAGGATGCCATTCTTTAGCTATTTCTGGATATAATGTGGCTAAATCATTTACACCGACTAAAGGTGCTTGTTTAGAACAATTTAAACAACCATGTCCTCTTCCACATCTTTTTTGAGGTGATGCTTGCCATTCATATCCACATGTTGGACATTTCCACCAAACCTTATAAACTGAACCAGCTTTACAATCATTAGGAGTTAAATGTCCATTCTTTGTTGGATGCCAATCTTTGATTAGTTCAGGATACAATTCTGCAACAGAATCTTTTATTTTGCTTTGATATTCTTCACGTATTTTAATTTCATCTTTATCTAAATCAATTACTATACTTTTACGAGTAAAGTTTATTCTTTTTAGTATATATTTAATAGTTTCTTCAAGATTATCTTTACCATCTTTTTGAATTATTTGTATCTGTTCATCTGCTATATCAGAACATAAAGGAGCTATCTTTTCTCTAATTCTTATAAGTTTTATTCCATTTTCTACACATTTTTTATATTTTTTCTGCTCACGTTTCAATTTATCTTTTCGGTGCCACGCTTCACCATCGTATTCAATTCCCCAATTTAAAGATGGGATGTAAATATCAAGTTCCATATTTTCTAAAAATTCTGCTCTAAACCCGTTTATTGCATCAGAATATAACTGCTTAATATAATAATAAAAAGCTTGCTCAGGAAAAGAAGTTCTACATTGTTTATAACAAATAGGACAATTAGTTCCTTGTCTTCTTGTTCTTTCTCCTATTCTTGCTTGATATTCATGATTATTAGGGCATAACCACCAAACTTTTTTATTACTATATTGTTTTACATCTTGAGGAGTTAATTCTCCATTTTTAGTTGGATGCCATTCTTTAGCTATTTCAGGGCGTAATGTTGCTAAATCATCTATACCTGCATTTGATTTGTGCAAACAATTTTTACATTTTCTCACAGAGTTATTTCTATCTATTCTATCAATTATAGCTTGTTGCCAAAGATAACCACATTTTTCACATTTCCACCAAACTCTTTTATGGCTATGTATACTTATATTGGCCGGATTTAATTCTTTATTAGCTTCCCAATCCCAAAGTTTCATAAGTTCTTCATTTTCTGATATGTAGTGTTTGGTTGTCATTATATCTCATAAGCCTAGTTATTGTTCTCTATGTACGAAGTATTGCAGGAATTAATTTTATTTTCAAGATATTATGATTACATAATGTCATATAATGGCACTTATTTCCTAAATCCTCTCCAAAATCATATCTATTGCTGTTTTGCCTTGGACGTTTCGTAAGGTGGTTAAGTCGCATCCGTTGTCTATCAAGGCTTGCAAGATAGATTTTCTCATAGCTAATTGAGGGTGTTTTATTAATTTCATAATTGCAGTATGTCCATAGTTGTCTTGATGGTCAACATTTGCACCATATTGTATGAGGAGTTCTATCACATCCGGAGAGCTTCTATGGGTTACAGCAATCATCAATGGAGATAGGTTTTCTTTTGTACATTGATTAACATCTCCACCTAATTTGATGAATTCCTCAACAATCTCAGCTTCATAAAACTCTTTAACTAACCATAAAAAAGGTGTCCAACCATTGTTGTTGTATGGTTCGTTTAGTTTTTCTCCTTGTTTGATTAGCTCTCTTGCTTGGTTCAAATCTCTTTCTATTAAAGCTCTCAATAACTTATTCATTAGTACTCTCCATTCCAAAAAAATACGTTGTCATTAAAATAAAACAGCCATTCACCTTCTGGACAATCAGTGAAAGGAATAATCTGAGAAAAGAAAATACCGAGAGTGTCTTCAAAAGTAATTGAAGCTTTGTTATCTTGATTTACAATGAGTTTGATGATGATTAGGTCTTGGTGCATTCTTTTATAGAAACGAGCCACACTATTAACTATGTCCAAAAGCCAATAGCTTTGGGCATTTTCGCAAAAAACCTTTACTCCATCTGTGTATTTGAATGAATGTATGGGGTTGGTGTAATAATGTTCTGTGCCATAGCAATATGACATTAAATTGCTTAAAGTGTAAGATTTAATACTGGAATTATCATTTGTTGCAAGCATTTATAAGCCTTTCAGATATGTGTTTATTTGTTATCATAAACACATCCTGTCGTGCTTTTTCTAATTCGTCCGCAAAAAAATGAATGCCCGTGGATTTTTTTGAAAAAAGAAAGGAGACTAAGTCTCCTTTCCTTTGTAATGTTAACCTTGTGGAGGATAAATATCATTACCGTAGCTGTTCTTTTCTCGAATTTGGTTGTTATCAGCTCTATGGATTGAGTGTTCTAATTTTTGATTTATTGCAATGCTTCTCGCTGCTATTGCCGCTTCTTTTTGTGTGCTAAAACCACAATTTGAAACTCGTTTAGCTCCATCTTGCTTATTGTACCAAGTTCCAGTGCTTTTGTTATACATAGTGTGTATTTGTTTTGCCATGTTAAATATCCTGTATTTATATGGAGAATATTAGGCTGAAGTATGGTAAGGTGCTTTCACACCTTACCAATTCTTTTATTTGTCATCAGGAACCAAGAAGCAGAATGCTTTCTTGCCACATTGTGATGCATATAAAATACTACCATCTTTCAGATGGATGTATGCTCTGCATACCCAATGATAACCTGATGGACAATAATAATGTTTTACCATTATTTTCTCCATTTTTTCGTTATGTGTTCCAGATTTTAATTGATTTTTAAATAAACTGTGTATAAAATGCAAATGTTCGTTTACAAAATAACACGTTTATTTTGCAAATCAGAGTCGGAGAGCGGAACACTTCTCTTTCCGACTCTATCCTTTTCAGGAATTCTCTTCTTCAGTAATAGTATTATTATCTTTTGTTTGTCTCTCCCTTGCTGTTTTCATATCAATAACAATCATTCCATCATCTGCTTTTGATACTTCATATAAACTTGTTTTTTGGGGCATAATCCCGTAAAAATCTAACAATGATTTTGCAGAAAAATCAAGAGAAGTGTTTCTTGTCCTAACATTTGCGACTGCTCCATCTTTCTCTGTAACGAATATCATACCTATCAGGTTGCGTTCTCTGTCATAATAAAGTTGCACATATTTTGCGTTATCCTTGTTCAACTTGTATTGTGTGCATGCTCCTTGACTAAGAGTTATAACTCCGCGATTTGATATGCTTGCCTTGGTGACATATATTCCTCCAATGTTTTCAAATCTTTCAAAAGCCATAATGTATCTCCTTTAATTACTTCAAGGAAATACTATTATTTAAAAGTATGTCTGTCAAGATTATTTTGTTAAAAAAATCTACTTTTTAACTGACTTTTGCTTCGCATATCTGTAAAAGTGCAAACTAACTATCTTGTCTCGCTTTCATGTTGCAAATAAGCTGTCTTAGATGTAACATTGTTAATGTACATCTAAATGTTTCATCTCCTGTTTTAGGATCTTTATCAATAAATGTGATTTCTTCAATTTCTTTTGTTTCTTCATTTACTTTGATATTATCAATAAAATGGCCATGAGTTATAGAGTTTCTCATATGTCTAAAAAAGTTTTTTGTGCTATCTTCATAATTTAAAAAGCTAATATCGACATTATTCAATATTGAAGTTCTTTCTTTGAGAACAACTAATAGTCCCAATAAAGAGTTAAGCATCATTGTAACTTCATAGTTATATTCATCAGGCTTATTAGAGTGATTTTTTTCATACAACTCTAAATTATATAGAGTGCGCTCAAAAAAATCTTTTTCTTTATCTGCTCGTAATTCTGTCATTATTTTCTTGTCTCTATAATGTTTCTATTTTCTATATTCTATTGTATACTTGATTTGTTCAGTTTTGTTAGTTTTTCCAATAATCCATTTGGTGAAGCATAGGCGATATGTATTTCATTTGCTATTTGGGCTATGTATTCATTACGTTTAGCACAAGTTTCTTTTGTTTGGTATGTTACATTGTCTGGGAAAAAGAATAAAAACAGCAGTCTTCCTTCATCAACCATCTTTTGTTCTTCTGGTGTAATTCGTTTATATTTTCCTCTGGCTGGAACTTTTATGATTGGTTGAGTACCTTTTTTCAAGAAATCAAACACATCTTGTTCAATTTTGGTATGAAAACCAGATATAACGCATTTCCCATCATTTTTCATCTGTGTTGCCCAGTCATATGATTTGATTATAATATCAGCAGGACACTTATGTGAGCAGAAGAAAGCGGTTTTATGCTCTTTTAAAATATCAATATTGCCTATGTATGAAACAATATCTTTATTCTTCATCACCATCACCATTCAAGGAATCACCCATACGGTATTTTATGTCGTAATTTATGATATAATCCAGTTCTTCATCTGTAAATCCATAGTGTTTTGCCAGAACTTTATCTATTTCATCGATAAATAATTTTGATTTTCTTACATAGTACTCTCTGTATTTGATCTCTCCCGTTGATTTGTAAACAACAGTCTTATAAATAGAATTCTTATATAAATCTTCCTGATATCTGCCGTTAATGCTTTTCAGTCCCTCTAATCCTGTAAGATCTATTGGAAAATTATATATTATATGTTTAGTAAAATTATGTGCGTCACTTGTAACCACGTAATACCAATAGAACAAAGATGATGATAAAGATGCTATAATTTGGTTTTTATCCATATTATCCAACAACGGTAATTCTTTCTCTCCTGTTGATCTTGTAGCATTGGTTCCTTCAAACTCAGTTGATTCGTTTAATACTTTTGCCCAATATCTATAGCCATAAGAATAGTATAACTTGTTGTTAGAACCATTTTCAGCAACATAATTGCAAATTTTATTTTTTTGAGAATAAAGCTTATTATATATTGATACTTCAATATTTGATTTTAATTTTGGAATCAGTAAATATTCTTTCTTAATGTTCTCTAGTGATTGGTACTGCAATTTCTTAAATAAGATGTCTCTTTCTTCAGTGCAGAACTTTTGTAAATTTGTAGTATTATGTTTCGATTTGTATTCATTCCTTGGAGTTAAGATAATTATTGATACTCTTATGTCTGCACCTTCAAATAACTTTCCTGGTCTACATTCATAACTTGATATAAATGAACTGTAATTATTTATTAAATATATGGCTGTAGACATTCTAGGAGTACTTATAATAGCTAAAGGTACAATAAATCCTAAAAATCCTTGGTTTGACTTGATTTTACAACTTTTTTCCAGTGTGAAAGCGTGAAGGTTCCCACACTCTTCAGTTGTGTAATTTTTAATTGTATAAAATTGCTTTATCTTGTCATTATATTCTACATATGGTGGATTTCCAATTATAATATCAAAACCACCACGATTATGTATAACATCATAAAATTCTACAAACCAGTTAAATGGTTCGTGGGTTGAGAGCCATTGTTTATAGCAATCTTCTTTGTTCGTATCAATACCATACTCTTTTGCCATATAATGATTCAATTCATCATTGAGTGCAGACAATCTTTGTTGTAAATCTTGTTTTGCTGCAACAATATCATCGTGTGTACCCGAAACGGTCTGCGTATCTTTAAATCTTTTATATGCTTGAGCCACTATTTGTGCTTTTTCATCTATTTTCGGCATTGGATCATCAAATAGGAATGAAGCTTGATCATCGTTTGCGTGATTAACGGCATCTCTAACCGATTGATAATTTGCAAAACCGACTAATGAGTTTCCTGCTCTTATGTTAAAATCAATATCTGGTAAAGCTTCTAAGCCATAGTTTTCTTTTCTGTAATCCACCTCGGCACAAGACGCTAGTTTCAAAAACAACCGTAATTTTGCAATTTCAGTGGCTTCTTTCATAATATCAACGCCATAGAGATTGTTCAAAATTATAGATTTATATATAAAATATTCTCTATTCGGATGTTGTTCTATATTTTCTAAAACGCTGTCAAATTCTTTGTATGAATCAGGTTTTTCGTGCTTGAACGCATACATTTTATCAATACAAGCATCATATAACGGCTCTAATATATTCAAACCTGCAAATAAAAACGCACCTGAACCACAAGTCGGATCAAGAATACTCATCGCAGGAACATCCTTCTCATTGGATTTTTCAGCAATATGACCAGCAATAGTGTAATAAAACGCCTTTACGACATCAGGACTTTCAGCATTGGTAATAATATCTTCAGCAAACTGCCGTATATCTAGGTTGTAGGTGATAAAGTCGTTTATGGAGTTGATTTCTCCGTTTTCAAGCTTTGACTTTATATCAAAATATCTATTACGTCTTTCAACTGTTTCACGCCATATTTCCGTTGGCAGAGCATATTCTTCTGAAGCTGGAGTATTCCATCCCTCTCGTTTGGATACATCATCAACACCTTTGGCAATAGATTCTGGCAATTCTTTATCACAACCTTTTTTAACAGCATCATAGATATACTTGTCAGGATTATCTTTTAACATCTGCCATATATAAGAATCACTTTTGAATGCAACTTCACACTTTTTCTTTGCTGCCTCAAAAAGATATGGAATGATTGTGTTTTTACTGATATATTCCGTAATATCTTCTTTGGTATAATACGCTCCCATCTGTTTTTGGTTGATGTACTTTTCAAAGATATGTCCGATTACATCAGGGTTAATCTGCCTATCATCAGAAACAGGACGATCATCCAAATGCCAGTCATACTTATCAAAAAAGTCAAATATCTTTTCAAAAGCACTGTCGGGAATTGTTATGTCTGGATATTTCCTCTCCAGTTCGTGTATATCAAACAAACCACCGTTCAAATATGGTATTTTACCAATAATTTGCATAGTTTCTGCTGAACGCTTATTCAATTCCTTCGCAAATCCTTTATGGAAAAGCACCAAAAGGAATTCTCTATAAAAAGTGTAGAATTTGTTGTTTCCTCTCTTTTCTTGAATTTCATCGAGTTTGGTTCTCATATAATTCAAATCATTGTTCAAGAAACCTTTTTTCTGGATAAAGTAAATGAACATCAGGCGATTCAACATCAAAGAACTGTACCACTCTTTATCAACGGTTTCTTTCATACCTTCAATGAATTTAGAAAAGTTATCTTTATTCTTCTTGAATTCTTCATAAAACTTCTTTGTAACTTTATCTTTGTTAAGCGATTCATTTACCCTTTGAGTGACATCAGATATTGTATAATCACCCCATCCAAAAAACAATTTTTCCAGTTTTTGATATAACTTCTCACCAGATTGGTTTTTTGGGCTGTATACTTCGGATCTTGTTGCTGCAGGAGAATCTTTTGTTGCTCTTTTAATCCACTGCCATATCTGCTCGTTTCTTTCAGTAAAAACGATCATATGCTCCAACTGTGTTTTAGAGAGTTTGTTGCTTATTTTCTTCCTTATGTCGTATTTTAGCGGAATTGTATCAGTGTTACAATATTCATAAATGGCAAAACCTTCTTTCTCCACCAGACCGTTTAGGATATACTTTGTCCCATCTATCGTAATGGGCATAGTTTGATTGAAATTGTTCCACCCCAAGTACTGTGTAAACAATTCTTTCAGCTTATTTTGAGCCAACAAATCTAATACTGCTTTTTTATTAATCATATTTATTCTCCGTTATGCATACCCATTGAACATATAATTCTTGGCGGTTTATGAGAAATTTCTTCTGTTGTTAAACATAAAGTTCCGTCATTTCTTAATTCATTTACTAATCGAAAAAGACTAATGTCATCGATGCCAGCTTTTAATTGACGATTGAGTTTTTCTTTAGATTTTTCAGTTAGTGGATATTTGTAGATATCATCTATAGCTCTATGAAGATCTGTTGTATCAAACAAAGTTCCTTTTTGTTCTTGTGCATAAGAATTTAATCGTTGGTACGTCCGATATCTTGCACTAGACTTCTTACCTAATTGTCCACCAATAAGTTTTTCGTTCTTGATGATGTTTTCAACACCAGACTTAACTAAATCAAAATGGTTGTCTAAGTTATCAATAGATACTTCACATGCTTCACATTCTGCCATCTTAAGCAATGTAAATTGTGATAGAGGTTGTGTAAGACCATCTGTTCCTACAAAAGAGAGAATATCATTACCATATGCTGTTTGAGTATAAACAATAACACCTTTACGATTATTTGAATATTTTGTTGAATAAACAATATCTGGTAATTGAGGAATAATTGTTTGCAGTTCTTTGTTTTGTTCTATAGCATTTTGCCATATTTGATATGCATAAGATGATAAATCAATATCACTAGTTTCTTCATCGTCTAATACTTGAGACTTTTCATTGTATAAATCTCTAAGTTTTACTTTATCTTCATCATCAAAAAATCTTTCATCAGTTCCTACTACTTCAGCATTATCTTTAAGTCTCTTTTTCAATCTGCCTCTGAGTGTTAATATCTGTTCTACCCCATCAGCGGGTAAAAAGTTATAGCATAAGATTTCTTCTGATTTTTGACCAATTCTATCTACACGTCCGGCTCGTTGTATAAGCTTGATAATAGCCCAAGGTAAGTCAAAGTTCACAATTATATGAGCATCTTGCAAATTCTGGCCTTCACTCAAAACATCGGTAGCTATAAGAATTCTTGTTTCATTACCATCTGTTATGCTATATTCATTACTAATCGGACTAAATCTGCTGGCTAAAAGAGTAGGATCACAACTTCCACCTGTTGCACATTCAACATGTTTAATATTTTTTGCTTTTAATTGTTCATTAAGATAGTTTGCTGTATCAGCATATTGAGTAAATATCAAAATCTTGTCGTCTTTATGTTTTTTAGATACCAAATTAATTAATGATTTTAGTTTTTCATCATCATTACTTTTCCACTCGCCTATTTTTTCAATTATTCCTTCTAGAGCTCTATTGTCTTTTTCTAAATCAGTTTTCAATGTTTTTTTGAAAAAACTAGAATTAATCCATTTAAATCGTGATTTATATTTTTCTATATATATCTTGTATGCTTCACTGGCTTTTTTATATAAATTAGTAGAAAGAGGTGTATTTTCCAACAATTCATTATCTAAATTGATAAGGTTCTCTTGGTCACTGTCTGTTATATTACTATCATCGTCTATAAACTCGAAACTTTGTGAACCTATAGGAAGAGGTAAATTATTATTGTAAGCATATAAAAATATATTATTTCGCAATATATGGCGTTTAAGGGATAAAATGAATGAATAACCACTACTTTCTAATCGTTTAAATAAATTCGTTCTACAAAAGCCAATAATTTCTTTTCCTGCTCTTGATAAGTTTTTGATTATTTTATCTTCTTCTACCGTTAACTTAATCTTTTCTAGTTCTTTTTTATCAATTAACTTACCTGCTAAACCATATCTTGGTATTTCCAAAGAATTTATAATATCAACGATTTCCTTTGAATATAAGGCTGCATACTGATCTAATGGATTCTTACTATCCACCTTAAATTTTATGCTTTTAGCTATTCTTTCAGGAAAATATGATTTGGTTCCATCAAAAAATTCCAAATATTTTCTATTGTTTATTGGATCTAATTTTGCATAATTATCTTTTATAAAACTTCTAGTTCGTCTTATCATATAGTATCTTAACAAATCTTGCCAATCTTCGGCATATTCACTTTTTTCAAAAGCCAATATTGAACGGGGTTGGATTTGTGAATCACTTACAAATTGTGCTTCAGGTTGTTCCGATAGCATCCTTTCCGGTCTAACAGGTAATTCTTCATCATCTGTAATGAAAAATCTTAATTGCGTTGAAATGTCTTGAAAACTCTTATTGTATGGAGTTGCGGTTAAGAGTATGACTTTGCTTTCGTTTCTTTGAATATAGTCACGAATTGCATTGTATCTTTTGCTTTCTTTGTTTCTTAGGTTATGACTTTCGTCTATTATTACTAATCTATATCGTTTCAATTCTGGTAATTGGTCTTGAACAACAGCAGATGATATGATTTTGGCACGTAAATCATACTTTTCTCTATATTTTTCCCACATTGGTATTAAATTCGCAGGACATATGATCAAACAACTGATATCTAAGTCATTTTCAAATATTTTAGCAACAGCACAAGCCGTAATTGTTTTTCCTAATCCAACAACATCTCCTATCAATACACCATTTCTTATGTTTAAATAACGAGCGGCAATAAGGCACGATTTAATTTGAAAATCTAGTAGTTGGTTCTTAAAAACTTTAGGAATACGAAACTCTGTTAAACCTTCTCGAGCTTCTTGTGCCATATGATATGCCATTTTTAAATATATGTAATAAGGAGGAAGATTGTCTTCTCTACACCAACTATTCTCAATAATCTTTATTAAATCTTCTGTGATATCAATGCACCAGTTTTCGTTCCACCTATCCTCAAACCAATTAGATAATTTTATTGCAGCATCAGAATCTAAAACATCAACATTTAATTCACCTTGTTTGCTTAATCCAGCAAATGTTAAGTTGCTACTACCTAAATATGGAATTATAGGATTTATTTTATCGTTTCTATAAGCAAGATATAATTTAGCATGCAAATCTTTCAAATAAAATTTAACAATTAACTTTTTGCTCTTTAACTGTCTTAATAATGATTTTAGGGCTTTCTCTTGATTTTTATCTGGGATACCGATAATAAGTTGTTCTTTGAACTCGTTTACTATCATTTTTTTTAGTTTTTGAGCCTGAGCCATATCCATAAAGCTATTTTCAGCATTAACTGTATATAGCTCATTTAATAATTCTTTAGGTGTTCTTTGCATACCAATTAATAAACGGCAATTTTTTCCTTCCCCACCTTCAAAAACATCAATGTAATCACTTATGGTATGCCAACCTCTTAAATTAAAGAAACCGACACAGAAATCTGCACGATATGATAATTCAAGACTTTCTTTTAAGGCTGTTTCAAGTTTAAGATCGATATTATCAAATATTCTAGGCATACTATTGAGTCCCTATGCTATATTGGTATGTTTTGTGATCGATAGCTATACCGAGCTAAACCACCGTTTAGCCCGCTTACATTCTGTGTATTATTTGAATATTGTCAAAAGATGACACTAGTTCCTTAAAAAATCTGACTTTTTTAAACATTTTGATTGATTCTTGCATATTAAATTGTATGATGTGAAAAATGATAGAATTAATTGGTGAGTTAATTCTATCACTTTTTTTATGTATTTTTGTTCAATCTGATAAATATGTTAAAAGGATTGAATATGATATATGGATACATAAGGGTAAGCACTCAGACACAAGTTCTAGAAAACCAAAAATTAGCAATTTCAACATTTTGTGAAGCAAATAATATAGAAATCAACAAATGGGTTGAAGAGAAAATCTCTTCTAGAAAGCCTCTAAACGAACGAAAACTTGGCAAATTACTTAAAAAACTAAAAAAGGGAGATGTCTTAATTGCATCAGAATTAAGCCGACTTGGTAGAAATTTGTTAGAAGTAATGGGCATCTTAAAAGAGTGTTTAGAGCGCGATTGTCAAATATGGACATTGAAAGAGAATTATCGTCTTGGTTCTGATATACAGAGTAAAGTTCTAGCTTTTGCTTTCAGTTTAGCAGCAGAGATTGAAAGGCAGTTAATCTCTGAAAGAACCAAGGAAGCATTAAAAAGAGTAAAAGCTGAAGGAAAACATGTGGGGCGTCCATTTGGTCGCAAGAGTGCTTTTAATGACTTAAAGAAAAACAAAGAACGAATCTTACAACTTGCTGAACAAAATATCCCCAAAACCCAAATTGCTAGAATGTTTAAGGTTGATAGAAGCACGATCCGAAGGTTCATAAATCAATGTAATGATAACAGTTAAGCCATCTATGCTGATTATATTATTGGCTATATTGTTTGGTTTATATCCACTCAATTTTTCAAAGAAACTATCTTTGATACCTCTTGTTTTTAAATAATAACCCAAATGCTTTTTAATCTAATCAATTCTTGCCAATTTATTTGTTTAAAAAATTTGCGAATTATTATTTTATATACATTAAGAATTCTGTCAACTTAAGTCTTTAGAGTTTTAATTTTACGGCAATAATTTCTTTAACTCTTGCAAAATAGGTTTAAACACTGGATATGGTTTAATTTGATAGTAATGTTCAAAATCCTCTTCTATTATAGATTTTAAAATATTAATAGCTTCATCTTTTTTATCTAAAAGAACACAGGTTGCGGCTTTTATCTGTTTTTCACTTTGTTCATAAAGTGATGATATTTTATCAGTTCGAATATTTTTATTAATACCTTTTCTTGCTAATTCATAATTTATTTCCAAAATAGAATCATTGTGTGTATTTCCATTTAGTAGTTCATAGCATTCTTTGAATTTATTACAAATAAGAAGATGGTAGGAAAATGCCATTAAATCAGAATATTGCTTATTACTATTCTGATATAAACGTTCAGATATTTTATATAATTCATCATTATTGTTACTATATACACAATAGTCTACTTTGATTGTTTGAGCGTCATCGCTTTTTAATTTTTCTAAATTACTTGTAACAAATGTGTAATCTTCTGCGTATAATTTAAATTTTAATAATAGCATCAGCAATTGGTTATCAATATCAATATTTAAATTATCCTGCAATATACTAATTGCTTTATTTAAATCATTCTTTACAGATAATTCATAATGAGCTATTGCTTTAATGTACCAAATTGTTTTTTTAAACATAACAGGTATTTTATTTTTGCATGTTTCAAATTCAGTTGTTCTCTTTGCTACAGTACATACTTTAAGAAAATTGCGAAACAATGACATTTGATAATTTATTATAGAAATATTATTTTCTTCATACAATTTGTCTATTAGATCAAACGGATTATCTTTATTTTTTTGAAAATCGAATATTGCTTTTTCTGCTACAATATAGGGATAATCTGAATCTGCAAGATGTTGTTCTTCAAAAGGTCTTATAATATATTTTATAAATTCCTCATCTGAAAAATGAATATTATTATCACTTAACAAAAAATCAGTAAAATTTCTATATGTAGAATTTGTTTTTACAGATGGATTATATTCTATTGATTTTAAATAATTAGTTTTGATTTCATCTATAAGATGTACATTATCTTCCTTATATCCATAGCGCAACTTAAATTCTTGAGCTTTAGCTAGTAATAGGTAAATTTTATCATTTTGCTTGTTTTTTTGAAGAGCTTCTTGGGCAACATTTATTGCTTGATCCCATTTTTTTGCATCAATATATTCATTAACTAAATCTATATATACATTTTCGTAAAAATAGTTTCTATCATCATTAAATTGCTTTAAGTTGAGTAGTGTTTGTATTGTTTCTTCTTTATCATGTTTTTTTTCTAATAATAATAATTTTGTATTCTCAATCATATTAAATAGTCTAACATCTGAAAAAATGTAAGACTTCTTTTCAATATTTTCAATTGTTTCTATAATTAAATTGGGAGATGCAGATTCCTTAAGCAGATTATTTAGTTTTGAAATGTTTTCTTTTAAACTTGGATCTTCTTCAAATCTCGATAAATTAATCAAGTCTACACTATCATCTACATCTTTGTATCCAAATTTATCCGAAACTGTTTTAAGAGTTTTAGATAAAATTTCTGGAAGATTTTTTTTATAATTTTCGCAATCTTGAATAATTAATTTGTTATCCTTAAACTGTTCAATCGTTTTATCAATATCTTCAAAAGAACAGATATCATCTTTATATTTTTGAAAAGGATCTTTTTCATAATTTTTATCAGAAATAAAGTGATTTAATTTTGCAAAGAAATCATCAAAACCAATTATGGGTACAATAAAAGCTTTATCATTTAGTAATAGTTTTTTTAATCTATAGTTTTTTTCAATTTCTTTTACATCTCTGGTACACCAATATAATCCCCCATCAAGAAAACCATCTTTTTTAATAAGCTTTTCAAGTATATCCATAATAGAGTCATCATTTCCGCTATATCCAATAACAATTAATCCAAAATTTTTAAGAAACTCTTCAAATTTGTTTTTCATATTTTCTTCAAGACGAGTTGTTTCTGTTAGTGTTGTTTTGATGTCATCAAATAAAAAATCACCATGCAGCTTAATAATCTTTGGTCTATTTGAAACAACAGGTATTGATGAAATAGAAGCATCATGAGAGCAAATAATGGGTTTAAGTTCTAAATTAGCGGATAATAAACTCTGCTCTATTAGATCGTCAAAATTTGTTGTAAAAATAGTGTTAAAATAATTCGCTCTAACAAGGTTTGCTAGATAACGATACCCTATGGATGGAATAGCATTTTTAACAGACATTTCTACAAAATTACGTCTCTGTGTAGGTAAATGATATTTTTGCTTAAATAGAAAAGAATATTCCCTGTTAACATCATATTCTCTTCCAAAAGTGTATGAAAAAAATTTTTGAGCTTTTTCTATATCAAACTCTTCATCTTTATTATTTTCAAATGAATAAAAAACATCATTCCTCCATTTTTCTATTAGTTGCTGTGCTGTATAAATTCCAGACATAACAGATGCTCCTGCACCTAATAATAAATTGTAGTTAGATATTTTATCTATACGATTGTTGATAAAAGAAAACAAGTCTTCCTCTTTTTTTATTTTATCGTGAAGAATTGGATCTATTTCTAGATTATCTTTTAAAGTCAAACTTTTATTCATTTGCATATCCTTATATTCTGATATTTTTATGAAACACACAGTAATATATAAAAAACATAAAATCAATACAATTATAGATAGAAATATTGATATATAACAAATTGATGAAAAATATTACTATAATTCTCTTTTTCTATTTTTTTTACCAATCCAAGCTTTTAGCTTTATAGATTTAAATAAGCTGAGTTTGTTTTTATATTTAGCTTATATTTTTTAATATTATAGATATTATTTTATATAGGCAAAGCTTGAAGAGCAAGTGTTTGTATTATTGAATCACAGGAATCTTTTGTTTTGCATTTTCTAGGAAGTTTTATTAAATTCCTCAAAAATCAATCCCAAACCGAACACCTCACAGCCATTGGTCGGTATAAATATCTATTGTCATATAAAAAACAAAAGGGGCTAATGTCTTAGTTCGGTCTATTATATTAGTTTTCTTTTTTATCTCTATTATAATATCTATTATAGACACGAAAAACACTTGTCAATCCAAGAGAAATTAAGGGATTGAGTAAAAATGAACGAACATATAGGTCTTCGGCACTGAACATATAAGTCTCCGGAATTGAACATAAGGGTCCTCACCTCGAACATATGGGTATTCAAATTAGGGTATAGTGAACATATAAGCCTCCATACCTTAAAAAGGTGAACATATGAGTATTCGCAAACAAAATTTTGTTCAAATGAAAATTATCGTCTTCGCTCGGATAAATATCATTGTAACCAAATGAAGGAGAAGAAAATGAGTAAAAGTAAATCTGAATTATCAATGACTAAACGAGTTTTGTTGGACTTTATTAAGTTCAAAACCAATAATAACCACACTTTCTTTGCCAGTAATGAATATATTGCAAATATACTGGATTTGACAACCAATACAGCCAAAACCTTTGTAAATGACCTAATTCGTGAGGGATATCTATATAAAGAGACAGATAAATTTGGCAGAAGAGTATTATCTCTAACAGGTAAAGAGTTTAAGCCATTGTTTGAGGATTTAACTAATTTGGATAAAAAGGTGGTAAAACAAGAAAAAGAAGACCTCGAAAGAGATAATAAGTACTTAAACCAAGAGTTAGAAACCAATAAATGCTATACAGATGGTCTTAGAGCAGAAAATACAAACCTTGTATTATCTAATGCAGAATTAAGCAATAAAGTAAGAGAATTAGAGGAAAGAATACAAAAACTTGAAGAACAAATTGCTAAACAATCAAGCAGAATAAAAGACTTAGAGAATTTATTTTATAAAAATGGTGTTTCTGAAGAGAATTTGGAAAAGGCAATAAATGAAAGTAAAAAAGACATATAATACAATTAGTTATTTAATTTCATTTTAGAAAATGTCGACAAGTCGGCAAAATCTAAAATGCTTAAAAAGTTATTGTTGAAAAAAATATTGTTTATATTTAAAATAGATTATAGTATGCTGTACATTGAAATTACTGATATCGATTTGATTTAAGGAATTATAATGGTTTTAGAGAACAAGTTAAATATTACAGACCAAGTGGAGCTTAATAAAGTAGAAGAGAAATTAAGTAAAGAAAAAGCATTAAGCCTATTTGATAGTGGTAAGATTGATACAATAAAGGTAGGAACTTTTGCCGGATTAAAGCAAATACATAAACATTTATTTGAAGATGTTTATGATTTTGCAGGTAAATTAAGGGAAGTTAACATTTCTAAGGGTAATTTTAGATTTGCTCCAGTTATGTATCTTAAACAATCTTTGAAAGAAATTGATAAAATGCCTCAATCAACTTTTGATGAAATTGTTGAAAAATATGTTGAAATGAATATTGCTCACCCTTTTAGAGATTGTAATGGCAGAGCTACCAGAATTTGGTTGGATCTAATCTTCAAAAAAGAATTAAAGGTGGTGGTTGATTGGAATAAGATTGACAAAGAAGATTATCTATCTGCAATGGAAAGAAGTCCAATCAAAGATATTGAAATTAAACATTTGCTTAAAAACGCCTTCACAGATGAGATTAACAAACGAGAAGTTTATATGAAAGGCATTGATGTAAGTTATTACTATGAAGGCTATGATGAATATGATATTCATAGTTTAATGGCAGATGTAAAGAAATAACATTAAAAAGGACTGATGGTTTCAGTCCTTTATTTTAATATATTATATATAAGTAAGCCTGCAATGGGATTTTTGTTTCTTTTAGCATAATCAAGAGAATTTAAGCCAAAGATATCTACTTGATAAGGATTAGCCCCAATATCAAGTAGATACTCAATAGGTTCTGTATCAGAGCTCATAATTGAGCACAAATGTAAGAGTGTTGCACCATTTTTATTAATTGGAGAATTGATGTCATCTAGCATATTGGCAATCTTTTTAACATCTTTTAAGGTGTCTATATAATAAGTATCCATTAGACTTCCTCATCAATTGATAATGTATCAAGCACTTCTAAGAGAGTTTTTTCTTTTTCTCGTTGTTCCAATTCATGCTTGATAATCTCAGCTTTTATAAAATTAAATACAAATTCATTCCTGCTATCGGTATCTGGATGCTTAAACCTTGAGCTATATTGGTTTAATAAGATGAATAACCAATCTTTCATATGATAGATATTTTCAATAGCATATTCATATGCTGTATTTCCATCAATATCCATATAATAAGGATTTGCGCCTTGTTTTAAGAGGTATTCTATCATTTTTGGATTATTAGATTTCTTGCATAAAATTTGTAATAAACTTGATAATTGGCTCGTTAATGGTTGGTCAATATAAGTTAATTTGTTTTCTAATTCTTTGAGACTATCAAGGTTTTCAGCCATTGGATAGAATTTATCATTGATAATAATTGCATCACATACTTCCATAATTTAATCTCCTTAATTTATTTTAAAATATTTATTCAAATTTGATTAAAAAACGGAATGAAAACACAAAAAATAGAATCGAGTCGTTTGTAAATTTTGGTAAAAATGGAATAAAAAAATTCAAAAACTTTCAAAAGTTACCCCGTCAAAATATGGCGTATCTTTAGTTTAATATCCATACAACAAAAACTAGTATGGAGTATTAAAATGGATAAAACATTACATATATCTGATGCATTTGTTGAATATATTAAAGAAGTTGAATATCGTTATCAAATGAACGGTGAGCCTCTCGGATTATCAACAGGTATAGATAGATTAGATGAAAGACTAGGATATATTCGAGGAGGAGATATTGTTCTTATAGCTGGACGACCTGCAATGGGAAAAACGACATTTGCAATAAACTGTGTTTATCAGGTAGCCCAAAAATTCAAAGAAGAAGCAGAACAAAACAATTTAGAAATGAAACACGTTTTATATTTTGATTTTGAATGTAATAATAAGAATATGATGCAACGGTTTGTTAGTTTAGCTTCTGAAATTCCTTTATATGAATTAAGACACGACATAGAAAACTATAAGCAATTTGAAAAAATAGCACTTACCGGTAATGAAATAAATCAATTGCCAATATATTTGTGTAATCAAATAAGCTCTATTAGTGATATAAAAGATAAGATATATGCATTTGCAAATAGAAATAAATTAGGGCTTGTCGTTATAGATTATTTGCAACTTTTATCACTTTATTCAGAAGATAAGTCAAATCAAGCTTATAGAAAGTTTATGCAAGATATTAAAAGTATTGCAGAAAAATTAGATGTTCCAATACTTATACTTTCTCAACTAAACCGAAACCTAGAGCAAAGACAATGTAAAATACCAATTAATAGTGATATTAAAGGCGGGTATCGTAATATCGTTCCATATGCTGATAAACTTTTATTTTTATATAGAGAAAGTTATTATATGTATGATAAAGAACCAAAGCAGTATAAAAGAGAAACAAAAGAACATTTTGAAAAGCGATATAAAGAATGGCAAGAAGATTGCCAAGAACAAGAAAATAAATGTGAAATAATAATTGCTAAAAACAATAATGGCAATTGTGGACGGATAAAATGCTTATTTGACCGAGATATAGGAAAATTTAGCAATTTAGAAGAAGATTGCTTTTAATTAAATAAGCCTAACAACTCCCCCCATCTTTTTTGCTTTTGTTCTAATGTCATACGAGCATTAGCAGAACTTGGAGATGGTAATGCTTCTCTAATAACAACATTTTCTAACCAAGTTTTAATTGCAGAATCTTTTAAATCATCTTGCAAATATTTTTGATAAAATTGAAAAGCTTTTTTGCTGCTAAAATAAATGTGCTCTAACTTTGGACATTCTGTTTTTAATGAAGCTAAATCATTATAACTAGGATTTCTTATAGAGGAATCTTTGCTTTTATCTATGTCACATTTATTTATAACATCCCATAACCCAATTTGATGTTTTGTTAGGAACTTTATTCTTCTATCAATTAATTGTTTTTCTTTGTCTTTAGATATTTCATTCTTTTGTAAATGACAAATATCATTACAATTATAAAGTTTACTTAATATAGTCCAAAACTGATTGGTCGATTTGTGATAAAAGAAAGTTTTTCTTGAAGCTTTAGAAGGAAATGTTCCTAGAATTACAATTTTAGTATCTTTCTCAATGTGCTTTAATTTATTTTCTTCTTGTGTCATTTTATTTCCTTTCTGGTTTTATTACTTTAACTTTATCACCCCAGGTATAAAGATGCCAATCCATTTCTTTTTGACCACCTGCGAAAAACTTTACGGTTAAAGTCCCATCTTTATTTTTTATCATTTGTTGAGATGGATGAAATTCATATTTTTCAACATCTTTAGCTACATCAGCATTAAATAACCATTCAACTTCAAAAGGTTTTTCTTTATAAACGCCAAAACAATCTTTGGTAAATTCGTTTAATGAAAAAGTATTATCTTTAATAAAATGATTGTTTGTCAGCTGAACGGAATTTAACTTGTGTAAAGCATAATATCTGAACTCTTTTGCATTATTGGAATAAGCTACCAAATAAGGCTTATTACCATATAAGAAACCATAAGGAGCTACAATTTGAGTTTTGTCATTATGCTTAATTTTTAGTTCTTTACCAGATAAAATAGCCTCTTTAATTGTTTCCAAATATTGAGTATCAATTTTAATTTTTGGACCGACACGACGAGCAAAACCTTGAGCTTCTAACAAAACTTCTGCATCAGGTTCTATTTTTAATAAAGTATTTGACTTAATGGAGGCTGTAATTTTTTCAATAATAGCATTTAATTGGTCGGCTTTATCAGATAGTTTTTCTTTAATTAAGGCATCTTTGGCTAAATTAAGGCAAGCAATATCATCAGCCGAAAATTGAATGAAGTCTTTTAATGTACCTTGCGGGATATACCAACGTTTTGAATTATTTTCACCGATTTCTTCAACAACTTGAGGAAATCGACTTAATATCATATCTCGCATACGTTCGGCAGTTCTTCTTGATACTTGAAAGCGATTCATAATATCTGACAAACTAACTCCTTCGCGAGTTGATTGCATCCAAATCGCTAAATCAAACAAATCAAAAGTCTTTTCATATGCCATAATATTCATCCTATATAAAACATACATTTAGATTACGACATATTTTGACATAGTAAATAATGTAAATGTTTTTATTAACAATATTGCTTTGTCGGCACTTTCAATTTGCTTAATTATTGAATATTCGAAACTTTTTGACCCGTTAATGACGTGTAGACGAAGTCAAAAAAAATCGTTCAAGAATGGAGAAAAATTTTATATATTTTTCAATTATTTCAATAATTTAATCCCTATTTCCTCTCTGTCGGCACCATTTCTTTTTTAAGCCCCTCTAACGGGGTCTTTTTTTACCCTTTTTTCAAGCCAGTTTTAACATGCACGTCGGACCTACACGTCACTCAAGACGTAGTAGACACTTTGTTTTATACGATTTTTTGGTTGGATTACTTATCCTTATGAAGATAATTGGTGGGAGAAATTTTTCTTAATAAAATAGAAATCAAAAATAAAGGTAAAAAGAAAATGCTTACTCCAACAAAAGCCATTAAGCACATAGCAAAATCAATGTTGCCATAATTGTATCTAGTTATCCATAATAGATAAACGTAATTTATTACAAACCAACTCAATCCTTCGCATATCCGAAATAAATAGGATGGATTAAACTTAATAATTTTCTTTCTTATAACATCAAATATTATATAAATAAAGAACATTAAAATATAATATCCAAAATAAAATTCTAGAGAATAAACACAAGGTACCCCTTCCCATACCCATTGATATATTTTTCCATAATGCCGATCATAAGGTACACACATTGCACCTTGTGTATTATCTCCTAAACCTCCACGATATATTAAAATCGCTAAAAAAGTGATTAAACTATACCAAACGGCATATAAAAAAAACTTTTTATTTATTTTCTTAAAAACTCTCATGTTATCTCCATCTTAAGATAACGGGTAGTATATTCTTGTATTCATATTAATCAATATCTAAAAATAAAAAAAGCTTCCAGAAAATATCTGAAAACTTTTCTAATCTTGGTTATTAAATTTTTGCAAATAACTATTGTACTTGTTTTTTGGCTTTTATCGGCCATTCAATGTGACTATCTGCATCTTCATAATGGAAGTTTGAATTATACATAAAAATCTCACAATTTTTAGATGTATAAATAGCGCTCATTATTTCTTTGCATGCTTTATCATTCTCCCAAAGTGCTTTTTAAATTATAACAATAATTAAACATAAATTTGTTATTTTTGATTAATGCTAAAATTGAAAATTTATAAGTAAAGTAACTTTATATCTTACGGATTATTGAATTGAAATTAAAATATTAGAGATTATTTCCTGAGATTTGGGAGGTAATTATGATAAAACACTGGTTTTTAATTGATGAGAAGCTGAGATTTCTTATTTGTGCTAGCTTGGTTATGCTTTTAAGATTTTTGATTTTTAGTGGACTTCTAATTATTTATACTGCAAAGCATTATCAAATTATACTTGCGTTTACTTGGTTGTTTTCATCTTTTTTTGCCTTTTTAATATATAAGTATCTTGTTTTTACCTCTATTGGTAACCATTTACACCAATATATAAAATCACTTATTATTTGGGTGGGAAGTTATATTGTTAATATATTTATTTTAGCTTTGTTTATAGAAAAACTTACATTATCGCCTTATTTAGCACAAGGGATTGCTATACTTTTATTACTTACAACTAATTATTTGTTATTTAAGCATTTTGCGTTCAAAAAAGGTGATAAAAGCATTGTAACAAAAATTTATGATATTTTGGATTAAAAACTATTGCAGAATGTTAAAATTTATGATATAATTTGGTTAAATATAAAGATTTTTGGAGAAGTGCCATGTCAGATGAGAGACCTGTTAGAACAGAAGAAGAGCGTAAAGCTGCATTAGAAGAAGCTCTAAAAAGGGTTCGTCCTGTTGTTTTGGAAAAGAAAAATGAGCAAAATGAAACTGACTCTGTGTTAGGTAGGCTTGAAAAATTGGCAAACAAACCTGAAGAAAAACAAAATGACCAGAAAAAAGACAAAAAGCCAATGTCTATGGAAGATTTAGCAGAATCTATGAATGAAAATGCAAAGAAATCTAAAGAAGCTGGTTTATTACATCCTGAGCGTGATGCTAAAGATCCTCTTGGTAAGGATGGAAAAGATAAAGAAAAAAGCAAAGAAAAAGATGAAAAAGAAAAAGATCCTGTTGCTAGACAAGAACAAAAAATGAAAGAAATGTTTTCAAAAGTAAAATTACCTAGTGGAATGGAAATTCATCAAGAAGGTCCTCAATGGGTTCTTGTTAGTAAAGATGGCAAACAACGAACAGATGTTACTGATGTTATGAATACCATTGATAAGTTTAATCGTGATGTTGATGCAGCAAACCATGAAAATAAAATGCAAAATGAAGCGCAAGGACATGTTGATAAAGCTGCAGATGTTAACAAAAAAGATGAAGGACTTATGGTTAACGAAACAAATGGCAAAGTTCGTATGGTTAGTGAAGCTTTACCTAATGTAAAAGATGTTGAAGGCAATCAAGTTTTCAAACCTGAGGATATGGAAGCTGTTGCTAAAACCGCATTAAGTGCATCTGACGAAAAAGCTATGCTTTCTAAACTAAAAGACACCAAAGCTCTAGAAGAAATGCAAGAGCGTAAACGTAAAAATGATGGTAAAGCTGATGAAGCAACCCAGAAAGCAATAAATAGAGAACTTATGCAACAAAGACAAAACTCAAAATAAGTTTTGGTATAAATGATAAAAAAAACGGAGCGAAATGCTCCGTTTTTTATTGTAAGAATAACTCGCTTAGTAAACCAAATAAGACACTTACACCAAATATTAAGGATATAATTTTAAGTGTTTGCTTTTTATTGGTATTTACACGATACAAGACTAATAATCCTACACCTGCATTACTTAATGAACATGTTATTAATGTTGATATTGATATAATATTTTCAAGAAATAATTGAGACATTAGTACGGACGGATAGCAACTTGGTATTAAACCGAAAATTGCGGCAACAAACTTGCTTAATATTGGATAATTTGCAAATAAATTTTGTACATAATATTCTCCACCTAGGGCAAAAATTGTATTTATTATTAGAGCAAATATCAATATAAATAGACTAATTTTTTCTGTATGTTTATAGGCTGATTTATATATATTCTCATTTTTTTCATCACATTTACATTTTTCTTGCTGACAAAAAGCTTTTATATTTGTTTTCTTGTACCCTATAAAGCTTTCTGGCAAATAAGAATCGATTAAAAAACCAACAATCATAGAAAAAATTAGTTTGATTGTTATTATTTTTACAATCAGACTTCCACCTACTCCGCCATAAATAAGAATTGGCAACATCTCATCTGAAGTTGATAAAAATACAGCAAGCATTGTTCCAAGTGTTATTAGCCCTGTTGCATATAAATTAGATGCCACTACAGAAAATCCACATTGAGGAACTAAGCCTAGAATAGCTCCTACTACTGGACCATATTGTTTTGCTTTTATAACGTATGCTGTTGTTTTTCTAGAAACTTTATGCTCTAGATATTCCATTAACAAATAAGTAAAAAACAAATAAGGAAAAAGCATCAACACTTCGTAAAGTGAATTAACTAGAATATCCATACCTAATTTTAGCATAAAAACCTCTTATTTTAAATTTAACTTGATATGATATTTAACTAATAAAACTTTGTTTGGCAATAAAAATATGTTAAAATATAAAAAAAAGACCGATAAACGGTCTAAAAAAACTTTATAATTAATATAGATAATGTTTTTTTTATCTTCTTGGTAGTAAACAAGGTTTAGGAAAATTTTTAATGCTATCTCTTGGAGCTTGCGGGCAAACAGAATCTGGCAAAAAACTTTTTTTCACATTCACCTCAAGAGATTGCCCCCCTCTTAATGATGTGCATGATATAACACCTAAACTTACAATTAATAATAAAAACCTACGCATAATTATACTTTTTGTAAAATAATAATAAATAAACGGATGGTTTGTATAGCAAATAAAATTGAGATGTCAAATAAAAAAAATATTTTATTTCATTTGTATAAATATATTTACTTTTAAAACAAATTAGTTTATTGTTTTTTGAGCTTTAAAGTATAAATTAATAAATGGGGAATTATTTAATATGTTAAAAAGGACAAAAATTGTTGATTTATTAAAATCTGAAACTACTAAAAATTTGGTTTTGGCTAAAGGCTGGGTTAGAACAAGACGTGATGCTAAAGAATTTTCTTTTATTGAACTTAATGATGGAAGTTGCCTAAAAAATTTGCAAATTATTGCTCAAAATAATCTCCCTAATTATAATGAAATAAAATCTTTAAGTACCGGTTCTTCTATTGGTGTAAGAGGTAGCTTGGTTCAATCACAAGGTGGCAATCAAAAATATGAAGTTGTTGCTGAAGACATTGAGATTTATAGTGTTGCTCCAGATGATTTTCCTATTCAAAAGAAAAAACATACTGATGAATATTTAAGAACTATCGCACACCTTCGCCCTCGTGCTAATAAGTATGCAGCAGCATTTAGAGTTCGCTCTCAACTTTCTTATGCTATTCATAAGTTTTTCCAAGAAAGAGGCTTTAAGTATGTTCACACACCTATTATCACTGGTTCTGACTGCGAGGGGGCTGGTGAAATGTTCCAAGTAACAACTTTAGATTTGAAAAATCCGCCTAAACTTCCAAATGGTGAAATTGATTATTCTCAAGACTTTTTTGGAAAACCTGCTCATTTAACTGTTTCTGGACAACTAAATGGTGAAATGTATGCTTGCGCATTGGGAGATATTTATACTTTTGGTCCTACTTTTAGAGCAGAAAACTCAAATACAGCACGTCATGCGGCTGAATTTTGGATGATTGAACCTGAAATGGCTTTTGCTGATATTTATGATGACATGGATTTGGCTGAAGATATGGTTCGTTTTTGTGTAACAGATGTTATGGAAAATTGTAGTGATGATATAGAACTTTTTGCAAAGTTTGTTGACCCTACATTAATGGATACTCTAAATAATATTAAAAATAATAGTTTTGCTCGCATTACATATACAGAAGCTATTGATATTATGAAAAAATCTGGTAAAAAGTTTGAATATGAACCAGAATATGGTATTGATATGCAAACAGAACATGAACGCTTTTTAGCTGAAGAATACTTTAAACGTCCTGTTATTGTTAGAGATTATCCAAAAGAAATAAAAGCTTTTTATATGCGTATGAATGATGATAATAAAACAGTTGCAGCGATGGATGTTTTAGTTCCTAGAATCGGAGAACTAATTGGCGGTTCTCAAAGAGAAGAAAGATACGAATTATTGCAACAACGCATTATTGATTTGGGTATGAACCTTGAAGATTATTCATGGTATCTTGATTCTCGTAAGTTTGGTTCTGTTCCACATGCTGGATTTGGACTTGGTTTTGAAAGAATGTTGATGCTTATTACTGGTATTACCAATATTCGTGATGTTCTTCCATTCCCTAGAACACCTAAATCATTAAACTTTTAGGAGACATTGATGACAAAATTTGTTTATTGGCTTATTTGTTTTTTTATTTCGTTTTCTGCTAGCGCTAATGACGAAATGTTGGATAGTAAATCTCAAACAAATGAAGTTATCCATACTATTGAAAAAGAAATTATCCCTTTGCCTAGTTGTAATAATGAAACACTAATCCAAAAAACAAAAGATTTTGTTATAGCTTATTATAATGAAAACATTTTACAAAATATTTTTGATAGACGTAGAAAACATTTTGTGATTGATAATATTGATAAATTTGTAGAAGAAGATATTGCCAATTATAAAACTGAAAAACAACGCCCTGTTTCTGATGTACTTATTAATTTAAAGATAAATCACGGAATAATTGAAGAAAACTTAAGGCTTTGCAAGAATAGCAGTAAAAATAAAGAAGCTTCCAATGTTTATTTGGTAATCCACCCTCAGGATGGAGACTTTAAAGTTCATGTTATCAACTTAAAATCAAAATATGATATAAAAGAGGAGGTATCTTTTACTTATAAATAGGTTTGATTTTGTTACTTTTTATACCTATATAATATAAAGATTGAAAGTAAATAAAGATGAGTGAAAGTAAGAATTTAGTTGTAGTAAATAATAAACCCCAATTACCTATGGTTGTTGAGGATGCTAGTCTTTATTCTTATTTAGAACAAATAAAACGTTTTCCTGTTTTATCAGAAGAGGAAGAAAAAAAACTTATAAATGATTTTCAAACAAACGGAGATTTGGCTTCTGCTCAAAAATTAATCACGTCACATTTAAGATTGGCGGCAAAAATAGCTTTAACTTATAGACGATACGGCCTTCCTATGGCTGATGTTATTTCTGAAGCAAATTTAGGATTAATGCAGGCTGTAAAGAAGTTTGATATGAATAAAAAAGTTAGACTTGCAACGTATGCTATTTGGTGGATTAAGGCAACAATTAATGATTATATTTTACGCTCTTGGTCTTTGGTTAAGATTGGTACTGTTGCAGCACAAAAAAAGCTCTTTTATAACTTGAGTAGAATTAAGGCTCGACTTGGTTTGTATGAAAACAAGGAACTAGAGCCTAAAGTTGTAAAGCAAATTGCCTATGAGCTAATGGTTGATGAAAAAGATGTTACAGAAATGAATAGACGTATTGGAGGCGATACATCTCTTAATGTGAATATTGGCGATGATGATGACAACGTTGAAAAAATAGATTTAGTTGTTGATAAAAGAGAAAATATTGAAGCTAAGTTTGCATCTAAAGAAGAACATGCTTATAGAGCTAAAATTTTATCTAATTGTTTATTAAAGCTAGATGATAGAGAGCAGTTTATCATAAAAAATAGGATGCTAACAGATGAGCCTTGTACATTAGATGATATTGGAGAAAAGCTAAATATAAGTCGTGAAAGAGTTCGTCAGATAGAAAAAAGAGCTTTTGAAAAGTTATCTTTTGAAGTAAAAAAATCTATGGCGGCTTAGATGAATTTAAGAGATGAGTTCATTAAAAAGCTTATTGAGGCAAAAATATCATCACCTAGATTGGAAACTGATATAATTTTAAAAAACACAATGCCTCTTTATCCTAATTATACAGATGAACAAGAAGCTGTTGCTAGAGAGTATTTATCTAGAAGATTAACTCACGAACCTTTAGATAAAATAATAGGCAAAAAAGAGTTCTATAAATACACATTTAAGGTTGATAACAATGTTCTTACACCTAGACCTGATACTGAAATTTTGGTAGAAAAGGCGATTTGTCTTATAGATGATAATAAAAAATATAAGTTGATTGATTTAGGAACAGGTTCTGGTTGCATTGTGTTATCTATATTAAAAGAAAAGCATAATGTTAATGCTATTGGTTTAGATATTTCTGATAAAGCACTTAATATCGCAAAACAAAATGCAAAACTGTTAGAAGTTGAAGATAGAATCACATTTATAAATAGTGATTGGAACGATATTGTTAAGAATAATGAAGAATTTGATATTATTGTATCTAACCCTCCATATATTCCTGAATATGAATACAATGAATTAGATATTGAAGTAAAAAAATTTGACCCAATAACAGCTCTTGTTGGCGGAGATGATGGACTAAAATGTTATCGTGAAATCGCAGATATTGCATCTATTATACTGAAAAAAGGTGGTTATATATTACTTGAAGTTGGATATAATCAAGCTATTGAGGTTATAGATATTTTTTCTAAAAAAGATTTTAGCATTGTAGAAATTGCTAAAGATTTATCTGATATTAATAGGTGTATTATATTAAAAAAATAAGTTGCAAAAAAAAATTTAGTATATATTATGTGTAATGTTTTAGAGATATGTTTTTTTGATTGTAATATCTCTTTGTTTCCTTTTTTTTGATGTAATTAATTTGATAAGTAAAACTTATCGTGAATTGTAGGAATGTATGAAAAAACAAAATAATAGATATCGTAATGGTAACAATAATAATGGTTACACATTGAATTATAAATTTGATAGTGTTAGTATTGCAGGAAAAGTAAGTGGCACTGCTCTTGATTTAATTAGAAAATATAATGATTTGGCAAAAGAAGCTCAAAGTTGTGGTGATTATGTTGAAATGGAAATATATCGCCAATATGCAGAACATTATCGTAAAATTGTTACAGACATAAATGAGCGTAGACAGACAAGACAGGAAAATAATAATAGACATAATGAACAAGAAGAGCAAATTGTAGAAACTCAAGTTGAGAATAAGTCTGATGTAGAGATGACTTCAGAGCCTGTAGAACCTGAGGCAGCTCCTAATGGATATGTTGAAACATTACCTGCAACAGAAAATATAAAAAAAGCATTTGAAATTGTTGAAGTAACTGAAGAAAAAGCTGAAAGTGATGAAAATGTTAAGCCAAAACGTGTTTACAGAAGAAGAACACCTGTAAAAAAAGCTGAAGGCGATTAATATATAAATTAGAGGGAGATTTATTATGCCTGCTATTGTTGCATTTATGATTGTTGCGGTTGCAGTTATTGCTATTACTTACAAAACATACGTTGGATATGGAGACCATTCTTGGTATACTAAACTTTTTGTTTTTTTGTTTCTTGTTTTAGCATGGAGTGCTCCTTTTATTGTTTTTTCGCTAAAAAATCAACCATCTAATTTTGTTTCTATTTATGCAACAAAGGGACTATATTTTATTTTTGGATTTGCATTCTTCCTTTTTGTTATAACTTTTGTTCGTGATGCAATATGGATGATTGTAGATTTAATAAAAAAGACACCTGTGGAAGATATAAAAAATCCTCCTTATCTAGGAAAAGTTAATTTTTATACAATAATTATCACATTTTTAATATGTATATATGGTGTATATGAAGCAGATAAAATTCCTCAAATTAAAAGTTATGATATTGTTAGCCCTAAAATTAAAGAAAATACCAAAGTTGTGATGCTTTCTGATTTGCATATAGATACTGGTGTATCTGCTAATTATGTTAAAGGAATTGTAAACGAAGTTAATAAATTGAAACCAGATGCTATTGTTTTGGTTGGAGATATTGTTGATGGCTCTCCTCAAATAATTGCTGATCAAATGAATGAACTAAAGAAATTATCCTCAAAATATGGTGTTTATGTTGCACTTGGAAATCACGAATTTTATTCTGGAGTTATGGATTGGGTTTTAGGATTTGGATATATGGGATTTGAGATAATGGCGAATCTTGGAATTAGAGTTGGTAATACAGGACTTTATATTGCAGGCATTCCTGACATTAATGCAGCCCCAAATAATAAAATGAAAATAAGTGCAGAATCTGCTTTATATAGAGCAAATAAAAGCGATTTTGTTATGATGTTATCTCATACTCCTAAGGTTGCAGAAGGTTTAACAAAAGATAATACAGATATAATTCTTTCAGGACACACTCATGGGGGACAAATTTTTCCATTCCACTATTTTACAAAAAGAGCAAATGAAGGAAGACTTGCTGGTTTTTATGATGTAAATGGGATAAAAATGTATGTCTCTAGAGGTACAAGATATTGGGGACCTCCAATGAGAATCGGCGCGCCATCTGAAATAACTGTTTTTAATTTAATACCTGAAAAAAAATAATGTTAGAACTCATAAATAAGGCTTTATTTATAGCGCAAAACGAAGATGTATCAACTTGTATTGATTGCGTGGTGCTTTATAGTATTAGTTTTATGCCTAATGAGAAAAATAAACTTTTAGCGAAAGAATATTTAAGACAAAACATAAACGCAAAAATACTTGATGATACTCCTTGTGGTAAATCTTTAATAGCTTTAGGGCTTAATGGTAAGGTAAATGAAGTTAGTGAAGAAATTAATAAAGTTTGGAGGATTGCCTCTAAACGATTTATAGAAAAAGCATCTGGTAACATTACAGCATTTGTTGAAGGGGCTGATGAAAGAAGTACTTTTTATACTACGGAATTAAAAGAAATTTTAGAAAATGATAAAATACTAACAATTAATAAGATTGACAAGTTTGAATTTTATAAAAAATTTACACCTTGTAGGTATTAAAAAAGACCAGCTAGAAGCTGGTCTTTGATTTTTAATCTGTAACTGCAAACTACTCTTTCAAGTAAGGTATCTCATCCAGGCAGATGAGGGCTTTTGTATCCACATTGGTTGCATACCTGAAATAATCAAGTTGGTTACTTGAATGTGCAATCAGGCAAACAACACGAACTTTACACCCCATCTCTTTAAGCTCATTGATTTGTTTGATCAACCCATGCCCTTTCTTGAAGGACTGCTTGATAATGAGAACTTCTTTGACCGGAGATTGCAAAGATGTGATGTTCGTTACATCTCCGGTTACAAGAGTTTTCACCTGCAATGATAGGGCCAACTCATTTATAATCTTTCCAAGCGGTGTGCCACATTGGTGGGTACTGAAAGATGGAAAGAGAACGCACGAAGCCTCGCTCACTTCTTGCAATATTGCATTCACGACTGAAGCACGAAAATTTTTGTCGTCTTCCAGTCCTTGCAAATTAACACAAATTTCGCCGTTTTCATCTTTAGATGAGTAGCTTGCTACAATGTTTTTAAGCATAACTAAAAATTTTTTAATAATTTAACATATGATTATTAACTCATGTCGATATTGACAGAAAGTTAAGTGTTTGTCAATCATTATTTTAAAAAATTTTCATTAATTAAAAAATCATATTCAATAGTGATATTGTTTAGGTGATAAGATGTTATTTTATCTATAAATTTATTTCCATACCATCAAAAGCTAATTCAAAATTTGAGGGAAGATATTGCTTAAATTCATCGTAATCTATTCGCCATGAAAGATGTGTTAAAACAACTTTTTTAGGATTTATAGCATTTGTTATTTGTTTTACTTTATCTAAATAAGCATGGCCTTTACTTTCTTGAGTTAAACCATCATTACATTCGATTATCAATAAATCTAAGTTTTGTAATTTATCGAATGCTTCTTCTGGCATAGTTTCCCAGTCTGTTACATAAGCAAAATTTTTATATCTAAAAGCAGATGGATGGAGTTTATGATGAGGAACTTGAAATGTTGTGAAATTTAATTTATCAATTTCAAAATCTCCTAAATCTGGAATTTCTTTCCATTGTATACTTTGACTATCAGGTTCTGCATCTGCTTTTTCATTAAATAAATATCCATAACTTCTTTTTAATTCTGCGAGTGTTTCCTTTGAACCATAAACTTTTATGGAATGACCTAAAATTTTGGTAGCACGAGGAAGTTCGGGAATACCACCTATGTGGTCATAATGTCCGTGTGTTACAAACACCGAATCGATATTTTTTATATTATTGTTATTAATTTGAGTTCTTAATTCTGGTCCTGCATCTATTAACACATTGTATCCATCAATATCTAAAAAGATTGATGGTCTTGTTCTTGTGTTTTTAGGATTATTAGGATTGGTTTTTCCCCATGAATTAAATATCATAGGTACGCCAAATGCGGAACCCGAACCAAGAATTGTAATTTTCATTTATTATCTCCCCTTATTTTGTATATAGGTAAATAATGGAGTAAGAATGTTGGTTGTCAAGCGATTTATTGAGGTTTTTTCATTTTCAATTTCGTCAACAAAATCTTTAACCCCTTTATCTTGACGTGCTGCTTCTCTTTTAGATAAAATACGCAAACAATCTATTAAATTATCTCTTTCTTCGGTCTTATTTGTATGTTTAACCATTAACCACAATAAATCTTTTTGTGTTTCACATTGATTTAATTTTTCATCATTTATAAAAGAAGGGTCATTGAATAATCTATTTATTTCAGGGAAAGCATTTTCAAATATTTGTTGCTGTCCCAAACTTTTTACAAAATATGCCCTATTTTTAGAACGTCTTAGGCTTGCAGGTAATCTTGATAAGCAACGAACTCTATCTTGCCCTATATAATGGTTTAATTTCTTGAATTCATTTTTAATCTTAAATATTGTTTCTTGGTTTGAACCATTTGGTGATACATCAAAATTATATTTACCTATTGCTGCAAGAAAACGTCTTAAAATATTATAAGCCCCCTCTTCTTCTAGATTACAGGCTAATCTTATCTCTCCTCTTTTCATTCCTTCTATTGCACCATATTTATCTATAACTGTATTTTCAATACCATTTGGTGTACGTCTAAATCTTGCATATATTTTTTCTATGTTAAAAATACCATTATTTTCTGGATCCATACATGAAAAATCTATTTGTCCAAGTGTTGGGTGCTTTATGACAGCGTAAATATTATGGGTACGCATTACTTCGGATATTTTACAATTTTTATTTTCTAATTTTTTTAGTGTTTCGTAAAAAACATCTGAATCTTTGACACAAACGTCATAATCACTTATTTTTGCGTCTTCTTTTATTAATGGGTCAAGAACAGCTCCACCCAATAAGAAAACTTCATTAAGTTCAGCGTCATCCATGAAGTTTTTAATATCTTGTGATACTTTATTGTTACATTCCATTTTTTATTTCTCCTCGCATTAAATAGAATGCAACTCTCAATAACTTAAAAAAATTAAATTGTCAACAATAAAATTAGACAAAAATATTATTTTTTCGATAAACATATATATTTGCACAAAAAATATTTTTTTATATTGACTTTTTTGATTTTATTGATATTATTAAATTGTTCTTGATGCTCGCAGGGCTTATGAGCATGGAACTAAATACAAACCGAGCCAGTTTGATAAGATTAATAAACTTAAAAGATAATAGTTTGTTTGATTTTGTTGATGGCTCCTAGTTAAGGAGTTTTTTTAATGTCTAATTTTAAATACATTCATGGATTGACTATTATGAGAGCACAACCTTTTCATATTGGTCACCAAAAACTAGTTGATAGAATGCTTAAAGAGTGTGAGAGAGTTACTATTGTTTTGGGGTCTATCCAAGAGCAAGGAACTCAAAGAAATCCTCTTAACTATACAACTAGAAAAAAAATGATTCAAAATATATATCGTTTAAAACCAGAATATGAACGCTTAAAGATAGTTGGATTGTTTGATATTAACAACCCTGCTGAATGGGGCGAATACGTTTTAGATTTTATCAAAGAGAGTTTTTCTGATCTTCCTAAACCTGATGTTTATTTTGCGGGTTCTAGCTATGATGCTCACTGGTTTAGAGAATGCTTTGATAATATTGAACTTGAAGATAGAACAGACCCTAATTTTCCGTTTGTAACAGGAACTATGGTTCGTGATATGATTAAATTTGGGGACCAACGTTGGAAAAATTTTATTGCTAAAGAAAATCATAGTTTGGTTGATGAGTATTTTAATAAGAAAAAAGGTATTATTTAATTTTTTTAATTATGGCTTGCGTCTTCTGCAGGGCTTATAGAAGACAAGCTTTTAGATAACCTAAATAAGCCAAGAAAGGGAATAAAAAATGACAAAACGTATTTTATGTAGAATTGATTTTCAAAATGATTTTGTTCATCCAGAAGGTCTTCTTACCATTAGTGATGAAAAATTAATTGAAAGACATCAAAGATTTGCAAACAATTTATTTAAAAATAGCTTTGATATGATTATTGATAGCTATGACACCCATTTTGATGCAACGTACGATAGCACCATGGAAGCTAAAAGTTTTGGTAAGCATTGTATATATGGAACATGGGGATGGCAACAAGCTGCACCTTTTAAAAGTGGATTAAATGTTACTCCTATTTATAAATCAACAACAAATATTTGGAATGAAGAAAACACATATCAAGTTTTAGCTGATGAATATGATAAAAAAACAGATGTATATTTATGTGGTGTTTTAAGTGATGTTTGTGTTGAGCAAGCAATGTGTGGCTTTCTAAAAAAAGGAGCTAACGTAATTGTAATTGAAGATTTATGCAAAGGATTAAATCACGAAATTACTGAAATTTTAGAAAGTAATCGTTATCGCAAATTTGTTGAGAATGGGAGGCTTAAGAGTATTACAACTCAACAATTTTTTCGCAAAGAATTATTAAATAAAAAAATTGAGCACAACATGGTTAGAAGATAATTAGGAGAAAGATTATGACAAATGATGTTAGAGAAAATGTAATTGCAACAGGAACACCTTTATTTTGCGATTTATATCATTTAACCATGGCTCAAGCTTGGTTTTTGGATGGCAAAGCAAATGAGACAAAAACAAGTGAATCATTTTTTAGAAAATGTCCTTTTGGTGGTAGCTATTTAATGGCTGCAGGGCTTCATGAATTTCAACAATGGTTAAATAATTGGGGATTTAGTGAAGATGATATTAATTATTTAAGAGGATTAAAAAATCAAGATGGTACGCCTAAATTTAGAGAACAATTTTTAGACTTTATAAAAAATCAAAAACTTCAACTTACAATTAAAACTGTTAAAGAGGGTGAAATTGTTTTTCCTAATGAACCTATTTATAGTGTTACAGGACCTTGTTGGCAGGTTGATATGATTGAAGCTTCACTTCTTAATATCTTTAATTCACAAAGTCTAATTGCAACAAAAGCTAGTCGTATGGCAATGGCTAGTAGAGCTGATGGTATAAACCGCCCTCTTTTGGAATTTGGGGTTAGACGTGGACAAGAACTTGGTGGCTTTAGTGCAACAAGAGCTTCTTTTATTGGTGGTGCAACAGGTACATCTAATGTTGCTGCTGGTAGATTTTATAATATTCCTGTTAGTGGTACAATGGCTCACTCATTTATTATGAGTTATGAAAATGAGTTGGATGCGTTTAAGGGATATATGAAGGCATCTGTTGGTAATACTATTTTGTTAGTTGATACTTATGATACAAGACAAGGTATAAAAAATGCCATTAAAGCATCTAAAGAAACTGGTATTAAACTCATGGGAATGCGAATCGACTCTGGAGATTTAGCATATTGGGCGAAAGAGGCTAAAAAAATCATTGAGGAAGAAAAATTAAAAGGTGGCGATACATCTTTATTTGAAGATGCTAAATTAGTTGCTTCAAACGATTTAGACGAGTATGCTATTGAAAATTTAATTGCAGTACAAAAGGCTCCTTATGATATAATGGCTGCCGGCACAAAACTTGTTACAGCATATGACACCCCTGCTCTTGGTGGTGTGTTTAAGACCAAGTGTTATATGGGTGAACCAAAAATTAAAATTGCTGAGGGAAAAACTACAATTCCAGGTAATACTAACGTTGTAAGAATTATCAGAAATGGTAAATTTGAAGGTGACATTATTTATAAGGCAAATGATGAAATTGTTGAAAACGGAAAGCTAAAACGCAATATTACTTCATATACAATAGGCAGTCAAAATGGAAAAAAAGTATGTTTTGAAAAAGGTGAAGATGCAAAAGTTTTATTAGAACCTTTAATGGAAAATGGACGTTTTGTTAATATTGTTGAAAATAACTTAAACGTCATTCAAAATTTTGGAAAAGAAAATCTTGAAAAATTAGATGCTTCACATAAACGATTATCAAATCCACACATCTATGGGGTTGGATTAGATGCTAATTTGTTTAACCTTCAACAAGATTTGATTCAAGCTCATCAAGGGAGATAAAATATGGAAAAATTATGGAATGATTTGAAAAATGAATTTAAGTCTCATTTAGATAAAAATGGTTTCAATAAAGTTATTCTTGGATTATCAGGTGGACTTGATAGTGCGATTGTTGCAGTTTTGGCAAGTGATGTCTTAGGTGGAGAAAATGTAAGAGCGATTATGATGAAAACAAAGTACACTTCTCAACTTAGTTTGGATATAGCAAGTAAAATTGCAGAGCTTAACAATCTTAATTATCAAGAAATAGATATTGATGAACTTGTTGATTTTGAAGTTAAAATGCTAGAAAAATCATTTGGGGAACCTGTTAAAGGAATTGTTATTGAAAATTTGCAAGCTCGTATTCGTGGACAAATTTTAATGGCATATTCAAATCAAATGGGAGGAATGGTTTTGGCTTGCGGAAATAAGTCAGAAGCTTTAACAGGTTATTGTACTTTATATGGTGATACTTGTGGTGGTGTTATGCCTATTGGTGGAGTTTATAAATCTAAGATTTTTGAACTTGCTAGATGGCGCAATACTATAAAAAAAGTTTTGCCTGTTGAAGTTATTTCAAGAGCCCCATCAGCAGAACTTGCTTACAATCAAAAAGATGAAAACTCTCTTCCACCATACCCTATTTTAGATGACATATTAAAACAACTTGTTGATGAAAAAAAGGAGGTAATTGTTGGAGATAAAGTGGTTGTTAATAGAGTAAAAAAACTTGTAAAATCTTCTGAATTTAAGAGGTTTCAGATGCCTCCCTATTTGAAAGTGTAGTAAAAAAAACAGCCATTCTTTAGATGGCTGTTTTTTATTATGTGTATTCTTTATTGAAATATTTATTTTCTCATCTTTTTCAATCTTTTATAAATGAAGTATTGACTTTTGTAATAAACCAATTATAGTTTAAGGGTTATGTTTAACGTATTGAGGTAAAATTAAAAAATAGACATGAGTCCCGCATATAGTTATGTAATCAATTTAGTATTGGTTTTAGTATTAGTTTTTTGTAATGCTTTTTTTGTGGTTTCTGAATTTGCCATTGTAAAAATTCGTAAAACAAAGTTAGAAGAATTAGCGCATAGTGGTAGTAAACGTGCTAAAATTGCTTTAAAAATTTCTGAGCAATTAAATACTTATTTGAGTGCAACTCAACTTGGTATTACTTTGGCATCGTTAGGTTTAGGTTGGATTGGTGAACCTGCTGTATCTAGACTTTTGGAGGATTTATTTGCAGGTTATTTTGTAGATAATAAAGTTTTATTGCATTCTATTAGTTTTGGTATTGCATTTACTTTTATCACTCTTTTGCACGTAGTATTAGGTGAGTTAGTACCAAAGACTTTAGCTATACAAAATACTGAAGAGTATACACTTAAAGTTGCAATACCTTTGTATACTTTCAATAAGATTTGTACTCCTATTATCTGGTGTTTTGACCATGTTTCTTTATGGATTTTGAAAATGATGGGAGTTCAAGCTGCTGATGAATCCTCTGAGGCTCACTCAGAAGAAGAAATAAAACTTATTATCGATGCATCACAAAAAGGTGGTGTTATTGATGATACAGAGAGTGAAATTATTCAAAATGCTATTTGTTTTTCCGAAATTTCAGCTCATGAAATTATGATACCTAGACAAGATATGGTTTGTATTTATCAAAATAGTAGTTTTAATGAAATTGTTGAGCTTGTTAAACAAAATAAATATACTCGTTTTCCACTATGTAATGGTGATAAAGACCAAATTTTGGGTATGATTCATATTCGTGATTTATTAGAATGTAAAAACACGCAACACAAGGATATCTTGAACAAAATTGTTAGAAAGATATTGTTTGTTCCTGAAAATAAGTCTGTTTCTGAAATTTTACACGAAATGATGAAAAAACGTATTCATTTGGCGATTGTTGTTGATGAATATGGTGGAACAGCTGGTCTTTTATCTATGGAAGACATATTAGAAGAGCTTGTTGGTGATATTCGTGATGAACATGATGAAGGTGAGGATGTTGCTGTTAAAGTGATTAATGAAAAAGTATGCGTGTTTGAAGGTGTTTATTTATTAGAAGACGCATATGATTGCCTTGATTTACCATATCAAGAACATGAAGAAAGCACGATGGGTGGATACGTATTCAATCTTTTAGGTCGTGAACCTGAAATTGGTGATAGAGTAGAAGATGAATATTGCATCTACGAAGTGCTTGAAGTTGACAACATGCGTATTAATAGCGTAAAAGTTACCGTTAAAGAACGCTTTGAAGACTTAGATGCTGATGAATAATCATTTTATTGATAAAAAAAGGAGGCTATAAAGTCTCCTTTTTTTATGGAATTCATATATAAAAAAAACAACCTCACCTAATGTGGGGCTGTTTTTTTATTCTAATATGATTAAACTAATCTTGATTGTTTGATTGATGCTTTTATAAACTCAACAAACAATGGATGTGGGGCAAACGGTTTAGATTTCAACTCAGGATGATATTGAACACCAACGAACCATGGATGATCTTTTCTTTCTACAATTTCAGGAAGATTACCATCTGGAGAAAATCCTGTAATTTCCATACCAGCCTTTTCTAACTCATCTTTATAGTTAATGTTAACCTCATAACGATGGCGATGACGTTCTGAAATTTTAGTTGTATTATAAATTGATGCAACTAAACTTCCCTCTTTTAATACGGTATCATACGCCCCTAAACGCATTGTACCACCTAGATCACCATCTTTGTGGCGAATTTGTTTTGCCCCATCTTTATCCCATTCTGTCATTAAGCCTACAACTGGAGTGCAATTTTCATCTAATTCTGTTGTATTAGCGTTTGAAACCCCTAAAACATTGCGCATTGTTTCAATGACAGCCATTTGCATACCAAAACAAATACCGAAAAATGGAATATTATGTATTCTTGCATATTTTACAGCTTCTATTTTGCCATTAGTTCCTCTTGAACCAAAACCGCCTGGAACTAAAATTCCGCTTACATCTGATAAATAATCATCTGGATTATTATTTTCTAATTCTTCAGAATCTATCCATTTAATTTTTACTTTATGTTTATTTGCAATTGCTCCGTGATTTAATGCTTCATTTAGAGATTTATATGCTTCTAGTAATTTAACATATTTTCCAACAACTGCAATTTTAACTTCACCTTCTGGAGCTTTTAGTATTTCTACTATATTTTCCCATCTAGATAAATCTGCATCAGGACATGGTAAATTAAAGTGACGGCATACAGCTTTATCCATTCCCTCTTTAGAATACGCTAAAGGAACTTGGTAGATATTACTAACATCTAGCGCTTGAATAACATTTTCTTCTCTTATGTTACAGAATAATGCAATTTTTCTTTTTTCATTTTCAGGAATTGCCATTTGTGAACGACATAATAACATATCAGGTTGAATACCATATTCTTGTAGTTTTTTAACAGAATGCTGTGTTGGTTTTGTTTTTAATTCACCAGCAGTTGGAATGTATGGCAACAGTGTAAGGTGCAAGAACATTGTACGTTCACGTCCTAAATCATAGGCTAATTGTCTTATTGCTTCTAAATATGGCTGACCTTCTATATCACCAACTGTTCCGCCGATTTCACATAAAACAAAATCTTCATCATCTAGGTCTCTTAAAATAAATTCTTTTATTTCGTTTGTTACATGAGGAATAACTTGTATAGTTGCCCCTAAATAATCACCATGACGCTCTCTATCAATTACTCGCTGATAAATTTTACCAGTTGTTGTACTATCGCTACTTCTAGCACTAACACCGGAAAAACGTTCATAATGTCCTAAATCTAAATCAGCTTCTGTTCCGTCATCTGTAACAAAAACCTCTCCATGTTGAAAAGGACTCATTGTTCCTGGATCAACATTAAGGTATGGATCAAGTTTTCTTAATCTAACTTTAAACCCTCGACATTGTAGAATCGATGCTAATGAAGCAGATGCAAGACCTTTTCCTAATGATGAAACAACACCACCTGTTATAAAAATAAATTTTGTTTTTGCGTTTAAATCAGACATTTGTTTTTCCTTATCTTCAAGTTTTATAGAGAAAAAGGCACCTCATCATTTCGGTGCCTTTTTATTATGATTTTTGTGTAACCATTTTAGTTTATTCCGCTGTTTTTTCTATTGGCGCTTCTTGCTCTGGTGTTGCTGGAACATTTTCTACAATAGGCGCTTCTTCTGTTACTGGAATATTTTCTACAACTGGTACGTCTTCTGTTGTTGGAACATTTTCTACAACAGGAGCTTCTTTTGTTGCACTTTCTTCTACTGGAGCTGTTTCTTGGCTTGTAGTAGGCGCAACATCAGGCACTGTAGGAGTTGTTTGTTCTGTTTGAACAAGAGGTGCAACATCTGTTATTGATTCTGTTTTTCTTGTTTCACCTTTGTAATACAAAGCCAATAGAATCGATGTTATAAAAAATATTGTTGCAAGAATAGCTGTTGTGCGGGTCAAAAGATTACCCTTTCCACGAGCAGAAAGAAAACTATCTGCGCCATTACCTCCACCTAAACCACTTAAGGCATTACCAGAGTTACGTTGCATCAAAATTAATGTAACTAATAGAATTGCTACGATTAAATGAATTACTAACAATATTGATCCCATTTTTATTTCCTTTGTTATTGTTATCTACAAGCTTCTGAAATAGCGATAAAGTCTTCAACTTTTAGACTTGCGCCACCAATTAAACCACCATCAACATCTGGTAAACTTAAAAGTTCTTTTGCATTTGATGGTTTCATACTACCACCATACAAAATGCGCATTTTATTTGCATTTGCACGACCTAATTTTTTACTTACAACCTTACGTATTGCCGCATGTACGTCTTCTACATCTTGCGAAGTTGGAGTTTTACCTGTACCAATAGCCCACACAGGTTCATATGCAATTACAGTATTTTGATAGGTTGCATTTTCAGGAACAGAACCCATAATCTGTGAAGAACAAACATCAATAGTTTTACCTTCATCACGTTCCTTTTCTGTTTCACCAATACAGATAATTACCTTTAGCCCTGCCTCTATTGCCGCTTTTGCTTTTTTAGCTATTAGCTCATTTGATTCAAAATGATCTGTTCTTCTTTCTGAGTGTCCTACTATAACATATTGACACCCTAAATCTTTGAGCATAACAGGACTTACATCTCCTGTATGTGCACCTTTCACGTCAAAATGACAATCTTGCGCACCTAACATTAAACGAGAACCTTTTATGGCTTTTTTAGCTGATGTCAACAAAGTAAATGGTGGACATATTAAAAATTCACAATCTTTACGAGCTGCTTTTTTAACTTCTAGAGCTACACCCTTTGCTAGAGCAACGCCATCTTCTAAAAGACAATTCATTTTCCAGTTGCCTGCAATTAGAGTTTTTCTTACCATCGTAATTATCCTTTATAAAAAAAAATTATAACTTTTTTATTTTTTATCACACGCTTTTTTAAATGCCAATAAAAAAAAAAGTTGTTTACAGAAAAATGTAAAAAAAATGTTGTACATATGTATAATTCAGAATTGAATATTTTTTCGAGTGTTTTTATAATGCCTGTCAAACTAAGTTATTTTTGGGATGAAGAAAAATGATAAGTAAATTAGCAAAAGCTCAGGAGAGTTGGATTTTTAAAGTTATTTTTGCAGCTGTGGCTGTTAGTTTTATTTCGTTGTTTGGTGTTACTGGATACATTAGTAGTGCCACACAAAACCAAACTGTTGTTGATGTTAATGGGCAAAAAACTCCTCAGAGTGTGTTTTCGTATCGTTTAAATAAAGAACTTAGTGCTATAAAAAATATAGCTGGTGATGATTTTGATTTAACAGATGATATGCGCAATACTTTGGCTGAAAGTGTTTTGAAGCAAATTGTTGATGATAGTGTTATTGATCAAACTATGTTAAAAAATGACATTTATTTTCCAAAAGGTTTTGTTCAACAAGTTTTGTTTGGTATGCCTGAGTTTCAAAATCCTCAAAATGGACAATTCAATCCTGAGTTATTTAATCGTTACTTATCAACTTCAGGGATGAGTGAAGAAGAGTATGTATCAATGATTAAGAGATTGATGGCTAGAAAATTATTAATTACAGACCTAATTGTTCCATTTAATGTACCAAATATTTTATCTGAGGCTATCCACAGAATGGATAATCAAAGAAAAACATTTAAATATGTTTTGGTTTCTCCTAGTGATGTTGTTATAGAACGCAGTATTACTGATGATGAAGTACAACAATATTTTACTGACTTTAGTGAACAATTTATAATACCAGAAACAAGAGATGTTGAAATTTTGTTTGTTCCTAACTCTGTTATATTAGATAAGTATGCGGCTTCTGATGAGATGGTTAGAGAATATTTTGACTTACACAAAAAAGAGTTAGACCAACCACAAAAACGTGAAGTTTTACAAATGGTTTTCTTGAATAAAGAAACAGCAGAAAATGCTCTTAATAAACTTAATGAAGGTGGTATTTTTGAAGATATTGCAAAAGAATTAAATGCTGAAAATGCTAGTGAACCTACTCTTGGATTGGTGGCATATGATGAACTTGCAGAGGGTTTAGCTGATGAGGCTTTTGGTGCAGAACTTAATACACCTAAATTAGTACAAGTTGCTGATAGCTGGCAAATCATTAAAGTAAACAATATAATTGAAGCAAAAGAAGCTCAATTTGATGAAGTAAAAGAAGAGATAAAAACTCGTCTTAATGATGAAAATATGTATGATGCTATTCGTGAGGCAAGAGCTGAAATTGATGATGCTATAAACGAAGGCAAAACTTTAGCTGATGTCGCGAATGGTTTTGGTGTTAGTTTACCATTAATTTTGGATGTTAAAGAAGCTGAATTAATAAATAACATTCCAGAAGAATTGTCGATGCTCGCTAAATCATTAGATATTAATGAAATGGTTTATTCTTACGGATTAAATGAGATTAGTTCAACAGAAGAATTTGATGAAGGAATCGTTGTTATCGAAGTAAAGAATATCAAAGATGCTCATATGCCTGAAATTGACACAGTAAAAGATGAAATTATTGCTCTTTGGACTGTACAAGAGAAAAATGCTATAGCTAAAGAAATTGCTGAAAACATTGTTGTAGATATTGAAGATGGCAGTGATATTGTTGATGCAGCAAAAGCTCGTAATTTAGAAGTGTTCCGTTCAGAACCTATAAATCGTAATGAGACTTTTGTAGGCTTGAATAATTATGATATTAGCGATTTGTTTTTAGCTGAAAATGGTAGTGTTAAATTATATGAGAAAGCTGGAAACAATTATGTTATTGCTATGCCTCATGAGGTTATAAACTATACAGACCAACTTGATGAAGCTAGTTTAGAAGCTGTTCGCAGTAGAGCTCAAAGTTCTATATCTTCTGATTTAGCAAAAAGTATGCTTAAAGCTTATGGAGAAGATTTCAAAATAGAAGTAGACTATAAAAAAGCAGGATTTAGCGAATAATGAAAGTTATTTTTATGGGGACACCGGACTTTTCTGTTCCGGTATTAGATGAGCTAACTGAATTACATGATGTTGTTGCGGTATATACTAGAGCACCAACTGAAAGTGGTAGAGGTAAAAAAGTAAACAAATCCCCTATTCATATATTTGCTGACAGCAAAGGAATCGAGGTTAGAACTCCTTTATCATTAAGAAACATTGAAGAACAAGAGATATTAAAGAGCTATAATGCAGACATTGCAATAGTTGCAGCTTATGGAATGTTATTACCTAAAGAAGTTTTAGAAATGTTTCCTAAGGGGTGCATAAATGTTCACGCCTCATTACTTCCTAGATGGAGGGGAGCTGCTCCAATTCAAAGAGCCATAGAATATGGAGATAAAAAAAGCGGTATCTCTATTATGAAAATGGTTGAAGCTCTTGATGCTGGTGATGTATATAGCATGCAAGAAATTGAAATTACACCAACTATGACAGGTGGTCAGTTGCATGATAAATTATCTGAAATTGGCGCAAGTTTACTTATTAAGACATTAGAGAATCTAGATAGCATTACACCTATTAAACAGGATGAGAATCTTGTTACATATGCAAAAAAATTAGATAAAAAAGAATGCTTAATTGATTTTAATGAAAATACTGAAACAATATTGAGGAAAATTAGAGCATTTAATCCTTATCCTTCAATGTTTTTTATGTATAACAATGAGCGTTTTAAAATTTTTGAGGCTGAAGCTATTGATAAAAGAGGCGAATCGGGAACGATATTAAAATCTGACAAAGAACTTGTGATTGCAACCATTGATGGGGCAATATCTGTTACAAAAATTCAACGTCAAGGTAAGCAAGTTATGGATATTGATAGCCTTTTAAGGGGTTTTGAATTTAAAACGGGGGATAAAGTATAAAAAAATTGCATTACTTATCAAATTTTACTTGATTATATAAAAATGTTATGTATACTCACCTAGAATTTGATGTAACTCCGCGGGCGTGGTGAAATTGGTAGACACGCTAGACTTAGGATCTAGTGGCGCAAGCTGTGAGAGTTCGAGTCTCTCCGCCCGCACCATCTTTATTAAGATGGTGTTTTTTTTGGAAGTGATATAAATAATGAATATTCAAGAAACAAAGTCTGAAGGCTTAAGCCGTGAGTATAATGTTACTATCAGTGTAGCAGATTTTAACAAAGAAGTTGAAAACAAGTTAAAAGAAATTGCTAAAACAGTTAGTATTGCAGGTTTTAGAGCCGGTAAAGTTCCTTTTTCTATGGTTGAGAAAAAGTATAAAGCAAATGCTATGAGCGAAGCTCTTGATGATGTTATTCGTAATAGTGTTAATGAGTTATTAGAAAAAAACAATCTTCGTCCAGTATTTACTCCTGATGTAGACTTGAAGAAGTTTGAAGAAGGTAAAGATATAGAAGTTAGCGTTTCAATGGAAGTTATGCCAACTATTGATGTAAAAGATTTTAGTGGCATTAGTGTTGAAAAGTTGGTTGCTGAAGTTTCTGAAGAAGAAGTTCAAAAAGCTCTTAACTATATGGCAGAAAGCCGTCGTGATTCTCAAAAAGTAGAAGAAGATAGAGAAACTAAAAAAGGCGACATTGCTGTTATAGACTTTGTTGGTTCTGTAGATGGAGTTGAGTTTGAAGGTGGTAAAGGTGAAGCTTATCCATTAGAACTTGGTTCTAACTCTTTTATTCCTGGTTATGAAGACCAGTTAATTGGTAAAAAAGCTGGTGATGTTGTTGATGTAAAAGCAACTTTCCCTGAAAATTATCATGCAAAAGATTTAGCTGGTAAAGAAGCTTTATTTGTAACAACAATCAAAGAAATCAGAGAAATTAAGAAGTCTGAAATCAATGATGATTTTGCAAAATCTATGGGACAAGAAAACTTAGATAAGTTGAAAGAATCTGTAAAAGAAAGAATCGCAAAAGATTATGAAAATGCATCTAAGATGAAATTAAAACGTGCTCTTTTAGATGCTTTGGATAAAGCTTACAGTTTTGAAGTTCCAAACAAATTAGTTGATATGGAATATGATGCTATTGTTAAGCAATATGAAGTTGCAAAACAAAACAATCAACTTGATGAAGATGAAAAAAGCAAAAAAGAAGAAGATTTATTAAAAGAATACAAAGAAATTGCTATTCGTCGTGTTAAACTTGGCTTATTATTGGCTGAAGTTGGTAACAATGAAAAAGTTCAAGTTAATCAAGATGATATTAACAAAGCTATCATGATGGAAGCACAACGTTATCCAATGCAAGCAAAAGCTATTTTTGATTTCTATTTGAAAAACAAAGATGCTGTTGAACGTTTACGTACTTCTGTTTATGAAGAGAAAGTTATTGAGTTTGTTTTATCTAAAGTTTCTACAACAGAGAAGAAAGTTTCTGTTGAAGAGTTATACAACTTTGATGAAAAAGCTGCATAATTTATGTGCATTTGTAAAAAAAAGGCTCCCAAACGGGAGCTTTTTTTGTTACATAAATCGTTCTATCAAACATTGAACTGCTTGTTTACACAAATGCTGTTTAGATATTGCATACAACAACATTTCCTTTGTACCATTTTTTGCCAATTCTATTTGTGCTGGCTCTCGGATAATCAATTTTTCCATATATAAATATAAGAGATTGATATCCTTTCTTTTAACTAGTTCTACTTGAGCCTCTTCGCAAAAGAATGTGCGTTTAAGGTAGTTTTTAATTTCATCAAAAGAGCCAGTTTTAGCTAATTTGATTTCAAGTTCTTTATTACACATAAGCATAAAAATTTAAGTTAGAAAAATAATAAAACTAATAATCACAATCGACATTTTATATAATCATTAGTTTTACGATTTGAAGTGATTTTTGGGAAAAGTATAAATAACCAAATTCAGTATTAACTCTTTCCTAGGTTCTTGCAATATGTGGATGAAATATTTGGTGTTCTGGTCATATAAACAACTTGCTTTCCTTTCTTTTTACAAAAATCTATAGCTCTCTGAAATCCTGCATGGTTTTGATCTTCTCCAACACAAAATATATCAAATTCAATATTTTTTATTGTTTCATCAACATCCGTATAAACAATTACTTCATCTACTATTCTTATTGACTTTACCATCTCTTTTCTTATTTCTGTTGAATAATAGATATCAGCATTTGGCTTTGTTTTTTGATAAATTCTGAATCTTGAACAGCAACAACTAAAAAGGTATCTAAACCACATACTTTTTTTATATTTTGGTATAATTTTAAATGACCATAATGAAATAAGTCAAATACTCCAAATGTAATAGCTCTCTTCATTTTATACTTCTTTCTTTGGGTAATATAATGATATTAATTCTTGGCAATCTTTATAGTTTTCAGAATTTATTTTATTAGCTAAACTTTCTCCATGTGCTGTTGCATAATTTTTAGGAAAAGCCATCCAATCGCCATAAAGTAAAAATAAATAATATGGAGTATTATTTGGTTTAAATGTTTCAATTCCAAAAAATGAAATTGGCTCTAAAGGAAAAATATCAGTATACGCCCAACAACAACGATTTTTTACTCCAGTTTCTACACCTATAAATAAAAAACCATTTTTAATTTTATTTGGCACTAACAATTCATCTCTTTGCTGGAAACAAAAGGATAAATATTTATCAGATACGGGCTGTTTTCTTTGCAACCATTTTTCTACATTAAAATCACTATGCGATTTTATATAATCCATGTTTTCAATGAATTTTTTATATTCAACGTCTTTAGGCGGATTTATTGTATTCCCAGAGTCTACTGGAAAAATATCAACCCATGCTGGGCTATTTTTATAAAATAATTGAATAATTTCTCCACCTCTCCAATAAAATCCATCCTTTGAAAATTCATCATCTAAAATAGAAGGCAACTTTTCGTAATCCTCTCTCAGCATGCAAATATCAATATCATCATCCCATGGAATAAAACCTTTATGACGAACGGCGCCTAATAGCGTACCAAAATCAAGCCAATACCTTATGCCATATTTACGGCAGATTGTATCAATTTCAATCAATATATCTAGGTTAAATAATTGTATTGCTCTGCAAATTCCTGTGGCTGGATTTATTTCTGATATATTGATTGAACTTTTAATTATAGTTGATAAATTTTTAATTTCCTCTTCTTGTTTTTGTATTCTATCTACTAGGATTTGATATTTTGAAAGTGCTTTTTTGCGTAATCTTTTTCTTAACTTAGAAAAAGGGATAAAACAACATATTAATCGTATAAAAAAATTTTTCATATTATTTATCTTTCTATCTTGATGAAAACTTGATATACGCAGGTCTTTGAGTATAAACACCTGTGGCGTATTGCAAACCAAATAATTGGAAACAAACACCTTTTTTTGAAATATGAAAACTAATCCAAAAACGCCTTAATTTTCTTAAATGTCTTCTAATTGTGATTGTTCTGTAGAATTTGTTATTAATAATAAGATTTGTTTCATGCTTCTCTTTATCTGTGAAATATTTAAATTTAAAATCTTTATCATGCGCTAAATCACTAAATAAATTATGCAATTTATAAAAAAATTCTTTTTTATGCTTCATATAAATTGTATGATAAAAACCTATACAAGCTAAATAAGCATGATAATAAAATTCTTCTTTTAATTCTTCATATTTATTATATTTTTTTAATATCTTTTTACACTCCATACATTGATCAGCCATTATCATCAAACGCTCATCTCGGCGAATAGTAGACGAATTTTGCCCGTCTTCAACTCTATAGTGAACTAATGCTTCTTTAACAATAGTTATTCGTTTAGCTCGACACATTGCTTCTATCATAAAAGGAAAATCTTGATATGAAGCAGAACGACTTTCTATTACTTTCTGCTGTTTTATAAAATCTGTTCTATATATTGATGACCATATAGATGCATGAAAAGAAATAATTAATGGATATTCACTGACATTAAAAACTGTATCTGGTGTATTTTTCAAATCTCTTATTCTATCTTTCCAAATTATATTTTGTTCATCTTCACGAAGAAATGAATTATATACATAGAACATACACTTTGTAATATCCGTATTATTTTCCTTAGCATTATTATATAATTTTTCGTACATTGTAGGTTCAATCCAATCATCAGATTCTATAATACCTATATATTCACCTTTTGCTAATTCTATACCATGATTTACAGCTCTTCCATAACCACCATTCGGTTGATGAACAGCTATGATACGTGGATCTTTTTTAGCATATTCGTCCACAATTTCAGGACATTTATCTTTAGAACCATCATCTACTAAGATAATTTCAATATCTTTAAGTGTCTGTGCCAAAATACTATCTACACATTGATGTAAATATTTTTCAACTCCATAAATTGGCACAACAACCGATACTTTAGGCTGATTTAACATTTTCAATATCCCTTTCTTTTACTATAGTTTCCTCTAAATTATATGTATTTCTTCTATCCCAGGTGACATTTCTTCTTACAATATTACCTGGATTACCCGCTATAATACAATTATCTTCTCCGTAATCTTTATAAGCAACAGCTCCCCCTCCTATTATACAATGTTTTCCTATTCGAGCATTTTTTGTTATTCTTGCCCCTTCTCCAATCCAAACATGATCTCCAATAGTAATATGCCCTTGAGGTTTGTTTAATATATTTCTACCTTCTATTCCTAAAATAGAATGGCCATCATCTCCCCATATACGTATTGAACTTGAAAACATACAATCTTCTCCAATAATACATCCACTCTTTCCATCTAAAATGATGTTTGCTTCACAAATTGTTGTATTCTTTCCAATTTTACAATATTGTCCAAGGCCAAAACAGCAACGAATAAATAATCTATTAAAATAATATGAACTACCAATATCAATAATTACATTATCATTACCTATTTCTATATTAGAACCAACTCCAATTATTGGTATTTCTATTTTGACCAAATTATTATTTCCGTTTATTGAAATATCTAGGCCTTTTATTCGTTCATATTTGCAAAGCTCTCTCTCTATTCCATTTTCTACAATAATTATTTTATTATTGTTGCCTTTAATTTTATATTTTCCCTTGAATAAACAATATTTTATAAAATTATTAGAATATCTTTTTCTAAAAGCTTTCCGTTTTTTAGAGCTCAATATAAAAAATGATAAAAACTTCACAATTGCTTTACGCATTTTTTACCTCTTCAAATAATTCTAATGCACGATTAATGGCTTTATCCATGTCGTAATATTTGTAATCACCTAGGCGACCTAAGAAATATACGTTAGATAATTTATCAGCCTCTTCTTTGTATTTGCTGTATAGCTTTGCGCTCTCATTATTTGGTATTGGGTAATAACGTTCGTTTTTACCACGTTCAAAAAATTCTGAATACTCTTTGGCTATTACTGTTTTTTCTGAATAGTCATTTAGATAATATTTGTATTCATGTATGCGAGTAAAATCATAATTACATGGATAGTTTACGCACGCATTACTTTGATAATAAGGCATATCATACTCTTCCATTTTAAAGTTTACGCTTCTATATGGTAATTCGCCAAACTTGTAACCAAAGTATTCATCTATTGGACCGGTATAAAATAAGCGGTCATAACTTTCTTTTATGTCTTCAAACTTGGTGTTCAAACGTAACTCAATATTAGGATGATTTAACATTTCTTTGATTACTTCTGTATAACCATTTAAAGGTATGCCTTGATATTTGTCTTGAAAATATCTTTCATCGCAACTGATATAAACTGGAACACGGGCAGTAACAGCGCCGTCTACTTCATTAGGATTTACACCCCATTGTTTGGTTGTGTAATGTAAAAATACTTTTTCATATACATAGTTAGCTAAGAACTTCAAGTCTTTGTCATCTTGTTTTTGAAACTCTAATATTGGTATCTTTTTGTTATACTCAAAATTGGCTAATAATTTTTCTTCCAAGCGCTTGGCTAATGTTTCAGGAAATACATCATATAATGTGCGGAAGTTAAATGGAATAGTAGTCTCTATCCCGTCTATAATGGCTATAACCTTGTGCATATAAGTATTAAACTTGGTAAAACGGCTCATAAACTGCCATACATTTTCTAAATTTGTATGAAAAATATGAGAGCCATATTTATGTATCATAATACCATTGTTATCACGATAGTCATATGAATTACCACCAATGTGAGATTTTGCATCTATAACAATAACCTTTTCGTTTAATTCTTCCGCAAGTTTGCGAGCCATTGTGGCACCACTAAACCCTGCTCCGACAATTAAGTTTACATTTGCCATTCTTTTTTTCCTAGTCCTAATATGGTTAAAATTTTTCGTTTTAATTGTTTAAATTTGTATTTTTTATATTTTTTCTCATCTTCTTCTACAAAAAGCATTGGCAGGTGCTTAACTTTTAGTTCTTTATGTGTTGCAATAAAAACTCCCATCAATCGTTCTGCTAAAAAACCATAGACGCGTTGTTGATATGTATTTCTTTTTAACACATCTGACTGTATTCTTTTTTCTACTTCAAATAAAATGCTAAATAACCATTTGGCATAGCAATCAAAAACAGCTTTATTGGCAACAAGCATATTGGCTACAAACATTTGAGAATTTTCTTTAAGTTCTTTTTGAGCTATATCGTAATCCGAAGGATATTTTTCTTTTATAATATCTAAAGTTATATCCATATCTGAAGAAAAATGCTCTTTAGCATAAAAGTCATATACAGTTGTTTTGGTTGGTTTGGTTTTGTTTGGGACTATGATATCATAGTTTTTTAATATGTTTTTTATAGTGTCTTCGGTGATGCCGTATGTTGTGGCAAAATTATCTGTAATTTTATGAACTTTGGTTTCAGTATTGGCAAAATTTAAGAATCTTCGATAATGAAATAATCCGACAATATCTGTTTTAATATTTTTCCATATCCAATATGTTGCTGTAAGTTCGCAAAAATAAGGGTTCTTTGATGAAATATTGTCTCCAGTATCATCTCCTATAAATCCTAAATCCAGATTGGATTGTGCTTTACCAACATGAATAGGTATAATTATATTGCTTTCTATTTGTTGATATGGTTTATGGTTGCAAGAATATATCTGTATCATTTCTTACCCCTCTTTATAAGTTTTCTATAAGTTAGATACCTTGTAAACTTATGACCTCGCCAAGAAATTAAGCCTTTACCATCTAAATCAACTAATTCTTTAGCAAATTCTGCAAACATCAGTGGTTTGTTAATTTCATCTGCCCTATTACATCTACCTAACTGTTGTTTTAAAAGATTTGGAAAAAGATCTCTTCTTAAAAATGATAATTCATTTTTTAATTCAGGTGCTTTATATATCTCATAAATTGAGTTTATTCCTTTGTGATAATCCTTTATTTGTTGCGGATTACCCTGTTTTCTTGAAATAGAACACATATTAGTTGTGTAAAAATATAATTTAGCATCAATATATACAGTTTTAGGCTTTTTCATATAGACACTATAAACAAAAGGAAAATCCTCAAAAGCAATATTAGGAATAAAATTCAAATCTTTAATAAACTCTCTTCTATAAAATTTTGACCAAACATTTATATGATCTTTTTTCACCCCTCGAAATAGAGGATCGAAACATACTTCATTTGATATTTTATTTATATCAATAAGGTTGTAATTATAATTTATTCCATCGGAATGTTCGTAGTCAAAACATACTAAATCAGCATTATTTTCTTTAGCATAGGTGTATGCTATTTCTAAGCATTGAGGATGAATTGCGTCATCGGAATCTAAAAAATAGATATATTCCCCTTTGGCAAGTTTTAACCCGTTGTTTCTAGCCATAGATAGACCTTGATTTTCTTGAGTAATTATTTTTATTCTGTTATCTTTTTTTGTATATTCTTCTAGTATTTTAGGAGAATTATCTGTTGAACCATCATTTATTGCAATAATTTCAAAATCTTTAAAAGTTTGATTGTATAGACTATCTAGACATCTATTTAAATATTTTTCTACATTATAAACCGGCATTAAAACCGACACCTTAGGCATAACAGATATTTTAGTCATAAAAAAGTCCTAGTGTTCATATTAAACGTTCGTTTTTGTATGCCTACCATACTAAAAGCTAATATGCAAGATATATTTATGTTATCACCCGAAAATATTTTTTCACCATATCCACAGAAACGTTAAATAAAAACGAACGTTTAATATGAACACTAGGACTTTTTTATGACTAAAATATCTGTTATGCCTAAGGTGTCGGTTTTAATGCCGGTTTATAATGTAGAAAAATATTTAAATAGATGTCTAGATAGTC